>NZ_JBPDVF010000046.1:0-252 GCF_051851515.1 Lonepinella sp. BR2271 | reverse complement strand
TTAAAAATTTGGAAACAAGCTGAAAACTGAGAGATTTTCGAGTTAATTTAATCATATAAATTAACACAAGAAAGTCTGAGTAGAAGAAAAATCTTGACTGAACAAAAGCAGTCAAGTGTTTAGTTGAAACAGCGACTGAAAATGAATGGAATACGAAAGTAAACCATAAAAAACATTTGAGGTTGTATAGTTAAGTGACTAAGCGTACACGGTGGATGCCTAGGCAATCAGAGGCGAAGAAGGACGTGCTAA
>NZ_JBPDVF010000045.1:0-258 GCF_051851515.1 Lonepinella sp. BR2271 | reverse complement strand
ATTTTGACGATATGATTACACAGGAATGTAAACGATGTCTTTAGGGATTATGTAAACTATGTTATCAGGTTGTACCCTCACCCTAACCCTCTCCCAGAGGGAGAGGGAATAATGAGGGAAAACACAATTAAATTACTCCCCAAAAAACCACCCCCTCTCCCTTTGGGAGAGGACTAGGGTGAGGGGTAAAAACAAAATGAAATCACGCCCCAAAACCGTCCCCTCTCCCTCTGGGAGAGGGCTAGGGTGAGGGTAAAA
>NZ_JBPDVF010000044.1:0-270 GCF_051851515.1 Lonepinella sp. BR2271 | reverse complement strand
ATTTCTTCGTATTCATTACGCCATCTTTGCCAAGTTTCTTCATTTACATAGTTCAAGTCAACACAATATCTTAACCAAACTCTTGTTTCATCAGCACTTCCTGCTGCTATCTTAACAAATCGTTTAAACTCTATCATTGATTCCTGTTTGGCAAATCCTTCTGCTATATTTGGCACAAACGCTTTTACTTGAACGTCTTAGTTGGTCTGCCAGTGCATATTGTTCAATCTTAGGAAAATTTAAACTCGCCTGATGAACTTCTAAAGATAT
>NZ_JBPDVF010000042.1:0-276 GCF_051851515.1 Lonepinella sp. BR2271 | reverse complement strand
CATCGTCTAGAGGCCTAGGACATCGCCCTTTCACGGCGGTAACCGGGGTTCGAATCCCCGTGGGGACGCCAATTAAAGATGATTTGGTAGATAGACGAGACATTGTTTATCTATTTAAAATTTCTTATTGTTCTTTAAAAAATTGGAAACAAGCTGAAAACTGAGAGATTTTCGAAAGAAAGTCTGAGTAGAAAAAATCTTGACTGAACAAAAGCAGTCAAGTGTTTAGTTGAAACGCAATATCAAGTGTTCTTAAAAAAACATTTGAGGTTGTAT
>NZ_JBPDVF010000041.1:0-279 GCF_051851515.1 Lonepinella sp. BR2271 | reverse complement strand
GATAGGTGTGGTGTGTAAGCGGTGCGAGCCGTTGAGCTAACACATACTAATTGCCCGAGAGGCTTAACTATACAACGCTCAAGTGTTTTGGTTGTCAGAGGACAGAAGACTGATGACAGAGGACAGAAAGTAGCGTTAAAACTAACAGACAATAAAGAAAACTTACAGACAGCTTGTTTTTAAATTTAAAGAATAGAACAAAAGAAATGTAGGGGCGTATTGAATACGCCCAATCATCAAAGGAATAATCCTGATGGTCATAATGCAGTAGCCCCACCT
>NZ_JBPDVF010000040.1:0-280 GCF_051851515.1 Lonepinella sp. BR2271 | reverse complement strand
CCATCGTCTAGAGGCCTAGGACATCGCCCTTTCACGGCGGTAACCGGGGTTCGAATCCCCGTGGGGACGCCAATTAAAGATGATTCGGTAGATAAACAAGAAATGGATTATCTATATTATTTTCTTATTGTTCTTTAAAAAATTGGAAACAAGCTGAAAACTGAGAGATTTTCGAAAGAAAGTCTGAGTAGAAGAAAAAAATCTTGACTGAACAAAAGCAGTCAAGTGTTTAGTTGAAACGCAATATCAAGTGTTCTTAAAAAAACATTTGAGGTTGTAT
>NZ_JBPDVF010000039.1:0-309 GCF_051851515.1 Lonepinella sp. BR2271 | reverse complement strand
AAGTCGTAACAAGGTAACCGTAGGGGAACCTGCGGTTGGATCACCTCCTTATAACAGGTGACAGGCGATAGGTGACAGGATACAGAGTATTCGGCTTATTGACTTGCTTACCAAGAAACGAAGCAACAGCAAGTGTTCACACAGATTGTTTGATAAAAAGTAGAAAAGAAAGAAAAAAAGACCGCACTTTAAACTATTGCTTACTAGGTCGAGCAAGATAAACAAATGAAATGAAAAAGAAGTGCGAAGACAACAAATTATCTTTACCTGTTGTCCCCATCGTCTAGAGGCCTAGGACATCGCCCTTTC
>NZ_JBPDVF010000038.1:0-313 GCF_051851515.1 Lonepinella sp. BR2271 | reverse complement strand
ACAACACCTGTCGATCCAGACGCGACACCGGTGAAAGATCCGGCAAACTTAACGCCAGAAGAAAAAGAGAAAGTGATCGAAGCGGTTAAAGCGAAGAACCCAGATTTCCCAGAAGGCACAACAGTAACTGTTGCGGATAATGGTGAAGTCACCGTGACTTATCCAGATAATTCAACGGACACTATTGAGCCTGCCAAGGCTGTCAGCGTGATTCCGATCACAGACTATACAACACCTGTCGATCCAGACGCGACACCGGTGAAAGATCCGGCAAACTTAACGCCAGAAGAAAAAGAGAAAGTGATCGAAGCGG
>NZ_JBPDVF010000037.1:0-347 GCF_051851515.1 Lonepinella sp. BR2271 | reverse complement strand
ACATTTTCCCTAAGGACATCGTTTACATTTGGGTTGCATGCCAGATAGTCGCTGGCACAATTTTATTTTCTCGTTGATTAAATTCCGCAAGAAAATGAAAACGATAATAAATATGCCAAATGCCATCTCCAAAAGGAATAAAAGCAACTGGCTCCTTTGCGAGAACTTGACTAAGGTAAAACCGTTTACCTTGCCATTTAATCTCGCCATTATGTCGTACTTGGCGGATTTCAGCTTGCTCGCCATAATCATAAGGCTCAATCCTACCTGTGTAGGTGCGATTGGACGCTTGATAACAGCTCGCTGGTGTCCGTCGCCCGATGCCTTCGTGTGAACGCAATTCATTG
>NZ_JBPDVF010000036.1:0-348 GCF_051851515.1 Lonepinella sp. BR2271 | reverse complement strand
TCGGGGCAGGGTGAGTCGGCCCCTAAGGCGAGGCTGAAAAGCGTAGTCGATGGGAAACGGGTTAATATTCCCGTACTTGGTAAAGTTGCGATGTGGGGACGGAGAAGGTTAGGTTAGCGTACTGTTGGATATGTACGTTTAAGCGTGTAGGTGGGGGATTTAGGCAAATCCGAATCCCTGATAACACTAAGGCGTGATGACGATTTCCCAAGGGAAAGAAGTAATCGATACCACACTTCCAGGAAAAGCCACTAAGCGAAAGACTTTACTAAACCGTACTGAAAACCGACACAGGTGGTCAGGTAGAGAATACTCAGGCGCTTGAGAGAACTCGGGTGAAGGAACTAG
>NZ_JBPDVF010000035.1:0-352 GCF_051851515.1 Lonepinella sp. BR2271 | reverse complement strand
ACGATCAAACCGAAAAATTTATCAACATCAAAGGTGTCGGACGCAAAACCGTTGCCGTGCTGATGGCGTGTTTGCCAGAGCTAGGCAAGGTGTCAAACAAAGCTATAGCTGCCTTGGTGGGCGTTGCTCCCTATCCTAAAGATAGTGGAAACCTACAAGGCAAACGTCATTGCCGTGGCGGTCGAGCGTTACCACGCAGTACGCTTTATATGGCAACACTTTGTGCCGTGCGACACGAACCTGCGTTCAAACATTTTTACGAACGATTGCTAGAAAAAGGCAAATCCAAAAAATGTAGTTTAGTTGCCTGTATTCGTAAAATGATCGTCATCATCAATACCCTGTTGAAAAC
>NZ_JBPDVF010000034.1:0-369 GCF_051851515.1 Lonepinella sp. BR2271 | reverse complement strand
TAAACATTTCTGTCTTCTGTCCTCTGTTATCTGTCCTCTGAACGAAACAAGCTGTCTTTGAGTTTTTCTTTTTTGTCTGTTAGTTAATTTCACGCACTTCAACTGTCTTCTGTCATCTGACATCCGTCATCTGAACCAAAACCACTTGAGCGTTGTATAGTTAAGCCTCTCGGGCAATTAGTACTGGTTAGCTCAACGGCTCGCACCGCTTACACATCCAGCCTATCTACGTCTTAGTCTTAAACAACCCTTACACTCTTAAAGAGTGGGATGACTCATCTTATGGCAAGTTTCGTGCTTAGATGCTTTCAGCACTTATCTCTCCCGCATGTAGCTACCCAGCAATGCGTCTGGCGACACAACTGGAAC
>NZ_JBPDVF010000033.1:0-387 GCF_051851515.1 Lonepinella sp. BR2271 | reverse complement strand
CCACTTGGTGTGTGGACTTTAAAGGGCAGTTTGAGCTTGGCAATAAAGCCTATTGTTATCCGTTAACCGTGACGGATAATTTTAGCCGCTTTTTATTGTGTTGCCATGGCTTACCTAATACACAAGCGGATGCCGTTATTAAGCTGTTTGACCGCTTGTTTGGCGAATACGGTATGCCTTATGTTATTCGTAGCGATAACGGTTCGCCGTTTGCTTCAAGAGCGTTAGGCGGCATCAGTCGTTTATCCAAGTGGTGGATTGACTTGGGCATTCGTCCAGAGCGAATTGAACCTAGTCATCCAGAGCAAAATGGACGACACGAGCGTATGCACCGCACGCTAAAAGAGCGCTTAGACAAGGTTGAAAAAGACCTTGCGGCTCAACAAG
>NZ_JBPDVF010000032.1:0-540 GCF_051851515.1 Lonepinella sp. BR2271 | reverse complement strand
TACAATCTACGCCGGCGCACCTTCTCCCGAAGTTACGGTGCTATTTTGCCTAGTTCCTTCACCCGAGTTCTCTCAAGCGCCTGAGTATTCTCTACCTGACCACCTGTGTCGGTTTTCAGTACGGTTTAGTAAAGCCTGAAGCTTAGTGGCTTTTCCTGGAAGTGTGGTATCAACAACTTCTTTCCCTTGGGAAATCGTCATCACGCCTTAGTGTTAAGAAGAGCCGGATTTGCCTAACTCTTCCACCTACACGCTTAAACAGCCATCCAACAGGCTGCTTGCCTAACCTACTCCGTCCCCACATCGCAGCTTTACCAAGTACGGGAATATTAACCCGTTTCCCATCGACTACGCTTTTCAGCCTCGCCTTAGGGGCCGACTCACCCTGCCCCGATTAACGTTGGACAGGAACCCTTGGTCTTCCGGCGAACGAGTTTTTCACTCGTTTTATCGTTACTTATGTCAGCATTCGCACTTGTGATACGTCCAGCAAACCTCTCGATTCACCTTCTTCCGCTTACACAACGCTCCCCTACCCAA
>NZ_JBPDVF010000031.1:0-557 GCF_051851515.1 Lonepinella sp. BR2271 | reverse complement strand
GGGCGTATGCAATACGCCCCTTGTATACAAAAAACAAAGTATAATAGGCACCGAAACCCAATAAGTTATCCACAGCTTGAACGCCCCTAGAGCATTAAATCTCGTGTCGTAGCGAAAGGCGTGGGTAGCCACTTATCCAAAACCGAACGGTTGCTCTGTTCACAAAACCGCATAATGCAAGGATGGTTACGATGAGTACAATTTACTGTGGTATCGATGTTGCTAAAGATACTTTTGTTGTTGCTTTTACCAGTGGTAAATCTACCACGAAATATAACAATTCCGCCAGTGGAATTGCCCTGTTTATTCAAGACTTGGCAAACAAAGTTCAAAAAGAGAACCGCACTCTCGGCTTGACCGTGCTTGAAGCCACGGGTGGGCTGGAAAGTGAAATTGCCAATGCCTTGACGCTCGCTCAGTACAGAACGACTGTGATCAATCCGTACAAAGCGAAAAAATTTGGCGAAGCCATAAGCTCGGGTAAAACCGACCCGAAAGACGCTCAACGTCTTGCGGCTTACGCTTGTATGCTAGACTCTCAAGGCGAAAGCGAAGTG
>NZ_JBPDVF010000030.1:0-558 GCF_051851515.1 Lonepinella sp. BR2271 | reverse complement strand
TGGCTGCTTCTAAGCCAACATCCTAGCTGTCTAAGCCTTCCCACTTCGTTTCCCACTTAACTAGTACTTTGGGACCTTAGCTGGCGGTCTGGGTTGTTTCCCTCTTCACGATGGACGTTAGCACCCACCGTGTGTCTCCTGAGTATCACTCTTCGGTATTCGCAGTTTGCATCGGGTTGGTAATCCGGGATGGACCCCTAGCCGAAACAGTGCTCTACCCCCGAAGGTGTTCGCTCAAGGCTCTACCTAAATAGATTTCGGGGAGAACCAGCTATCTCCCGGTTTGATTGGCCTTTCACCCCCAGCCACAAGTCATCCGCTAATTTTTCAACATTAGTCGGTTCGGTCCTCCAATTAGTGTTACCCAATCTTCAACCTGCCCATGGCTAGATCACCGGGTTTCGGGTCTATACCTTGCAACTATTCGCCCAGTTAAGACTCGGTTTCCCTTCGGCTCCCCTATTCGGTTAACCTCGCTACAAAATATAAGTCGCTGACCCATTATACAAAAGGTACGCAGTCACTCCGTCACTTAATGGCTCTCGCCATTAACTGACT
>NZ_JBPDVF010000029.1:0-579 GCF_051851515.1 Lonepinella sp. BR2271 | reverse complement strand
CGCGTTCCGCAATCTTCGTTAGAACATCAAACGTTAAAGGGTGGTATTTCAAGGATGACTCCATAACAACTGGCGTTGCTACTTCTTAGTCTCCCACCTATCCTACACATCAAAATTCAAGGTTCAGTGTCAAGCTATAGTAAAGGTTCACGGGGTCTTTCCGTCTAGCCGCGGGTACACCGCATCTTCACGGCGATTTCAATTTCACTGAGTCTCGGGTGGAGACAGCCTGGCCATCATTATGCCATTCGTGCAGGTCGGAACTTACCCGACAAGGAATTTCGCTACCTTAGGACCGTTATAGTTACGGCCGCCGTTTACTGGGGCTTCGATCAGGAGCTTCTCTTTCGATAACACCATCAATTAACCTTCCAGCACCGGGCAGGCATCACACCCTATACGTCCACTTTCGTGTTTGCAGAGTGCTGTGTTTTTAATAAACAGTTGCAGCCAGCTGGTATCTTCGACCGGTTCAACCTTCAGGGGTAAACCCTTACAATCTACGCCGGCGCACCTTCTCCCGAAGTTACGGTGCTATTTTGCCTAGTTCCTTCACCCGAGTTCTCTCAAGCGCCTGAG
>NZ_JBPDVF010000028.1:0-622 GCF_051851515.1 Lonepinella sp. BR2271 | reverse complement strand
AAAACATTTGAGGTTGTATAGTTAAGTGACTAAGCGTACACGGTGGATGCCTAGGCAATCAGAGGCGAAGAAGGACGTGCTAATCTGCGAAAAGTTTGGATGAGTCGATAAGAGGCGTTTAATCCAAAATATCCGAATGGGGAAACCCAGTAGATGAAGAATCTACTATCGTTATTTGAATACATAGAATAACGAGGCAAACCGGGAGAACTGAAACATCTAAGTACCCCGAGGAAAAGAAATCAACCGAGATTCTGTGAGTAGCGGCGAGCGAAAGCGGAGGAGCCGTTAGTGATAGTCAGTGAATTAGAAGAATAGACTGGGAAGTCTAGCGACACAGGGTGATAGCCCCGTATTCAAAAATTCACTGGTGGTACTAAGCTAACAAGAAGTAGGGCGGAACACGAGAAATTCTGTCTGAAGATAGGGGGACCATCCTCTAAGGCTAAATACTCCTGATTGACCGATAGTGAACCAGTACTGTGAAGGAAAGGCGAAAAGAACCCCAGCGAGGGGAGTGAAATAGAACCTGAAACCGTGTACGTACAAGCAGTGGGAGCTCCGTCACTTAATGATTTTCAATCATTAAGTGACTACGCAGGTGACAGGCTATAGGAATAAG
>NZ_JBPDVF010000027.1:0-637 GCF_051851515.1 Lonepinella sp. BR2271 | reverse complement strand
GTATTCGGCTTATTGACTTGCTTACCAAGAAACGAAGCGACAGCAAGTGTTCACACAGATTGTTTGATAGAGCGATGAAAAGCAAGATATATTCAGAGAGTTTGGGACGTTGGAAACTGAATCCTAAAACCTGTCACCTGACTCCTGAATCCTACGGGTCTGTAGCTCAGGTGGTTAGAGCGCACCCCTGATAAGGGTGAGGTCGGTGGTTCAAGTCCACTCAGACCCACCACTTTCAGGTGATAGGTGACGGGTGACAGGTTTCAGAAATCTGTCTGGTCATTGAAATCTGGAGTGACGTAGGATGTAAAGTAAAGCGTGATAATTTTAGGCTGTAACCTGACACCTAAAACCTGTCACCTGAACGGGGATATAGCTCAGCTGGGAGAGCGCCTGCCTTGCACGCAGGAGGTCAGCGGTTCGATCCCGCTTATCTCCACCAAAAACTTGTTGTCATCATCATTGTTAAGTAAATTGTAGGGGCGTATTGCATACGCCCTAATAAAAACAGTTGATTTAACAATGATGATAGGCGAAAGCCGATAATCTTATTGTTCTTTAAAAATTTGGAAACAAGCTGAAAACTGAGAGATTTTCGAGTTAATTTAATCATATAAATTAACACAAGAAAGTCTGA
>NZ_JBPDVF010000026.1:0-640 GCF_051851515.1 Lonepinella sp. BR2271 | reverse complement strand
GGCAAGTTTCGTGCTTAGATGCTTTCAGCACTTATCTCTCCCGCATGTAGCTACCCAGCAATGCGTCTGGCGACACAACTGGAACACCAGGGATGCGTCCACTCCGGTCCTCTCGTACTAGGAGCAGCCCCTTTCAATTCTCCAACGCCCACGGCAGATAGGGACCGAACTGTCTCACGACGTTCTAAACCCAGCTCGCGTACCACTTTAAATGGCGAACAGCCATACCCTTGGGACCTACTTCAGCCCCAGGATGTGATGAGCCGACATCGAGGTGCCAAACACCGCCGTCGATATGAACTCTTGGGCGGTATCAGCCTGTTATCCCCGGAGTACCTTTTATCCGTTGAGCGATGGCCCTTCCATTCAGAACCACCGGATCACTATGACCTACTTTCGTACCTGCTCGACTTGTCTGTCTCGCAGTTAAGCTTGCTTTTACCATTGCACTAACCTGACGATGTCCGACCGTCATTAGCAAACCTTCGTGCTCCTCCGTTACTCTTTGGGAGGAGACCGCCCCAGTCAAACTACCCACCAGACACTGTCCGAGACCGCGTTCCGCAATCTTCGTTAGAACATCAAACGTTAAAGGGTGGTATTTCAAGGATGACTCCATAACAACTGGCGTTGCTACTTC
>NZ_JBPDVF010000025.1:0-1051 GCF_051851515.1 Lonepinella sp. BR2271 | reverse complement strand
TTTATTGAGCGATCGAACTTAAATTGAAGAGTTTGATCATGGCTCAGATTGAACGCTGGCGGCAGGCTTAACACATGCAAGTCGAACGGTAACAGGAAGTGCTTGCACTTTGCTGACGAGTGGCGGACGGGTGAGTAATGCTTGGGAATCTGGCTTATGGAGGGGGATAACGACGGGAAACTGTCGCTAATACCGCGTAAAATCGCAAGATTAAAGTGTGGGACCTTCGGGCCACATGCCATAGGATGAGCCCAAGTGGGATTAGGTAGTTGGTAGGGTAAAGGCCTACCAAGCCGACGATCTCTAGCTGGTCTGAGAGGATGACCAGCCACACTGGAACTGAGACACGGTCCAGACTCCTACGGGAGGCAGCAGTGGGGAATATTGCGCAATGGGGGGAACCCTGACGCAGCCATGCCGCGTGAATGAAGAAGGCCTTCGGGTTGTAAAGTTCTTTCGGTGATGAGGAAGGGATTTAGTTTAATAGACTAAGTCATTGACGTTAGTCACAGAAGAAGCACCGGCTAACTCCGTGCCAGCAGCCGCGGTAATACGGAGGGTGCGAGCGTTAATCGGAATAACTGGGCGTAAAGGGCACGCAGGCGGTTATTTAAGTAAGATGTGAAAGCCCCGAGCTTAACTTGGGAATTGCATTTTAGACTGGATAACTAGAGTACTTTAGGGAGGGGTAGAATTCCACGTGTAGCGGTGAAATGCGTAGAGATGTGGAGGAATACCGAAGGCGAAGGCAGCCCCTTGGGAAGATACTGACGCTCATGTGCGAAAGCGTGGGGAGCAAACAGGATTAGATACCCTGGTAGTCCACGCTGTAAACGATGTCGATTTGGGGATTGGGGTTTAACTCTGGTGCCCGTAGCAAACGTGATAAATCGACCGCCTGGGGAGTACGGCCGCAAGGTTAAAACTCAAATGAATTGACGGGGGCCCGCACAAGCGGTGGAGCATGTGGTTTAATTCGATGCAACGCGAAGAACCTTACCTACTCTTGACATCCATAGAATTTTTCAGAGATGAAAAAGTGCCTTCGGGA
>NZ_JBPDVF010000024.1:0-1162 GCF_051851515.1 Lonepinella sp. BR2271 | reverse complement strand
GATTAGCACGTCCTTCTTCGCCTCTGATTGCCTAGGCATCCACCGTGTACGCTTAGTCACTTAACTATACAACCTCAAATGTTTTCAAAAACAAATGATGTTGCTGTTCAACTAAACACTTGACTGCTTTTGTTCAGTCAAGATTTTCTTTCTACTCAGACTTTCTTGTGTTAATTTATATGATTAAATTAACTCGAAAATCTCTCAGTTTTCAGCTTGTTTCCAAATTTTTAAAGAACAGTAAGATAAATAAATCATCTTTAATTGGCGTCCCCACGGGGATTCGAACCCCGGTTACCGCCGTGAAAGGGCGATGTCCTAGGCCTCTAGACGATGGGGACAACAGTTAAAGATAATTTGTTGTCTTTTATCATTCGCACTTCTTTTTTCGTTTCATTCGTTTCGCTTGCTCGACCTAGTAAGCAATTAAAAGTGCGGTCTTTTTTTTCTTTCTTTTCTACTTTTTATCAAACAATCTGTGTGGACACTTGCTGTCGCTTCGTTTCTTGGTAAGCAAGTCAATAAGCCGAATACGCTGTATCCTGTCACCTATCACCTGTCACCTGTTATAAGGAGGTGATCCAACCGCAGGTTCCCCTACGGTTACCTTGTTACGACTTCACCCCAGTCATGAATCATACCGTGGTAAACGCCCCCCTTCCGGTTAAGCTATCTACTTCTGGTACAACCCACTCCCATGGTGTGACGGGCGGTGTGTACAAGGCCCGGGAACGTATTCACCGCAACATTCTGATTTGCGATTACTAGCGATTCCGACTTCATGGAGTCGAGTTGCAGACTCCAATCCGGACTACGATGCACTTTCTGAGATTCGCTCCCCCTCGCAGGTTTGCCGCCCTCTGTATGCACCATTGTAGCACGTGTGTAGCCCTACTCGTAAGGGCCATGATGACTTGACGTCATCCCCACCTTCCTCCAGTTTATCACTGGCAGTCTCCTTTGAGTTCCCATCATAACATGCTGGCAACAAAGGATAAGGGTTGCGCTCGTTGCGGGACTTAACCCAACATTTCACAACACGAGCTGACGACAGCCATGCAGCACCTGTCTCATAGCTCCCGAAGGCACTTTTTCATCTCTGAAAAATTCTATGGATGTCAAGAGTAGGTAAGGTTCTTCGCGTTGCATCGAATTAAACCAC
>NZ_JBPDVF010000023.1:0-1324 GCF_051851515.1 Lonepinella sp. BR2271 | reverse complement strand
TAGGGTGAGGGTACAACCTGATAACATAGTTTACATAATCCCTAAAGACATCGTTTACATTCCTGTGTAATCATATCGTCAAAATCCAACGGAGATTTGACGATGACTTGGAATGAAACGACCAAAATGGAACAAGTAACATTATTTATCAAAGCGTGGTTGACCCAACGTTATAGTAAAACTGAACTCTGTAACGAGTTCAACATTAGCCGTCCAACCGCTGACAAGTGGATTAAACGCCACGAGCAAGTCGGTTTTGACGGGTTAAGTGAGCTTTCTCGACGACCTCACCACAGTCCCAATGCGACACCGCAATGGATTGTGGAATGGCTTATCGAGCATAAGCATAAACATCCAACTTGGGGCGCCAAAAAGCTGTTAGATGCGTTTGGGCGTCACCACAAGGATGTTAAAGTCCCTGCAGATAGTACAGGCGATTTAATTTTAGCGAGAGCAGGTTTGGTGAAACCTCGCAAGCGTTCTCGTCGTATAGCGGCAGATACGCCACCATTTGCAAGTTGTAAAGCCCCGAACGCCACTTGGTGTGTGGACTTTAAAGGGCAGTTTGAGCTTGGCAATAAAGCCTATTGTTATCCGTTAACCGTGACGGATAATTTTAGTCGCTTTTTATTGTGTTGCCATGGCTTACCTAATACACAAGCGGATGCCGTTATTAATCTGTTTGACCGCTTGTTTGGCGAATACGGTATGCCTTATGTTATTCGTAGCGATAACGGTTCGCCATTTGCTTCAAGAGCGTTAGGCGGCATCAGTCGTTTATCCAAGTGGTGGATTGACTTGGGCATTCGTCCAGAGCGAATTGAACCCAGTCATCCCGAGCAAAATGGACGACACGAGCGTATGCACCGCACGCTAAAAGAGCGCTTAGACAAGGTTGAAAAAGACCTTGCGGCTCAACAAGTTATGTTTGATGCGTTTCGTCAAGAATACAATGAATTGCGTTCACACGAAGGCATCGGGCGACGGACACCAGCGAGCTGTTATCAAGCGTCCAATCGCACCTACACAGGTAGGGTTGAGCCTTATGATTATGGCGAGCAAGCTGAAATCCGCCAAGTACGACATAATGGCGAGATTAAATGGCAAGGCAAACGGTTTTACCTTAGCCAAGTTCTCGCAAAGGAGCCAGTTGCTTTTATTCCTTTTGGAGATGGCATTTGGCATATTTATTATCGTTTTCATTTTCTTGCTGAATTTAATCAACGAGAAAATAAAATTGTGCCAGCGACTATCTGGCATGCAACCCAAATGTAAACGATGTCCTTAGGGAAAATGTAAACTATGTGTGGGTTGCACAGAGGGT
>NZ_JBPDVF010000022.1:0-1340 GCF_051851515.1 Lonepinella sp. BR2271 | reverse complement strand
TGATCTGCACCCCAAAAGTTGGACTAATAACCAACTAAGTAAGGTGCAGATTTTTATGACTAAATACAACCAAGCATTTAAACAACAAGTCGTTGATTTTTACTTCACAAATCACGAAAGCCTATTTATAACACGAAAACATTTTAACCTACCCCCTGAAACGGTTAGACAATGGATTGTGCAATTCAAACATTCAGGCAGTAGTGGATTAGCTGTTCGACATAGCAAACAAACGTATACTCCAGAGTTCAAATTTAACGTTGTTCAAAGCGTACTCTTAGGTCAATTTTCAGGTCGTGGTGCGGCGTTACATTTTGGTTTAAGTAGTTCCAAAATGATTAGCCAATGGTTGAAACTCTTTGAAAAACAAGGTATAAAAGGCTTATTACCTAAACCAAAGGGTCGCCAAACGATGAAACCAAAATATCCTAAAATGCCTCCAAAACCCAAGAATCGGCTAGAAGAACTTGAGCTTGAAAACCTGAGATTGAGAGCGGAGAACGACTTTCTAAAAAAGTTGGACGAGATTATCAAACGAGAAGACAGGAAACAGCAGAAGCCATCCAAGCCTTAAGATTACGCTATCCATTGACGTTGTTGCTTGAAATTGCAGGGATTCCCCGTAGTGTGTTTTTCTATCATATCAAGCCTAAAACGGATAAAGATGAAACACTTAGAGCCAAAATCAGGGAGATAAAAACAAAGCACCCTGAATATGGCTATCGCCGTGTGGCTGCGGAATTAAAAGGCATTAATCATAAGAAGATTCAACGACTTATGCGAGAAATGGGCTTGCATGTGAAAAGCAAAAAGTGCCGAAAATATCAATCCTATCGTGGCGAAGTTGGAAGAATTGCTGAAAATCGGCTTAAACGTGATTTTAGTGCAACCAAACCGAATGAAAAATGGCTAACAGATATTACGGAGTTCAAAGCAGAAGATGGTAATAAACTCTATTTTTCGCCGATTTTGGACACATTTAACAACGAGATAATCGGACATCACAGCAGTACAAGTCCAAATTGGGCGTTAGTGGAAAGGATGTTGCAAAAGGCATTGAAAAGACGTTCAAAAGGCGAGAAAACAATTTTACATTCAGATCAAGGATGGCATTATCAAATGCGAGCTTATCAGCGAATATTGCAAGAAAATGGGATAGAGCAAAGTATGTCCCGAAAAGGAAATTGTTTAGATAATGCGGCAATGGAAAGTTTTTTCGGGCGAATGAAGACGGAACGTTTTTATGGAAGAACTTTTAAGACCGTTGATGAAATTAAAATAATGATTGATGAGTATGTTCACTATTACAATAAAGAGCGTATTCAGTTAAAATTAAAAGG
>NZ_JBPDVF010000021.1:0-1704 GCF_051851515.1 Lonepinella sp. BR2271 | reverse complement strand
GAAAACAGGGCAAAAATGGGACGCTGAACGTTATTTATTAACAGCTTAAAAAATGAGCAATTAGTGAGTTAACACGGTTGCTACATTAGATTGAAAAATAGTCAATTACTCAATAATAAGAATTATAATCATTAAATATAGCCAAAATGTATTTGCTATCGGAAACAATTATATGTAGAATGAGCTGAATATTACACTTATTTTTATTAGGTGTTTAACCAAAAAAGACTTGACACATTATATGGCTGAAATACAAAATTTAAGCAAGCAAGCAAGCAAGCAAGCAAGCAAGCAAGCAAGCAAGCAAGCAAGCAAGCAAGCAAGCAAGCAAGCAAGCAAGCAAGTATCATTTAGCACTTTCCTTATGGGTAAGTACCATTTTTGTTTTTCCGACAAAAATGTCATCTTTCACCCTTCACCTTTTTTCTATCCTTGAAAATATACTGGCAGGATTTTCTGCCGGAGCTGTTTTCATTTCCGCTTTTCAATCGCGTATACGACTGAAAAAACTTTTAACTAACTTTTAATTTATGAACAAATAAATCTGGGAGATTTTTATGAGCGTTTTACTTAAAGTTAAGACCCAAGGCAACACACAAACCATTGAAGTTGCTAAGAATGTAGCAAATCAAGCAGTTAAAATTCAACATGTCGGCGGTAACGCAGTTTACGAATTGCTTGACCAAGATACCGGCGTAGCACCACAGCAAATTGTGACCAAGCGTGTGGGTGATGATTTGTATATCACCTTTGAAAATTCACAAGATGAAGATTTGATCATCACCGATTATTATAATGATCCCGCGTTAATTCAAGGTTTAGCCGAAAACGGACAATATTACGCTTATGTACCTGCTAACGGTGAATCTGCGAATGCTATTGCAGTATTAAATGACAGTATGCTTGCCAGCGAAGTATTAGGCGGTGATCCTATCGTTGCTGGCTGGTTACCACATTGGGGATGGATTGCCGCAGGTGTTGCTGCGATTGCGGGCATTGCGATTGGTGCGGGTTCAGGTGGTTCAGGCGGTTCAAATGGTTCATCTGGAAGTGATACTTCAGATTCCACAGCACCAGTGATTACCGCAGATGATACGGCGACAGTGACAGAAAAAGCGGCAATCACGCCAATCAAAGTGAGCGTGACTGACAACGTTGACAAGACCCCGACGGTGACCGTAGACGGCTTACCAACAGGCTTAAGCTACGATCCAGCGACAGGAGAGATCACTGGTACACCAACGGTGACTGATTGGACAGATGGCCAAACTGAAAAAGTCATCAAAGCGACAGTAACGGCGAAAGATGACGCAGGTAATACAGAAACCAAAGAGATTGAAATCAAAGTTCAACGCGACACAGATGGCGACAAAATCCCAGATGCGAGCGATGACGACAAAGATGGTGACGGCATCAAAAATGATGACGACAAAAATCCATTGGTTGCTGACACAGAAGACCCAGTGATTACGGCTAATGGTGCGACGGTGACAGAGAAATCGCCGATTGAGCCGATAGCAGTGACAGTTGTAGATAATGATGACAAGACGCCGACAGTAACCGTAGAGGGTTTACCAGATGGCTTGACGTATGCGAATGGACAAATCACGGGAACACCAACAGCAATAACAGATTGGAAAGCAGGTGAACAAGAACGCACCATTACTGCGACAGTGAAAGCGAAAGATGACGCAGGTAATGACG
>NZ_JBPDVF010000020.1:0-3376 GCF_051851515.1 Lonepinella sp. BR2271 | reverse complement strand
GTGCCAGCGACTATCTGGCATGCAACCCAAATGTAAACGATGTCCTTAGGGAAAATGTAAACTATGTGTGGGTTGCACAGAGGGTAAAAACCAATTATAACCCTCACCTCCCGAAAATCCTGCGGATTTTCTCCGTCCTCTCCCAAAGGGAGAGGCTGTAAAATAACGAATTTATTTTCTTTTATTATAGTTCTTATATAAGGAATTTTTATGCACTTTCTCATTCTCGCTATTCTATGTAGCGTTTCCGTTTCTATCTTATTTAAGATGATAAAACGTTACAACGTCGCAACGGATCAAATGGTCGCATTTGGCTACATTATTGCGTTATTATTGAGCTATTTCCTATTATCTCCTGATTTCAAAGGATTAGGGTTTACCGAATATGTGGTAGAAAGTGAGTCTAAATCGATTTTCTTAACCCTTGGCGTATTATTACCGGTAGGCTTTTTGGTTATGTCAAAAACCGTGGAACATGGCGGGATTGTGCGTACCGACGCCGCACAGCGGTTAGCGTTATTTTTGCAAATTGTGGCAGCGGTAGTGATTTTTGGTGAAACCCTAACGGATATGAAAATTGTTGGGGTCGTTGTGGCCTTTTTTGCGTTATTTGGTTTGTTGTTTAAACCTGCTGGTGCAATGGGAAATGCCACAAAAGCTGCGTTAGCGTTGGGGGGCGTCTGGTTAATTTGGGGAACCACTGGCATCTTATTTAAGAAAATTGCCTTACAAGGTGGGGCATTTCCAGCCACGTTATTTATCTCATTCGCCTGTGCAATGGTGATTATGTTCGCCTATTTACTCATTAAACGCACCCAATGGACAGTGCCGAGTTTACTGGCAGGAATGTTATTAGGGGCGTTAAATTTCGGTAATATTCTGTTTTATATTTATGCCCACCAATTCTATAAAGAAAACCCAACCATTGTGTTTGCTACTATGGATTTAGGCGTGATTTGTTTAGGTGCCGTTGTGGGTGCTTTTGCTTTTAAAGAGAAAATTAGCAAAATGAATATGGCGGGTATCCTGTTAGGTATTGTGGCTATCTTATTATTAAGACTGTAAATTATGAACAACGAATTTAGCTTTTTTATTTACGATTATGAGAGCTTTGGTATCAGCCCAAGCGAAGATCGTCCTGCACAATTTGCAGGTATTCGGACCGATAAAGATTTCAACATTATCGGCGAACCAGTAATGTTATATTGCAAGCAAAGCAATGATTATTTACCGAGTCCCGAAGCGGTGTTGGTAACCGGCATTACCCCACAAGAATGTAATGAAAAAGGCTTGCCTGAACCTGAATTTGCAGAAAAGATTTTAGCCGAATTTAGCCAGCCAAATACGTGCATAATGGGCTATAACAGCATTCGTTATGATGACGAAATGACCCGTTACACCTTTTATCGCAATTTTATTGACCCTTATGAATACAGCTGGAAAAACGGCAATTCTCGTTGGGATTTGTTGGATGTGGTGCGTGCTTGTTATGCGTTGCGACCTGACGGCATTGAATGGGCGTATGATGATGACGGTGTGCCGAGTTTCCGTTTGGAAAAATTGACCGTTGCCAACGGCATTGAGCATAGTAACGCTCACGATGCCATGGCAGATGTGTATGCCACTATTGCCATGGCAAAACTGATCAAGCAAAAACAGCCTAAATTATTCCAATTTTTCTTTGAAAATCGGGGCAAAAAAGCCCTTGAAAGTTTAGTGAATATCGCTGAAATGACACCGTTGGTGCATGTTTCTGGCATGCTAGGGAATTATCGGGGAAATTGCACCTGGATTGCACCATTAGCCTGGCATCCAACAAATCAAAATGCGGTGATTGTCTGCGATTTATCGCAAAATATCGACGATTTGCTCACAAAATCCGCCGATGAACTGCGAACACATTTATATACCAAAAAATCTGAATTGGAAGAACAGGGGATTTTGCCTGTTCCGCTTAAATTAGTGCATTTAAATAAATGTCCGATTCTTGCGCCTGCCAAAGTATTACTGCCTGAAAATGCCGAACGTTTAGGGATTGATCGTCAATTATGCTTGGCAAATTTACAAAAACTCCGACAATCACAGCAAGTGCGGTCAAAAGTGGAAGACATTTTCAGCCAAGAACGCCAATTTGAAGTACGTGATAATGTAGAAACTGAATTATACAGTGGCTTTTTTAGTCCAAATGATCGCAATAATATGGCCATTTTACGCCAGTTATCGCCCGAACAATTGGCAAATCACGGTTTAACCTTTGAAGATAACAGGGTAGAGAAGTTGCTGTTCCATTATCGAGCTAGACATTATTTCAAAACCTTAAATCGAACAGAGCAGTTGCAATGGGAGCGTTATCGTCGCCGTAAATTGGAAAAAACTGCGGTGGATTTTGAGCAAAAAATTCAAAATCTGATTGAAGAATACAGCAATGATGAAGAAAAATTGCCGTTATTGCAGCAAGTGTATGAATATGCTACGAAATTATTGTAAACAAAGATAAGATAAACAACATGAATATCTTAATTGATTTTGATGGCACTTGCGTCACGCATAAATTTCCTGAAATTGGTGATGATGTAGGGTCAGCACAAGTGTTGCGTGATTTAGTGAAAAATGGCCACAATCTGATTCTGTTTACCATGCGAGCAGAAGATTGTTATCTGGCCGAGGCCTTGGATTGGTTTAAGCAAAATAAAATTGAATTGTATGGCATTAATGTCAATCCAACACAGTATAAATTCACTAGTTCACCTAAAGCCTACGGTAATTTGATTATTGATGATATTGCATTGGGGATTAAAAAGTTACAATGTCACTATAATATTCCTTGCGTTGACTGGAAATGGGTAGCAGAGCAGTTATGCGAACAAAAGCTATTAACGCCAGAACAGATTCAGCGATATGATTTTAGTATGCAGGCTTATTTGTAATAATTTATAAAAAACAAAACCGCCATAATGTACATATATACATGAGGCGGTTTTCTTGTTATAATTCATCTCGGCTGGTCAGGTGTTGTCATTACCTGACTAGCGGGTCAGGTAGTGACACATCTCCAGTTTGTTTTAATTAAACCAAATAGGAGAAAGACCGATGAGAATTATATTTATAATTTTAATCGTGTTATTCGTGTTGCTATTTAGCTCGCCAGCTTGGTAACACGAATAACCAGTCAAGACAGTAAGGGGAAACCCTTGCTGTCTTTCTATTATAAGGTTTCCCACGTAATTTTCAAGTCCTATTGTGAATCATCTTAAATCTGATTATCTCATCTAGATAAATTTTGACACTAACTATCAACAATAATTACCCAGATTTTACGTAGCGTTGTCAAAAATAGCCGTTAGAAATACCTGTCTAAATCTTCTTTTTTCACTAG
>NZ_JBPDVF010000019.1:0-7667 GCF_051851515.1 Lonepinella sp. BR2271 | reverse complement strand
TTTTAAAACAAGTCAATCAACAAGTGCCCACACAGATTGTCTGATAAATTGTTAAAGAACAAAAAACAACGACGCACGCTAGAAAGTTCGATTTTCACAACAGTGCGTCGTTGTGTGGAGCGTATTATAGTGATCTGAAAATCCTTTGCAAGTATTTTTTATCAATTTCTTTGAAAAAATGCTTACTCGAACAGAAAACAAACAATACACATTTTCCCATTTATTTTATGGCACGTATTTCATCGTTCGAAACCCCGCAATTAAAAGTTTTTCATTAACCAATTTGAGCGCGGACGCTTTCTCCATTTCAGTCAATTGTTCTACATACTTATTCTTTAATGCCGCAAATGTTTTCCAAAACATATATGAAGTGACAAAAAAGCCCTGGGATTTGATCAATACATAAGCATCTGCTGCACCAATTTCTCGTAACTTTGAAATGGTATCAATCCCTACTTTTCCCAGCAGACGTTCATACTTTAGTGACATATTCGGTAAATTACGAATCCGTTTCGCCTTTTCCAATGATTCAGCTAATTTCTCAGCTTCAATTTGCAACAAAGACATTTTGATCAACTTCAGTAAAATCGAATTCTTATTTTCATCCGTAAAGTAATCACTTGGAATCAGATAATAATCGCGAATTTTCAAATTGCTAGCAATTCCATCCAATTCCCATGGAATCGCCCCAATACCTTTTACTTTCATCACCAAATTATCTTTAGCGCGAAGATAAAATCCCCCTTTTTTATAAATACCAAACATATGGCCTTTATAAAAAGTACCCGTGCCAGAAAATAATTTCTTCAAGCTAACGTCACCAAGTAAAGAAATCAATTTTTCATGTAAGTTAATTGTAAGTATATTTGACATACATTCCTTCTTTGTTTTAAGTGGATAAAATTACAACCTCATAACCCCTTATGAGATCACCAAGATTAACTCACGTCTATTAATATCACATAACCAATCATATTGATATAACCAATTGAAAAATAAAATTTATTTTTCAAAAACAACTGTTAGATCACAGTAGTTTTCTCAATTTTCTGTTACATTGAAGAATTTTACTTAATATAATTAACCATAATTTTTATCAGGATATTTCTTTTGTTTGGTGATATAATTAAGTTTTTAATTTATACCGATAACTAATGACATTAGAACAATACGCAAAAAAACTCTGTGCCCAACATCCTAATAAACGAGTTTATTCATTTGAATTTGAAAACAAACATTACTGGCTTAAACAACCCGAGCAAACGAAGGGTTCCCAACGTTTCCTCAAGCCACATCCACATAAAACCTTCCATCGAGAAATCTCTCGCCTAATCACATTGCAACAACAAGGCGCACCCACCCCGCTTATTTATATTGCCAATGAGCAAATGCTCGTCATGGAAGATGCAGGTCCCTCTGTTACGCATTGGATTTCCCAAGAAAATATTTCCAGAGAACAAAAACAAACCATTCTCAATGATAGCGCCCATGCTTTAGCTCAATTACATAAAAAAGGAATTGTTCATGGTAGACCCTTTATAAAAGACATTCTTTGGAAAGAGGGAAAAATCAGCTTTATTGATTTTGAAGTAAATATCGCATCCCATAATCCAATTCAACAACAAGTACAAGACAATATTCTCTTTATTATTGGACTATGCCGAGAACCTAACTTGTCGGAAGCACAGATTAGACAAACAGTGATTAATTACAAAAAGGAGATTGAACCTCATATTTGGCAGGCCACATTAGCGAAACTCCGCTATTATCGTTTCGCATACTGGCTATTATTACCTTTCAAGAAAATAGCTGGCAAAGACTTAAAAGCCCTTTATTTACTTATCGAAATATGTTACAAAAATGACATCCTAATAAAATAATTTCCGATTTCTGAAGGAGAAACCATATGCA
Organism: Lonepinella sp. BR2271; assembly: GCF_051851515.1. Lineage (NCBI taxonomy): Bacteria > Pseudomonadati > Pseudomonadota > Gammaproteobacteria > Pasteurellales > Pasteurellaceae > Lonepinella > Lonepinella sp. BR2271. The sequence continues at coordinate 5,756 of NZ_JBPDVF010000019.1, read as the reverse complement.
ACCTTACTTAATTGCCCCCTCTATTCTTTCCGCGGATCTTGCTCGCTTAGGGGAAGATGTTCAACATGTCCTCAACTGCGGTGCAGATTTAATTCATTTTGATGTGATGGACAATCATTATGTTCCAAACCTCACTTTCGGTGCGCCAATTTGCCAATCTTTACGTGATTATGGTATTAACAGCCCAATTGATGTGCATTTAATGGCTAGCCCGGTGGAACGCTTAATTACCGATTTCGCCAAAGCTGGCGCAACCTCCATCACCTTTCACCCCGAAGCAAGTATTCATATTGACCGCACCTTACAACTCATTAGAGATAATGGTTGCCAATCAGGCCTAGTCTTTAATCCTGCAACACCATTACATTATTTGGATTATGTCATGGATAAAGTTGATATTATCTTACTCATGTCTGTCAACCCCGGTTTTGGCGGGCAATCTTTTATTCCGGCAACATTAGATAAACTCAAACAAGTACGTCAACGCATCGATCAAAGTGGATTCCCAATTCGATTAGAAGTCGATGGTGGGGTAAAAGTGAATAATATTGCTCAGATTGCAGCCGCTGGTGCTGATATGTTTGTGGCAGGCTCCGCAATATTTGATCAACCTGATTATAAAAAAGTCATTGATGATATGCGTGCTGAATTAGCGAAAGTTTAGACATAATAGTTGGTAAAAAATGAGTTGGTATGTTTTTCGACAAGATAATTTACCACCTCATTTAGTTCTAATGCAATGCTTTAGCCTAATACAACACGGTTCCACCTTTTAACACTAACGGTGTATCAGATAATTGGTTAAGAATGGCTTTCATCACTTTTTGTGATTAAGATCCCTTTCGGTTATTCCAGTGGGTTTCGGCATTTCCATAAATGTAAATTCTCTTTTTCTTTGGCGTTAAGTTTGGGTTCTAGCTCATCTAATAAAGCGTAAACACGTTGTTTATCTTCAAAAGATGGAAACCAATCATCCAAAATTGCACTATCAATAATCCCTGTTTGCAGTCCGCTACTATAAAGATAATCTACGCAAGCTCTTGGATGATCGGCGACCCAAACGGGGGTATTTTCAGGGTAATAACCTAATTGGTTTAAGCGTTGCGTACCGTCAATAATGCCTAATTGCCCGAGTAGGTGGTTAGTATTGCGTTTTTGATTTACACCATAGAGATAAAAATCAAGCGGAAAGGCGTCATCATCAAGTGATGCCGCACTATGCCAATCACCTGTGCCGTCAGGGCTATGAATATTCAATGCCACAATGCTACTTACATAGGTTTCTGGGCTTGTTTTGGGGATATAAAGCATATTGATACCCTGTCTAGTGATGAATGTTTAAATCTGAAATATTTTTATGCCGTATTTAAAAAAGAATTTGGCGTAACACCAAGAGAATTTCGATAAAACAAAATCATTTCTTGTTGTGCCTTAAATACGCTCTTGCCTAATCCAACATCTTTTTCAACTGATACAAATAGCTCAAAGCCTGTTTTGGACTTAACTCGTCTGGATCGAGTTTTTCTAACATCTCTAACACTTCGTTTTTACTTTCATCTTCATTTAATAAAGGTAACTCAGCCTGAAGTGATAAAATATCCGATTTTTTCACCGCACTTTTGCTTGATAATTTCTCAAGCTGCGTTAATTTCTGCTTGGCTAACTTAATCACATTTTGTGGCACACCCGCTAACGCCGCAACGGCTAAACCATAACTTTTGTTGGCAGCACCCTCTTGCACATTGTGCATAAAAGCAATACTGTTGTTATGCTCCAACGCATCTAAATGCACATTTACCGTGCCACGGAGCTGTTCTGGCATGGCGGTCAGTTCAAAATAATGAGTGGCAAACAAGGTTAAACAACGGATTTGATTCGCTAACCATTCGGCACAGGCCCACGCCAGTGATAAACCGTCATAGGTAGATGTGCCACGTCCTATTTCATCAATCAAGACTAAACTCTGTGCAGTGGCTTGATGCAGAATATTTGCCATTTCGGTCATTTCTACCATAAAGGTGGATCGTCCTGATGCGAGATCATCACTGGCACCAATCCGTGTAAAAATACGGTCAATAGGGCCAATCACCGCTCGTTCCGCAGGGACAAAACTACCAATATAGGCCATTAAGGTAATCAAGGCAGTTTGTCGCATATAAGTACTTTTACCGCCCATGTTCGGCCCTGTAATAATCAATAAATGACGCTGTTGATTAAGCTCCACAGGGTTGGCAATAAACGGATCTTTTAATACTCGTTCCACTACGGGGTGACGGCCGTTTTCAATGTTAACCCCAATGTCATCACTAAATTCGGGTTGTACGTAATGCAAACTGTCTGCACGTTCGGCCAAATTGACCAACACATCTAATTCCGCCAAACTCAAACTGGCCAACTGCAAACCGCCTAAGTGCGGTAGAATTTGATCGAAAATCTCATCATAAAGCTGCTTTTCTAACGCCAAACTTGCCCCTTTGGCTTTGAGAACTTTATCTTCGTACGTTTTTAATTCAGGAATAATATAACGTTCGGCATTTTTTAAGGTTTGACGGCGAACATAGTGAATCGGTGCTTTGTGAGCTTGACCTTGGCTAATTTGAATGTAGTAACCATGTACCGCATTAAATCCGACTTTCAAGGTATCAATCCCTGTGATTTCTCGTTCACGGCGTTCTAAATCTTCTAAATATTGGGTTGCCCCTTGGGCTAGACTTCGCCATTCGTCTAATTCGGCATGATAGCCTTCGGCGATCACGCCACCGTCACGGATTAACAGGGGCGGATTGTCAATAATCGCTCGCTCTAGCAAGTCTAAAATGCGTGGAAATTCGCTGATTGCTAAGGTAAGTGCGGTGAATTTCTCCGAATTTTTGAGAATTTGATTAATTTCGGGTAATTGGGCTAACGCCAAACGTAAACGAGAAAAATCTCTTGGGCGAGCAGTGCGTAACGCCACTCGAGCTAAAATCCGTTCCATATCGCCCACTTGTTGCAACAAGGGTTGTAGTTGATCAACTAAATCCAGTTGCAAGATTTCCGCAATATAGCTGTGACGTAAACGTAACTTTTCCACTTGACGAATCGGTTGATGCAACCAACGTTTTAGCAAACGGCTCCCCATCGGTGTCACACATTTATCCAATACCGCAGACAAGGTATTTTCGGTGCCACCACTAAGATTTTGGGTCAGTTCTAAATTACGTCTGGTGGCCGCATCTAATTGAATATTCTCACTATGTTGAATAAGGCTGATACTTTGAATATGGGGTAATGCCGTGCGTTGGGTGTCTTTCACATATTGAATTAAACAGCCAGCCGCACATAAGCCTCGCACGGCTTTTTCTACTCCAAAGGCGGTGAGATTTTGTGTACCGAATTGACGATTAAGCAACTGTATGGCGGTCGCTAATTCAAATTCCCAAATAGGACGACGGCGTAAGCCTTTGCTGTTGGCAAGCATATCCATTTCGGCAAAATCTTCGCAATATAATAATTCAGCAGGTGCAAGCCGTTGTAACTCGGCTTTTAGGGTTTCTTTATTTTCAGGTTCACTGATTTGAAAACGCCCTGAACTCATGTCAATAGTAGCTAAACCAAATTTATCTTTTTCTTGATAAATCGCCACAATCAGATTATCCAGACGTTCCGGTAACAGATTTTCATCACTCACCGTGCCTGGTGTGACGATACGTACAATTTTGCGTTCAACAGGCCCTTTACTGGTCGCAGGATCGCCAATTTGTTCACAAATCGCCACACTTTCGCCCAACTGCACCAATTTGGCTAAATAACCCTCCACCGCATGATATGGCACGCCTGCCATGGGAATCGGTTCTCCTGCGGAGGCACCACGTTTCGTCAGTGAAATATCCAATAGGTGAGCGGCTTTTTTCGCATCATCATAAAACAGCTCATAAAAATCGCCCATGCGATAAAACAACAGAATATCGGGATTTTCTGCTTTAAGCGTTAAATATTGTTTCATCATGGGGGTGTGTTGTGGATTTATCATCATAAGGAGTATCCAGTTATATTCTTAATTTATCAATTTTTAATTGATGTTTTAATATGTCTTACTTTTTTTATATACTATCACAATACCTTATTTTAGTGCATATCTACTTTCTAGTTACACCGCTATCACCCCAAAGACAATATTTTTCCTTTATGGAAAAGATCTAAAAATTTTTCATCAAATCCTAAAATTGTGATCTCGATCACGTTAATCATTTTTAAAATAAAATATACTGTAAAAAAAAACAGGATTTAAACCATCTAAAAGATCAAAAATCAATAACAGGAGTAGTTATGAAATCATTAGTACTAGATTCAGGTAAATTGTACATTCGTGATAAAGACGTTCCAACCACTGTTGGGGATGATGATGTAGAAATCAAAATTCATACCGTAGGTATTTGTGGTAGTGATGTACATTACTATAAACACGGAAGAATTGGCCCTTTTGTGGTGAAAGAGCCGATGATTTTAGGACATGAAGCATCAGGAATTATCACTAAGGTCGGCAAAAATGTTAAGCATTTAGCGGTTGGTGATCGGGTTTGTATGGAACCTGGTATTCCGAATTTATCGTCTATTCAATCTAAATCAGGTTTTTATAATTTAGATCCAGAAGTTAGATTTTGGGCAACTCCACCCATTGATGGTTGTTTGCGAGAATCTGTTGTACACCCAGCCGCATTTACTTTTAAACTCCCTGATCATGTGAGTTTTACCGAAGGGGCAATGGTTGAACCTTTGGCTATCGGTATGCAATCAGCAACAAAAGCACAAATCAAACCTGGGGATATTGCTCTTGTCATGGGGGCAGGTCCAATTGGTGTGATGACGGCATTATCTGCATTAGCAGGTGGTTGTGCTGAAGTCATTATTTGTGATGTCGTAGATGATAAATTATCTATTGCCGCACAATATCAAGGTATTCATACGGTAAATAGTAAAACCACCAATTTAGTTGATGTCATCAAAGCGTTTACAGATGGAAATGGCGTAGATGTACTCTTTGAATGCAGTGGTTCGCCCAATGCAATCGCTCAGTTAACCGATTATGTTGCCCCAAATGGTACAGTTGTCTTAGTGGGTATGCCTATTTCTCCGACACCGATTGATATTGTTTCAGCACAAGCTAAAGAGATTACCTTTAAAACTATTTTCCGCTACGTCAACATGTATCCGAAAACCATTCGTTTGTTAGCCTCTGGGAAAATCAATCTAAAACCGCTAATTTCAGCTGTCTATAAATTTCCACAAGCAGTTGAAGCATTTGATCGAGCAGCCTCTGGCAATCCACAAGATGTAAAAATTATTATTGAAATGGAGTAAATAACAATGGGGATCTATGTAGGTGTTGACTGTGGTACGCAAAGTACTAAGGTTATTTTAATTGATACAAACAAAAGCAAGATCTTAGCTGAAGCCTCATCTCCACATGAGTTAATCAGCGATACCAATGGCAAAAGAGAACAACAACCGCAATGGTGGATCTCTGCTTTTATTGAAGCCTTTAAACAAGCAATTAAGCAAGCAAAGATAGATCCCCAAGAGGTTCTTACCATATCTGTTTCAGGTCAACAACATGGTTTGGTGGTATTGGATAAAAAAGGATTACCTTTGTACCCTGCCAAACTGTGGTGTGATACTGAAACTGCGGTGCAAATGATCTGACCCCAAAAAGTTAGACACTTACATCAAGGACTGACGACGATATTGTATCGGACTCAGTCCTTTTAATTTTAACT
>NZ_JBPDVF010000018.1:0-8473 GCF_051851515.1 Lonepinella sp. BR2271 | reverse complement strand
GGATAATGGTGAAGTCACCGTGACTTATCCAGATAATTCAACGGACACTATTGAGCCTGCCAAGGCTGTCAGCGTGATTCCGATCGCAGACTATACGGAACCAACAGTCCCTACTGAAGATATCATGATAACCGACCCGTTCCACTTAACGCCAGAAGACAAAAAAGCGGTAGAAAAAGCGGTACTTGATGCAAACCCTGATATTGCCGACAAAATTAAATCCGTTGTTGTGTCGGACGACGGTAAAACAGTAACCGTAACCTATACCGACAATTCAACTGACGAGATTACGCCAACGCTAAAAGCCATACACCAAGACCCGGTAGATCCGGAGCTTCGTGCATTAAAAGACGGTAGCGTATTGATCTATATGCCGGAAGATATGCACCAAGTGAAAGTAACCTACAAAGATGAAACAGGTGCGGACAAAACGGCTACCTTGACTTCTAATCGTGATGGCACTTGGACATCTGATTCTCCTGACGTTAGCGTAACAAACGGCGGTTATGCGGTTTTACATGCTAACAGCGTACAAGACAGTCAAGATGTCACTGCAAAATCCGTATCAAAAAGTAGTGATGAGTCTCCGACTGGAGTGACTGAAACAGCCTTGGCAGATCCGACCTACTTCAAGGATACCGACCTTCAATATACCTATGTCGGTGGTGCAGAAAGTGTCGGTGGTGATTTCGCTTATTCAGCTGGTTCTACCAGCAATGCCCTAAATGGCACTGCTGCACCAAATAATAATTTGAATATGTACGAAACCTATAAAGAATGGGGTGGTACGGGTAATAGCCGAACCAATACAAATAATCAAGCATCGAGAATTACTTATAACACGTACAGCGGTGATAAAGTTCTGCAAATCTGGACGGATGCGAAAAAGCATGGTGATATCCCAGATGCGAGCAACGACGCCTACATCCTACGTGGTGACTTAGGCGACGTGAATAATACGGGACTTGGTATGTTCATCAATATGATACCGCTATCAAATACAACCCCAGGGTATGATACTTTTGATGACGCCTTGGTGATTGAAGGTCAAATCAAAGGCTTGTCAGGAACAGCAACACGTACCAGCTATGATGTAACGATGAGTGCTGACCGCTATGCGGCAGTAGGTGTAAACACAGCTGGTGGCGACGACTTAGTTTGGGTCGGTGCAAGTAATACTGCGACTAAGGTTTACTACCGTGCAGAAGATGGTACTTACCATTTGAAACCAGTAGAAGGTTCAACTGAATACACTGGTGCACTAGCAAGCAAAGTGGCTGAGTCTGACTTAACCAACGGTCAAGGTGGTAATATTGCAAGCTCCGAGATTATTTTAGGTGTAGGCAATGACCACTTAATCGTGGAAGGCTTTACAGCTGAAAAAACCGAAAAAACAGATGCGGCGATTTATAACAGCCTTGTAGATGTCGGCGGCGGCTTGAACCATATTGTGGTAGATGGCAGCAACGAAGGCACCAACAATTCATACAATCACATGATTGTGGAATCTTGGATTACTGACCGCGGTGTGGACGGCCAAACCACCATTACGGCGGAAGGTATTCAAGGCTCACATATCAGCTTAACCGGCAAGGGTGATGATGTGATTAGCATTGAGTACGGTACAAGTAATGCTCGCACTGATTACGCACAATGGGATGTGTATTCATCAAAAGACAATGAGATTAACTTAGGTGAGGGTATCGATACTTTAGTCTTTACCGGCAACCACTACAACTACAACCTAAGCGAACTTTCAAGCACGCCAATGTCTGCAGAAATCGTTGTGGTTCAAGGCTCAAGCAATACGGTTACCGTGGCGTTAAGCGATTTAACCAGCACAAACGTTGAAATCGGACAAGACGGCAAAGCGGTATTCCGCATTGTAGACCAAGGTTCAGACAACAGCGTGGCCTTAGAAACCGGCAAGTTCACCAAAACCGAACAAGTCATCGTTGACCAAGACGACGCAAAATACGACGTATATAGCGTCTCTGGAAACGACAACTTGTTGGTTTATGTGGAACAAAGTTTCACGGTAATCTAATCGTAGCGTTACGCTAACCCCCAAACCGCCCCTCACCTAAGTTACTAGGTGAGGGGCGGTTTTTTTGTGTAATAATGGCGGGGGTAATGTCGCACTTGGGATTTGAATCTGCGTTATTTTTAATGTACTATAGCGGAGAGAATACACTCTAAAATATAATTATGCTACAATTTACAAACCATGTTTAATAAGGAGTATTTATCATGGCCCAATATTTTGGTTTTATGACCAATACTGCAACATACAAACCAATCAAACCAAGTGTATCTAATACTTTAGATATTAAGTATATCCATAGCTTAGTAGATGAAGGTATTGAACTTACACCAGAGCAGGAGAAAGTATTCTTTGATGACGCAAGACAAAGAGCTGACTACTATGATGGTTACATAGATTGGGAACGTATGGATTATATGATGGATTGTGATAGTGTTAAAATTGAACTACCTGACAATCCAACATTTGATGATATTTATCAAGCTCTCTTTAATAGAACATCAGAGCTTAAAAGCTAATGAAACCAAAGTATACATTTAATATAGCGAGTAAGATGAAGTCAGAGATGGATTATTACCCTGAAGACCAAAAACTAGCTATAACTCAATTCTTAGAAATTTACACATACTTTGGTTTACAAGACTTTAGTAAATACAAAGGTAAGATTACTCAATCCTGGAAACCAAATACTGCTGGATATGAGTATGCTAAATACTACAGATTATGGCATTACCATTTAGGTATTCCTAAATATGAAAAGAGTAGATACCATACTTACTACACATCAGATTATGTATTACACTTTATATGGGATAAACCAAACCATATTACCTTAGTAGATGTAACACCACACTACAATGCTAAAGGTGAATTTATTTTACCTACAAAGGATTACTTGGAGTAATAGATTAACAGCTTTACCTAATACTGTTACTACAATTAAGATAGGGAAAAGTAAGGATGAAATTATGTATATTGCAACCTATAGCGAAGCACGCAATAATTTAAAAAGTGTGATTGATATGGCGATTGATGATGTTGAGCCTGTGATTATTCACCGTAAAAATGCGGAAAATGCGGTGCTGATGAGTCAATCACATTATGACAGTTTAATGGAAACGCTGTATTTGCTAAGCAGTCAGGAAAATGCGAAACGTTTAAGACAAGCAATGAAAGATTATCGTGCTGGCTTAGCACAAAAACGTGATTGACAAATCCCCTCTAATTACCTTATTATAAACACATCAAACGAGCCTTAATGGTTTGAATGATTTGGGTGTAAGCTACCATAAGTGCTACTTAAATAGGTGTAAGCTACCATAAGTGCTACCTAATTGGGTGAGCGACCATAAACGCCAAACTGATTTTAAAGTCAAAATCGCCAATGAACACCGATCAACTATCCGCTTTGCCTATATGTTCCCCATTGCTGAAAATGCACTTATTGATATTGATTATAGCGCTGAATTTAAAATAGACCTCAAATACACCGCGCTTTTGATCAACGAAGATTTATAAACAGCCGTTTTTTAAGCAAATTTATTGATCACACTAAAAAATCAGTGTACAATCCAAGGATCTTTAACCCAATTTAATAAAATTTAGTCGAAAAACCATTGACAAACTTTATGATCGAAAGACAAAATCCTAAGCAAGCAAGCAAGCAAGCAAGCAAGCAAGCAAGCAAGCAAGCAAGCAAGCAAGCATATTGGAAAAAGTATTTCCCTTTGGGCAAGTACCTTTTCCCTTTGTCGATCTCAACTATCCCTTTTTCAATCCCCAAAAACACCTTGGCAGCGATTGCTGTTAATGTATTTCCCCGTTTTTCATGATTTGAAATAAATGATTGAAAAAATGCTTGAAAAAATTCTTTAAATTATGTTTATGATGAACAACTCAAACTAGGAAAACTTTTTATGACAGTCTTACTCAAAATTAAAACCCAAGGCAACACGCAAAGCGTTGAAGTTGCCAAAAATGTCGCTAATCAAGCGGTAAAAATTCAGCACGTCGGTGGCACCGCGGTTTATGAACTGCTCGATTTAGACACCAACGTCGCACCACAACAGATCGTCAGCAAACGCGTTGGCGACGATTTACATATCATCTTCAAAGATTCACAAGATGAAGATTTAATTATCGCGGATTATTACAAGGATCCCGCCTTAATTGAAGGCTTGGCCGAAAACGGACAATATTACCCTTACATCCCCGCCAACAGCGAATCAGCCAGTGCCATTGCCGCGCTAAATGACAGCATGCTCGCCACCGAAGTCTTAGGCGGTGAAGCCATTATTGCCGGTTGGGTACCACATTGGGGTTGGGTCGCCGCCGGCGTAGCAGCCATTGCCGGCATTGCTGCCATTGCCAGCAGTGGCGGCAACGGGAGTTCTTCTTCTACGCCTAAAATCACCACTGACACGCAACCGAATGACCCGGAAGCAACGCCAGTGAAAGACCAAGCACACTTAACACCTGACGAAAAAACTGCAGTAGAAAAAGCGGTACGTGATGCGAACCCAGATATTGCGGACAAAATCAAATCCATCAGCGTGGCGGATGATGGTACAGTGACCGTAACTTATACAGATGATTCAACCGATACCATTAAACCGGCTGTCACGCTGAAAGACTTCATCACCAAAGAAACCGATCCAACAGACTTGTTAGATGAAACTACAGGCGCGGATACCCGTGTAATCGTTGAAGACGACACAAAATTAACGGATGATGACAAAGCGAACGTGCTTAAAGCATTGAAAGAGAATGCAAGCAATGCTAACGATCCGTTAGTCACCGCGGCCTTAAACAACACCGACAAAGCACCAGAATGGACGGTGGAAGGTTTAGTCATTACTTATCCTGATGGCTCAATTGACACGATTCCTTATAACCAATTAGTGAAAGAGAAAATCACCACTGATGTCAATCCGACTGACTTATACAAAGAAGCGGAAGGCGAAAATCCAGCGGAAGATACACGTATTCTTGTTGATGATGATGCGAATATCTCTGACGCAGAAAAAGCGGCAGTGATTGAAGCGTTAAAAGCCAATGCAGAAAACGCAGGCAAACAAGACGTCATTGACGCGTTAAATGCGACAGGCGACAACGCACCGAAATGGGAAGATGGCAAACTTGTTATTACCTATGCGGACGGTTCAACAGACGAAATCGCGTTAGACCAATTGATTAAAGAGAAAATCACCACTGACGTGAATCCGACTGACTTATACAAAGAAGCGGACGGTGAAAATCCAGCGGTAGATACCCGTGTTGTTGTAGAAGATGATGCGAACTTAACTGACGACGACAAAGCGGCAGTCATTGCAGCATTGAAAGCGAACTCAGAAAACGCAGGTAAACAAGACGTCATTGACGCGTTAAATGCGACTGGCGACAAGGCACCGAAATGGGAAGATGGCAAACTTGTTATTACCTATGCAGACGGTTCAACAGACGAAATCGCGTTAGACCAATTGATTAAAGAGAAAATCACCACTGACACGCAACCAAACAACCCAGCAGCAACGCCAGTTGAGAACAAAGAACACTTAACTGATGCTGAAAAAACTGCGGTGGAAAAAGCGGTACGTGATGCGAACCCTGATATTGCGGACAAAATCAAAACAGTAACAGTGGCTGATGACGGTACAGTAACAGTAACCTACACAGACGACTCAACTGATGAGATTTCGCCAAATGTAACAGTGAAAGACTTTATCACCAAAGAAACCGATCCGACAGACTTGTTAGATGAAACTACAGGCGCGGATACCCGAGTGATTGTGAAAGATGATTCAGCTTTAACAGACACCGATAAAGAGAACGTAATTAAAGCGTTAAAAGCAAACTCAGAAAACGCAGGTAAACAAGACGTCATTGATGCCTTAAATGCGACAGGCGACAACGCACCAGAGTGGACGGAAGAAGGGCTAGTGATCACCTATGCAGATGGTTCAAAAGACACCATTAAATTAGATCAATTAGTGAAAAACGAAATCACAAAAGACACTGACCCTGTCGATCTCTTCGATCCAGATGCCGATCCTTCGGTCGATACGCGTATTCCAGTGTTAGATACAGAAAAGCTAACGCCAGACGACCAAGCAAAAGTCATTGAAGAACTGAAAAAAGTGAATGATAATCCAGATGTGCTTGAGGCATTAACCCGCACAGACGTTCCGCCAGTATGGCAAAAAGATGAAAATGGAAAAGATCAAATCTTGATTACCTATAGCGACGGCTCTACAGACCTTATTCCGCTAGATCAAGTGGTGAAATTGGCGATTTCGGCAACCGTAGATCCAACCGATCTGAACAACAAAGAGGCAGCATATCCTAATCAAGTGGAAGACACCCGTGAGCCAGTGGTTTATCCGAGAGATTGGGAAAAAACCGCTAAAAATGCAGAAGAAACCGCACGCATTGTGGAAGCCTTAAAACTGCGTGAAGAAAACATTGCCAAACAAGATGTGATGGATGCGTTAAACAATGAAGCTAATCCACCAAAATGGACGGCTGAAGGTTTGCTTATCACCTATCTGGACGGCTCAACTGACGTAATGCCGATTGGCGAATTAGTTAAAAGCTATGAACCAGTTATTCCGGAACTGCGTGCTTTGAACACCGGTGAAGTCTTGGTATACTTGCCTGAAAATATGGTTAAAGTGACCGTGGATTACACCAATGAACAGACAGATGAGAAAGACGTTATCACTTTCACCAATAACAATGACGGTACTTGGTCATCAGATCACCCTGATATTACCGATCTCAGCGCGGGCGACTACGCACGGATTGCGGCTACGGCAGTTGCAGACGGCACCGAAGTGAAGGCTCACTCAGAAATTTCCGACGGCACTGAATCTGGTTATAGTAGAATTATTGAAGCCGCGCCTAACCCAGACTACTTCACGCCAGCCGATTCGGAAAGTGCCGGCGCAGTTCCTGATGATTCTGCGGATTACAAACTAGATACCTTAGCAAAATATAAGGAAACTTGGGAGGCAAATGGTGTAACTGTTGAGAGTGAAGGCTTTAACGGTACCGCATCAGATGGCACGCCGTTGACGGGAACAAGACTTAAAGTAGCAAATGATGAAAAAGATAGCCAATATGTGATAACGGGTGATATGATCAGCAGTGCAGCAAATGACAATGTTAATATTCAGATGGCTGATCACACTTCGAATAATGCGGTTATCGTTCACGGCGACATTAGTGGTGCACCAAATACCACGTCGTCAGACGGCTTAATTGACTTCAGCGATGGTTTCACCTCGGCTGGTGCTACTGGCTATACCGTACGTGCAGGGGTGAGATTCGGGGAAGGCTCAGACTTGCTTTGGGTCGGCGCATCTAATCCAAATGTCAAGCTCTACTTTAACCCAACCACAGGTTACAGCTTCACCCAAACTGAAGGCTCAACGCTGGTTACCCCAAGTGTAACAGCTGCAGCCAAAGAAACCACCGGCGGCTCAATGCGCTATGCCGAAGTGGTGTTTGACAATGTCGCTGGTGATGGTACTGGTGGCGATGACACGCTAGTTGTGGAAGGTACAAGTGACAAAGATCTTGCCAAAGAGGCGACAAACGCCGCGATTTACAACAGTATGATCAGCTTAGGCGCAGGCAATGACACCATTTTAACCGGCAGCGGCACAGGCGAAGTGGATTATTCAGGTATGATTCTGAATTCTACGATTGTTCTGGCTGATACACATAATGAAGAGTATATTGACTGGGCCGCCAATGAAGTCGTCCCATTCAAAGGCGATAACACCATTATTACCACAGGCTTGAAAGACAGCGTAGTTGATTTTGGTGTGATTAACGATGATATTGACGGCGGGAAGTCGGCAAGCACGGTTGTTAATGATGATACCATCAGCATTGAATACGGTACGGATAACGGCTTATATAGCAGCACCGGCAACCAAATCAATATGGGACACGGTGTGGATACGTTAATCTTCACAGGTACAGATCAAACCTATGTGCTTGCGGATATTTCCAGCACGCCAATGTCAGTTGAAACCGTGAAAATCACCGGTGACAACAACAAGGTAACCGTGGCATTAAGCGACTTGTTAGATGATGGCAATATAAACGTAGACCCTGAAATCGGACAAGATGGTAAACACATCTTCCGTATCGGTAGTAGCGGTGAAGGCAACACCGTTGATCTTGACGAGAATTTTGTTTCAACCGGTCAAACCGAAGTTTCCGAGTTCAACAACGTTTACGACATTTACAGCGTAACAGGTTACGACAACTTGTATGTGTATGTTCAACAAGGCTTGAATGTGGTTTAATCTGAGTTAACGAAAAAACGCGGTGGGAATGATCTGACCCCAAAAAGTTAGACACTTACATCAAGGACTGACGACGATATTGTATCGGACTCAGTCCTTTTAATTTTAACTG
>NZ_JBPDVF010000017.1:0-11774 GCF_051851515.1 Lonepinella sp. BR2271 | reverse complement strand
TCCATGCCGAACTCAGAAGTGAAATGCTGTAATGCCGATGGTAGTGTTGGGTTTCCCAATGTGAGAGTAGGTCACCATCAGGTTCCAAATTAGAAACCCCAGTTACGAGAGTGACTGGGGTTTTGTTGTTTTTTTATATTTTCTCAACATCTTCAAAAATAGGGTGTATGAAATAGGTTATACGAAAAAAATGAGTAGGGGCGTATTGCATACGCCCTAGAACCTGATGTTCCCATAATTTGAGAAGAAAAGAGATCGAGCATGGGCGTATACAATACGCCCCTACATTAGATTGAAATATAGTCAATTTTGTGCGGGTTATAATCATTCTAATAGCTAAAAATGTATTTGCAATCTAAGATAATTATGTGTAAAATCGGCAAACTTTTAACTCAATTTAATCTATTATTTAACTAAATACACTTGACACCTTATATGGCAAAAACACAAAATCTAAGCAAGCAAGCAAGCAAGCAAGCAAGCAAGCAAGCAAGCAAGCAAGCAAGCAAGCAAGCAAGCAAGCAAGCAAGCAAGGTTAAGCAGAGTAGGCAAACAATTTAGCATTTCCTTTATTGGGAAGTGCTTTTTTTGTTTGCCTTAAAACTCACTGGCAGTTTTTGTTGTTAGGGTGTTTTTATTTTCTCTTTTCAATCGGTTTTATCGTTGAAAAGTCTATTTTACTAACTTATTTTATGAACAAATAAATTCAGGAGATGTTTATGAGCGTTTTACTTAAAGTTAAAACCCAAGGTAATACTCAAACCGTTGAAGTTGCCAAGAATGTGGCAAATCAAGCGGTTAAAATTCAGCATGTCGGCGGTAACGCAGTTTACGAATTGCTTGACCAAGATACCGGCGTTGCCCCACAACAAATTGTGACCAAACGCGTGGGTGATGATTTACATATCACTTTCCAAGATTCACAAGACGAAGATTTAATTATCGCGGATTATTATAATGATCCTGCATTAATTCAAGGTTTAGCCGAAAACGGACAATATTACGCTTATATTCCAGCCAACGGCGAATCTGCAAGTGCCATTGCTGCACTAAATGACAGCATGCTTGCCAGCGAAGTATTAGGTGGTGATGCAATCATTGCAGGTTGGTTACCGCATTGGGGTTGGATCGCCGCCGGCGTTGCTGCGATTGCAGGCATTGCGATTGCAGCGGGTTCAAGTGGTTCATCTGGTTCAGGTGATACAACCGCACCATCTGCCCCAGAAGTAACCGCAAAAGCGAACGGCGACGTAGACGTTAAAGTTCCAGCGAACGCTAACGCTGGCGACAGCGTTGAAGTAAAATACACCGACAAAGACGGTAATGAAAAAACTGCAACCTTAACCAAACAAGCGGATGGTTCTTGGACATCTAATGATAATAACGTACCAGCAATCCCTGCAGGTTCAGACACTACCACAATCAAAGGCGAAAACCTACAAGAAGGTACAGATGTAACTGTTATTGCCAAAGATCCAGCAGGTAACACTTCTGAAATTGCAACAGCAACCACAGACAGCATACCCCCATCTTCACCAGAAGTCACATCAGGCAAAAACGGCGACGTAACCGTTAAAGTACCAGCAGACGCAAAAACTGGCGATATGGTTGAAGTAAAATACACTGACGAAAATGGCGAAGAAAAAACCGCAGTTTTAACTAAACAAGAAGACGGTTCTTGGGCTTCTGATAATGAAGACGTACCAACAATCCCAGCAGGTTCAGACAGCACCACAATCAAAGGCGAAAACCTACAAGAAGGTTCAGAAGTTAGCGTCATTGCCAAAGACCCAGCAGGTAACGAATCTGCACCAGCGGCAACTGCAATTTCTGACTCAACCGCACCAGAAGCACCAGAAGTAGCTGCCAAAGAAGGCGGTGATGTAGAAGTTACCGTACCAGCAGATGCCAAAGCTGGCGACGAAGTTGTAGTAAAATACACCGACGAAAACGGTGAAGAAAAAACTGCAACCTTAACCAAACAAGAAGACGGTTCTTGGACTACTGACAACGAAGACGTGCCAGCAATTCCAGCAGGTTCAAACACCACAACCATTGATGGCGACAACCTAAAAGAAGGCACACCAGTAACAGTTACCGCGAAAGACTCGCTTGGTAACGAATCAACTGCAACTGTTGTAACCCCAGATGCAACTGCACCATCTGCACCAGAAGCAACAGCAGGTAAAAACGGCGACGTAACCGTTAAAGTACCATCTGATGCAGAAACTGGCGACAGCGTTGAAGTAAAATACACTGACGAAAACGGTGAAGAAAAAACTGCTACCTTAACCAAACAAGCAGACGGTTCTTGGACTTCTAACAACGAAGACGTACCAGCAATCCCAGCCGATAAAGACAGCACCACAATTTCAGGCAGCAACCTAAAAGAAGGTGAACCTGTAACTGCGGTTGCCAAAGACCCAGCAGGTAACGAATCAGCACCTGCAACAGCAACGTCTGATGCCACTGCACCATCTGCACCGCAAGCAACAGCTGGCGAAGGCGGTAATGTAACCATTACAGTACCAGCAGACGCAGAAGCAGGCGACACAGTTGAGATCACCTATAAAGATGAAAACGGCGCAGAAAAAACTGCAACCCTAACCAAACAGGATGACGGTTCTTGGACTTCGGATAATACTGACGTACCAGCAATCCCAACAGGTTCAGACACCACCATTTTAGGTCGCAGCGTAAAAGAAGGCGAACCAGTCACTGCGGTTGCCAAAGACCCAGCAGGTAACACATCAGATGAAGCGACTGCAACCCCTGATGCCACTGCACCATCTAAACCACAAGCCGAAGCAGGCGAAGGTGGCGACATCACAGTAACTGTGCCAGCAGATTCAAATCCGGGCGACAGCGTTGAAGTACAATACACTGACGAAAACGGTCAGCCACAAACTGCAACCCTAACCAAACAACCAGACGGTTCTTGGGCTTCGGATAACGAAGACGTGCCAGCTATTCCAGCAGGTCAAAACACCACAACCATTGATGGCGAAAACCTAAAAGATGGCGAGCCAGTAAAAGTTGTAGCCAAAGACCCAGCAGGTAACGAATCAGAACCTGTTATCGTCACATCAGATGCCACTGCACCATCTGCCCCAGAAGCGACTGCAAAAGCAGGCGGTGATGTAGAAATCAAAGTACCAGCAGACGCAAACCCTGGCGACACTGTTGTTATCACTTATAAAGATGAAAATGGTGCGGACAAAACTGCAACCCTAACCAAACAAGATGATGGTTCTTGGCAGTCTAACAGCCCTGATGTACCAATGGTTCCAGCAGGTGCTGACACTACTACTATCTCAGGCGCACAATTACAAGAAGGTTCACCTGTAAAAGCAGTAGCCAAAGACCAAGCGGGCAACACATCAGACGAAGCAACAGCAACATCTGACAGCACAGCGCCATCTGCACCAGTAGCAGAAGCGCAAGCAGACGGCGATGTAGAAATTACCGTACCAGCAGACGCGAAAGAAGGCGATACCGTTGAAGTGGAATACACTGATGAAAACGGTGAAGAAAAAACCGCAGTTTTAACTAAACAAGCAGATGGTTCTTGGAAATCTGATAATGAAGATGTACCAGATGTTGCCAAAGATGAAACCAGCACCACAATTCCAGGCGCACAATTACAAGAAGGCGCACCTGTCACTGCGGTTGCCAAAGACCCAGCAGGTAACACATCAGACGAAGCGACAGCAACACCTGACAAAACTGCCCCAGAAGCCCCAACCGCCGAAGCAGCAGAAGATGGTGATGTAAAAGTAACCCCACCAACAGACGCAACGAGCGTAGAAGTGACTTACCCAGCGAAAACCGCAGGGGAAGATCCAGTTGTCGTTACTGCAACCAAAGGCGACGACGGCAAATGGTCAATTGACAATGCCCCAGAAGGCGTAACAGTAGATCCTGAAACTGGCGTAATCACTGTTGATGGCGACAACCTAAACGACGGCGACGAAGTTAAAGCAACTGCCAAAGATGCAGCTGGCAACGAATCGCCAGAAGCAACTGCAACATCAGACAGCACAGCACCAGCAGCACCGACTGCCGAAGCAGTTGAAGGTGGCGCAGTAGAAGTAACTCCACCAACAGACGCAACTAGCGTAGAAGTGAGCTATCCAAACAAAGACGGTGGCGACGATGTTGTGGTAACTGCAACCAAAGGCGACGACGACAAATGGACACTTCCAGCAGATGCACCAGCAGGTGTAACTGTTGATGAAACCACTGGCGTAATCACCATTTCAGGCGACAACCTAAACGATGATGACGTAGTTACAGCAACTGCCAAAGATGCCGCAGGCAATGAATCGCCAGCAGCAACCGCAGTTTCAGACGGCACAGCACCAGATGCCCCAGACGTTGAAGCTGCACCAGGTGGCGACATTGACGTTACCCCACCAGCAGACGCAACCAGCGTAGAAGTAACCTACCCGAATAAAGACGGTGGCGACGATGTTGTGGTAACTGCAACCAAAGGCGACGACGACAAATGGACAATCGCAGATGCCCCAGCTGGCGTAACCATTGACGAAGACACAGGCATCATCACAGTATCTGGCGACAACTTAAACGACGGCGACGAAGTAAAAGCGGTAGCCAAAGATGACGCAGGTAACGTTTCAGCCGAAGACAGCGCAGCATCAGACAGCCAAGCACCATCTGCGCCAAACGCAGAAGCGGTTGAAGGCGGTGCAGTAGAAGTCACACCACCAACAGATGCAGACGTTGCGAAAGTTACAGTGAAATACGGCACAACCGAATTCACGGCAACCAAAGACGCAGACGGCAACTGGCAGTTACCAACTAACGCACCTGAGAATGTAACGATTGACCCTGCAACAGGCGTAATCACCATTCCAGCAAGCGAATTGCCAAATGACGAAACCGTGACTGCAACGGCACTTGACGCAGCAGAAAACGTATCAGGCGCGGCAACAGCAACACCTGACAGCACCCCACCATCTGAACCAGAGCTTAATGCCAAAGCAGGCGGCGATGTAGAAGTAACTGTACCAACAACTGCAAACGAAGGCGACACGGTTGTTATCACTTATAAAGATGAAACAGGCGCTGAACAAACGGCTACTTTAACCAAAAAAGCAGACGGTTCTTGGGAATCTGACAACCCAGATGTACCAAATGTTGAAGCAGGTCAAACCACAACCACCATTGACGGCGCAAACCTAAAAGAAGGTGATGCAGTTAAAGCGATTGCAACTGACCCAGCAGGCAACAAATCAATCGAAGCGACAGCAACGCCTGACGCTAGCGTAACTGCGCCTACAACAACCGAAGACGCAAGCCTTGTTACCATTACACCACCAACAGATGATGACACAGCCACTGTTGTCGTGAAATACCAAAACAAAGCAGGCGAGGAAGTCACCGTAACCGCAACCAAAGACGCAGAAGGCAAATGGACAGCAACAGCAAGCGACGGCAGCACCGTAAACATTGATGAAGCAACAGGCGTAATCACGCTTAACAAAGACAGCGACATCAAAGACGGCTCGCCAGTAACTGCAACCGCAACTGACGCCTTAGGCAACACATCAGAAGACGCAACGGCAGCGTACAAAACCATTACCTTTGATACCACGCCGGAAAAACCAGAAGTTACCACTGTTGCACATCCAGATTCATTAACCAATGAAGAAAGAGAAACTGTGAAACAAGCGGTGATTGATGCGAACACTGATATTGCTGATAAGATTGCAAGCGTTGAAGTAGCAGAAGACGGCAAAGTCACCGTAACTTACACCGACGGTTCAACTGACGAAATCGCAGGCACAACAGTAGAAGCAATCACAACTGGCACAGATCCGATTCCACCTGCGGCAACCCCAGTGGATAATCTAGCTCAATTAACTGATGAAGAAAAAGCAGCAGTTAAGAAAGCAGTAGAAGAAGCCAACAAAGACAACTTCCCACCACAAACCCAAGTGGACGTTGCTGATGATGGTAAAGTTACTGTAACTTATCCTGATGGTACAACTGATGAAATTCCAGCTGCGGATGTCGTTAAACAAAGCATTGCAGGTACAACTGAGCCAAATGCAGTACAAACGCCAGTGGAAAACACTGCGCAATTAACAGAAGCTGAGCAAGCGAAAGTTAAAGATGCATTGAAAGAAGCCAACAAAGACAACACCGATATCACCGATATCACGGTTGCCGAAGATGGTACAGCCACTGTAACTTATAAAGATGGTTCAACCGACACCATTCCAGCAAGTCAAACAGTGAAACCAAGCATTGCCAGCACAACTGAGCCTGCTGCGGTACAAACCCCAGTGGAAAACACTGCACAATTGACAGAAGCTGAACAAGCGAAAGTGAAAGCTGCGTTAGAAGAAGCCAACAAAGACAACACCGATATCACAAGTATCACTGTTGCCCAAGATGGTACAGCAACTGTAACTTATACAGACGGTTCAACTGACACTATTCAACCAGCTGACACAGTAAAACCAAGTATTGCCAGCACAACTGAGCCTGCTGCGGTACAAACCCCAGTGGAAAACACTGCACAATTGACAGAAGCTGAGCAAGCGAAAGTGAAAGCAGCGTTAGAAGAAGCCAACAAAGACAACGCCGATATCACAAGTATCACCGTTGCCCAAGATGGTACAGCAACTGTAACTTATAAAGACGGTTCAACTGACACTATTCAACCAGCTGACACAGTCAAACCAAGCATTGCTAGCACAACTGATCCTGTTGCGGTACAAACCCCAGTAGGAAACACTGCTCAATTAACATCAGAAGAGCAAACCAAAGTTGCGAACGCATTGAAAGAAGCCAACAAAGACAACACCGATATCACTGATATCACGGTTGCCGAAGATGGTACAGCGACTGTTACTTATAAAGATGGTTCAACAGACACTATTCAACCTGCTGACACTGTAAAAGAAGCGATTACCACACAAACTAACCCTGAAAAACCAGCGGTAACTGTGGTTAAAGATCCTGCTCACTTAGACGATACTGAAAAAGCAGCGGTTAAGAAAGCAGTTGAAGAAGCGAACACAGCGATTGCAGACAAGATTGAAAAAGTTGAAGTAGCAGAAGACGGTACAGTAACTGTAACCTACACTGACGGTTCAACAGACACCATTGAGCCTGCGAACACTGTAAAAGCTCAGATCACCAAAGATACTGACCCAACAGCACCAGCGGCAACCGAAGTGTCTAATCCTGATGCCTTAACGCAAGCTGAAAAAGATGCGATTAAGAAAGCGGTTCAAGATAACAACACGGATATTGCAGACAAGATTGCCAGCATTGAAGTAGACGACAAAGGTAATGTAACCGTAACTTATACGGATAACTCACAAGACACCATTGACAAGTCTATCACCGTGAAAAATGACGTTACAGACGCACAAGAAACAGACGTAACGCCAGCGGTAACCAATGTGAAAAACGATCAAGCCTTAACTGCGGAAGAAAAAGAAGCGGTTAAACAAGCGATCAAAGATGCGAACCCAGACAACAAAGTATCGTTAGACACCACAACCATTGATGTAGACGACAAAGGTAATGTAACCATCACTTATGCAGACGGTTCAAAAGACACCTTAACGCCTGATCAAACAGTGAAAGACACCACCGCGCCAACGGCTAACCCACAAGTAAGCCAAGCGGCGAATGGCGACGTAACCTTTGACTTCAACGTTGCAGGTTCAAGCTATGTTGCAGGCGACAAAGTTGTGATTAGCTTCACGCAACCACAAGCGACTGAACCAACCGTAATTACTTACCAATTAGGTACAGACGGCACAACGTGGACAGAAGTAGACGCAAGCGGTAACCCAGTTACAACTGCGACTATTCCATCAATGGGCATTAGCACAAGCTCAACAACATTCGCCTTAGGTGCAGCTGTTGTTAAAGATGGTACGGAAATCAGCATTCACGCCGAAGACCACGCTGGCAATAAAACAGGTTCAGACACCGAAACAGCGAAAGACTTTGCGGTGAACTTGAACTCGGGCGCTAATGGCTTAACAATGACCGAAGCAGCGTCTAACACTGCAAACGGCAATGTAACCATTACCTTACCACAACAAGGTGGTGGCGAAACCAACCGCAGTGAAGGTGGCGATAAGATTGTATTTACCTTAACTGGTGCGAATGGTCAGGACTTCACAATTACTGCAACCAAAAACAGCACCGCAATCGGCACTGCTGACCACTCTTGGACAGTAGACACATCGGCTGTACCTGCTGAATATCAATCAATGATCACAATCAGCAACAACAACCCGAATGGTCAAGGTATAAGCAGTATTAACATTAACGATGCTGCCTTAAAAAATGGCTCAAAAATTACCGCAGTTACAACTGATGCAGGCTTGAACACTACAAACGCATCGCAAACAGCTGAAATCACGTTGAAAACGGTAACAGATTTGCAAGATGCCCAACCTTATGCCGAAGTTGAAGTATCTAGCACCACAAATTTAAGCGCAGACGACAAAGCAGCGATTGAAGCCGCAGCGAAACAAGCCAACCCGAACTTGCCAGCAGACACCACTTACACAGTGAATGATGACGGCTCAGTAACGGTAACTTATAGCGACGGTTCAACCGACACCTTAGCATCTGCAATTAAACAACGTGCAGACTTAACTGCGCCAGACGTTGTTGCACAAGATAACGGCAGCGTAACCGTAGCCTTACCAACATCAGTTGCAGAAGGCGACACAGTTACGATCAAAGTACAAGTGCCAACCGCAGCAGGTGGTACAACCGCAGTGGAATTAACCACCACTTACACCAACGGCGCGTGGACAGCATTAACGCCTAACGACGCAGTAAAAGCAGAACTTTCAGGCAGCACGGTAACCATTCCAGCAGCCAACGTTCGCGATTTAACTGATGTAACCGCAATCACAACACGTGGTGCAGATTCGCTTAGCGACACCGACAAAGCGAAAGACTTGAACCCAGAGTTAGCGGACATCACAGCTGCCAACGGCAAAGTTACCGTAACCTTCCCAACCACAGGTATGGAAGCTGGCGATAAATTAACCGTAACAGGCGACGATCCAAACTCAACCGACGCAACCACATTGGTTTACACCTACAACGGCACAGCGTGGGTAGATGCAAGCGGTGCAACAGCAACGTCAAAAGAGCTTGAAGGCTACAACTACGTGAAAGCGACTGTAACCGAAGCAGACGGCAGCACAGAAGTCATCAGCAAAGAGTACAAAGCAACATTGACTGCACCAACCGTAACTGCACAAGAAAACGGTTCTGTGAATGTCGGCTTACCAACCACTGCGATTGATGGCGACACTGTGAAAATCACTGTGCCTTATCCAAACGCAAATGTGGACGGTTCATACACCGACACCGTAGTAACCTTAACTTACGCTAATGATGCTTGGGCAGTAACTGAAAACTCAAACAGCAACATCAACATCGCAATCTCAGGCTCAACAGCAACTGTTTCTGCCGAAGATGCGCGTGATGGTCAAAAAGTGATTGCCGAAGCGTTCCGTGATGATGCGTCTGTGGGTAAAGCAGAAGATACCGCGGCTGAAA
The DNA here is from genome assembly GCF_051851515.1 of Lonepinella sp. BR2271. Lineage (NCBI taxonomy): Bacteria > Pseudomonadati > Pseudomonadota > Gammaproteobacteria > Pasteurellales > Pasteurellaceae > Lonepinella > Lonepinella sp. BR2271. The sequence goes on along the minus strand of NZ_JBPDVF010000017.1, from coordinate 2,198 downwards.
CCACACCGAAATGGATTGAGTTCACCACCAATGGCGGCTTCGTACAAGCCTACTACCCAACCGAAGGTATGGAAAACGGCGACACCGTACATATGCACCTTGTAGACAGCTACGGCGGTACAACTGACCGTACTTACACCTACACTGTTCTTGCTAACGGCGAAGGCAGATGGGTAAATAACGCATCTGGCTACGAAGACATCGGCACGATTGTAGGTAACGCCGATATTTGGGGTACATTAACCATTGACATCACTGATGCAAGCGATGGCGAAGTGGAAACTCATATCTATCGTAACCAAGCAGCCAAAGCACCAGAATTGCGTGCCTTGAATGACGGTAGCGTGTTGATTTATATGCCAATCGGTATGGAAAAAGTAACTGTTGATTACATTGATGAAAACGGTCAGTCACAAACTGCAACCTTGACTGCACAACTTGATAGCAAAGGCGAAGCGACTGGCGTTTGGACAAGTAATGATCCGAACGTGATTATGAAAGACGGTAGCTATGCAACCTTGAAAGCAAGTGCGGTGCAAGATGCGTCAGTTGTTACTGCAACAGCTTACTCATTCACTGGTAACACGAAAGACACCACCACAACCACAAAAGCAGATCCAAGTTACTTCAAAGAAGAGAACTTAGCTCAGACTTATGTCGGTTCAGAAACTGCGGGTGGCGATTACGCTGCAACAGCGAATGAGAATAAACCAAGTCAGTCAATGTTTGAAACTTACCGCTTATTCGGTGGTACGGGTACAAATGCGAATGAAGCAAATACAGCGAGTGGTAACACGGGTAATGACAAACTGACATACCGCGGTAACATTAATAATGTTCAAAATATGTGGACAGATAACAGTGCAGGTGCAAACGATGCCTTCATTATTCGCGGCGACTACGGCGATGTGAACAACGTTAATCGTGCAGCCTTTATGAATATGGCAGGACAACGCGCTGCATCTCAGGCAGTTCCATATGATGATGCCTTGATTATTGAAGGTCAAATGAAAGGCTTATCAAGCTATACACGTTCAGATTACACCGTGAAGATTGAAACCAGTGGCACTGGCGCTGGCTGGATGCACTCTGCAAATGGTGTGGACACTGGTACAGGTAACGACTTAGTTTGGATCGGTGCAAGTAACGGTGCAACCAACGTGTACTACCGTGCAGAAGATGGCACTTACCACTTAACCCAAGTGGAAGGTTCTGTGTTGTATAACGGCACATTGGCACAAACCGTTGCAAGCTCTGACTCAACTGGCGGTCAAGGTGGTAACGTTGTGAACTCTGACATCATCTTAGGCGCAGGCAACGATACCTTAATCGTTGAAGGCTGGTATAAAGATGGTAACAACAGCCATTTAGGTGCAGATAGCTATACTTACGATAAAGTTGAGTATGCTGCAATCTACAACAGCTTAGTTGATGTAGGCTCTGGTATGAATCATATCGTAGTAAACGGTAATGACTTAAATCACTATGCGTTCTCATACAACCATATGATTATCAGCTCTTGGATCACTGACGGCGGTCAAGCAGGTGAAACCACCATTAACGCTCAGGGTATTCAAAACTCACACATCAGCCTAACAGGCGGTGGTGATGATACAATTACCATTGAGTACGGTACAAGCCAAGCACGTGGTGCTTATGATGCGTGGAATAACGTTTCATCAACTGGCAACGACATCAACTTAGGCGACGGTATTGATACGCTTGTCTTCACAGGCACGCATTTCAACTACAACCTAAGCCAAATGTCTAGCACAGCAATGTCTGCGGAAAATATCATTGTTACAGGTAATAACAACACCGTAACCGTGGGATTAAACGACTTGTTGAATGCTGATGGTACAGTTGCTCTTGATGCAGAAATCGGACAAAACGGCAGAACAGTATTGCGTATCGTAGATGAAGGTTCAAACAACACAGTGGACTTAGATCTAGATAAATTCACCAAAACTGGCGACACCGTTGTTGACCAAGGCGATGCAACATACGATGTGTATAAAGCATCAGGCTACGACAACTTGTACGTTTACATTGAACAAAGTTTCACTGTAATCTAACCCAAGCCTTAGGCTAAAAACCAAAACCGCGGTAGAAATGATCTGACCCCAAAAAGTTAGACACTTACATCAAGGACTGACGACGATATTGTATCGGACTCAGTCCTTTTAATTTTAACTGAA
>NZ_JBPDVF010000016.1:0-42167 GCF_051851515.1 Lonepinella sp. BR2271 | reverse complement strand
TGAAAACAGGGCAAAAATGGGACGCTGAACGTTATTTATTAACAGCTTAAAAAATGAGCAATTAGTGAGTTAACACGGTTGCTACGGCGATATATTATAGTCGTATTAGATCATTTCACAAAATCCGTGTAAAATAGACCGCAGTTTAATCCAATTTGAGAACATCAAGATGACCCAATCTAACAATAAATTAAGTGTTGTGATCCTAGCCGCAGGCAAAGGCACCAGAATGTATTCCGATTTGCCCAAAGTGTTACACAACGTGGCGGGCAAGCCGATGGTAAAACATGTGATCGATACCGCAAAACAGCTCAATGCCGAGCAGATTCATTTAATTTATGGCCATGGTGCAGATTTGTTAAAACAACGTTTAGCGGATGAACCGGTTAATTGGGTGTTCCAAGCGGAGCAATTAGGCACTGGACATGCTATGCAACAGGCCGCACCGTTTTTTAAAGATGACGAAAATATTGTTATGTTATACGGTGACGCACCGTTAATTACGACGGAAACCTTGCAAAAACTCATTGCCGCCAAACCACAAAATGGTATTGCCTTATTAACGGTGAATTTAGATAATCCCACTGGTTATGGGCGGATTATTCGTCAAAATGGTTCCGTGGTGGCTATTGTCGAACAAAAAGATGCCAATCCTGAACAGCTCAAAATCACCGAAGTCAATACTGGCGTGATGGTGTCTGACGGTGCCAGTTTTAAAAAATGGTTAAGCCGTTTGGATAATAATAATGCTCAGGGCGAATATTATATGACTGACGTTATCGGGTTGGCGAACCAAGACGGTTATCAAGTTGCCGCCGTGACTGCCGATGATATTATGGAAGTAGAAGGAGCCAATAATCGTTTACAACTCAATGCGTTAGAACGTTATTACCAACGTAAACAGGCGAGCCGTTTATTATTAGCTGGTGTGAGCTTGGCGGATCCTGAACGCTTTGATTTACGTGGTGAATTAAGCCATGGTAAAGATTGCGAAATCGATATTAACGTGATTATTGAGGGCCATGTTCAATTAGGCAATGGTGTAAAAATCGGGGCGGGTTGTGTGCTGAAAAATGTTGTCGTGGGCGATAATGTAGAAATTAAGCCTTATTCCGTATTTGAAGATTGCACCGTGGGCGAGAAAGCCATTATCGGACCATTTAGCCGTTTACGCCCTGGTGCAGAACTTGCGGCTGAAACCCATGTAGGTAACTTTGTAGAAATCAAAAAAGCGACCATTGGTAAAGGCTCAAAAGTGAATCATCTGACTTACGTAGGGGATGCAGAAGTAGGGGCAAATGTGAATGTGGGAGCTGGGGTAATTACCTGTAATTATGACGGTGCCAATAAATTCAAAACGGTGATTGGGGATAACGTGTTTGTCGGTTCCGACTGTCAACTGGTTGCCCCTGTTAACATTGCAAATGGTGCAACGATTGGAGCAGGTACCACGGTTACTCGAGATGTGGCGGAAAATGAGCTTGTGATTAGCCGTGTGCCACAAAAACATATTCAAGGTTGGCAACGTCCAAGTAAGAAAAAATAATTGTCGCTTTCAGCGAAATTTTATGGGTTTATCCTTTATTTCAGTAAAAAAATTGATAAACTAACCAAGGGTATGGCATTCAACTTGATCCATATCAAAAAAACAGATAAAACTTCAACTTTTTTTCATAAATTTGATCGAGTTCAGGTTTTTTCTTGTAAAAAAGTTATAGAATATGCGCATCCATTAATTTTTAATTTTCTAACTCTAATGAGGTAATGTATGACTGACTTAAACAAAGTAATCAAAGAACTTAACGACATTGGTATCACTGGCGTAACAGAAATTGTTCATAACCCAAGTTATGAATTGCTTTTCGCTGAAGAAACCAAAGATAGCTTACAAGGCTATGAAAAAGGTATCGTGACCACAACTGGTGCGGTAGCGGTAGATACGGGTATCTTCACTGGTCGTTCACCAAAAGATAAATACATCGTGTTAGATGACAAATCAAAAGACACCGTTTGGTGGACAAGTGATGCCGCTAAAAACGATAACAAACCAATGAGTCAAGAAACCTGGAAAAGTTTAAAATCCTTAGTGACTCACCAACTTTCTGGTAAACGTTTATTCGTGGTTGATGCGTTCTGTGGTGCGAATGCCGATACTCGTTTAGCAGTACGTATCGTTACCGAAGTTGCATGGCAAGCTCACTTTGTGAAAAATATGTTCATTCGCCCAAGCGACGCTGAATTAGCAAACTTCAAACCAGATTTCGTGGTAATGAACGGTTCTAAAGTGACCAATCCAAACTGGAAAGAACAAGGCTTAAACAGCGAAAACTTCGTGGCATTCAACATCACTGAAGGCGTACAATTAATCGGTGGTACTTGGTACGGTGGCGAAATGAAAAAAGGTATGTTCTCCATGATGAACTATTTCCTACCATTACGCGGTATCGCATCAATGCACTGTTCTGCTAACGTAGGTAAAGACGGTGATGTTGCTGTATTCTTCGGTTTATCTGGTACAGGTAAAACCACCCTTTCAACTGACCCTAAACGTAAATTAATCGGTGATGATGAACACGGTTGGGACGATGACGGTGTATTCAACTACGAAGGTGGTTGCTATGCGAAAACTATCAACCTTTCTAAAGAAAACGAACCTGATATCTATGGTGCCATCAAACGTGATGCGTTATTAGAAAACGTGGTCGTTCGTGCTGATGGTTCTGTTGATTTTGCAGACGGTTCAAAAACAGAAAACACTCGTGTTTCTTACCCAATTTATCATATTGATAACATTGTTGAACCTGTATCTAAAGCTGGTCATGCGAAAAAAGTGATTTTCTTAACCGCAGATGCGTTCGGTGTATTACCACCAGTATCTAAATTAAGCCCAGAACAAACTAAATACTACTTCTTATCTGGTTTCACTGCGAAATTAGCCGGTACAGAACGTGGTATCACAGAACCAACACCAACATTCTCAGCTTGTTTCGGTGCCGCATTCTTAAGTTTACACCCAACACAATATGCTGAAGTGTTAGTTAAACGTATGGAAGCTGCTGGTGCAGAAGCTTACTTAGTCAACACAGGTTGGAACGGTACAGGTAAACGTATTTCAATCAAAGATACACGCGGTATTATCGATGCGATCTTAGATGGTTCAATCGACAAAGCAGAAACCAAAACATTGCCAATCTTCAATGTTGAAGTGCCAACTGCGTTACCAAATGTTGACCCTGCGATCTTAGATCCACGTGATACTTATGCAGACAAAGCACAATGGCAAACTAAAGCTGAAGATTTAGCTAACCGTTTTGTGAAAAACTTTGAAAAATATACAGTAACAGCAGAAGGTAAAGCCCTAGTGGCAGCAGGTCCTAAAGCGTAATTTAATGTAATAATACAATGAAAAGTGCGGTGATTTTCACCGCACTTTTTTGTTGCCCTCTCACTACAACTCATACCCATTCCAGAATTGAATCCCTTTTTCAATCAAATCCGTGTAAGGCGTATCTTGTTCAATAAAAGGCACTTGCTGGCGGTAGGCTTGCCAAATTTTTTGTGTGCTTGGGCTGGCATGAAAGCCTTTGCGTAAATCTAAGGCTTGAGTGCCGTGCAGTAATTGGAAAGAGGAAATTTCCACTATACCTTGTAAAATTTGGCGTGCATTATCCAATGCAATACCTGAAAAGGTGGCAGTATCCTCAATATTACCCGCCAATGTGACCGAACTAAAGGAAACAGGTTGGGCAAGTTGTTTAATGCGAACACTGGTTTCAACAAAAGGTTTTTGAATCGCACCAAAGGCGTGTCCTTCGTTTTCGGGGGCAGCCAGAAAGCGGCTAAGTTGAGTAAAATTAGGGTTTTCTAAGCGAATTAATTGCTGGCTGACCACTTCTGCCACTTTTGCCCAAGATTGATTTAAATATTCCACCCGATTGACCACAGGCAAGAAATTAAAGTTGGCAGTGGGGTAAATCGCCCCAAATTCCCCTTGTTTAATTTCATATTTCTTTAATTGCGTTTGGCTGTCGTCCACGTTCGGGGCATTGATGAGTACCAACGGGTTATCATCGCTAGAATTAATCTGAATTTCCACCGCACTTTTTAACCCATCAATATTGTCTTTCACCGCACCAAGACTGTACGCCATAGAGCGGAAAGATAACGGATCTTGCAAGGCTCTAGTGTCGGACACTTTCCATAGATCGCTACCTGCCAAGGTTTGCCGAAGTTGGCTGGCGATCTGTTGAACGCCTGCATAAGGGCGAGCATTGACAGAACTTTCGCTAAACGGGGCAATATTGCCGTTATACCCCTCTAATACCAACGCAAATAAGGCGACCTGTTTATTCAGCAAGCGTTCAGCATCTAGGGTGAGCAAACTCGCTTCGCCTGCTTTTAGGCTGTTGGTGCTTAAAATAGACAAGAAATCTTTGCCAACAGGATCGAGCGGTTGAATATTGAGCTTTTGTAGCACTTCTTTGGCAGATTGGCGTTTACCTTGATAAAACACGTCCCATTCACCGATCATCGCCAAGCCAATGTGCGAACTCAAGGTAATATCCGCCTCGCCCACCGTGCCACGAGCAGGGATCACAGGGGTGATGCCGTGATTTAAAAATTCCACATATTTTTGTGCCACTTCAGGTTGAACCCCTGTTTCGCCATTTAAAAAGGTATTTAAACGAATCAACATGCCAGCACGCACGGTTTCAATCGGTAAAGGTTCGCCCAATCCCAAGGCGTGTGCTTTTAACGAAGCACGGTTAAATTTACGCGATAAATCCAGCAACTCATCAGAAACGATCTTTTTGCCGTCTTTTTCTTTAAACACGGGTTTGTCTTTATTCCAGCCTACGCCCACGGTTAAACCATACACTGGCACTTGGTTAAGTGCGGCTTGTAGCACCACTTCATGTCCCTTTTTCACCTTTTCTAAGGCTTGTGAACTCAAGCTCACTTCTTCATTTTGGCGAGCTACCTGTTCTACTTGCTCAAGGGTTAAATGGCGATCACCTGTTAATTGCAACGCAAAAGCGGAATTTGAAGCCAATGCCAACAAGGCAAATAAGCTGATTTTGTGATATTTTTTCATAACAGTTCCTTAGGCTCAGTAGCCCCTTAGTATTTATATTGTAATTTTTTCATCAATGCCAAACCTGTAAGTCCTGCAACACCAATCACCGCAAGATAAAATGACGGTGCGAATTTGTTCAAGGTGGTCGCCCATGCCATTAAGGCTGGGGTAAAGCCTGCGAAGAAAATCGCGGCAATATTGTAGGCAAGCGACATACCTGTGGAACGCACTTGCACAGGGAAAAGCTGTGCCAACGCAGCGGGGGCAGTGCCTGCGAAAATGGACATCATGATACAAAACAGGCTTTGGGCAATAATCAGATTATTCACCGTTGGAGAAGATTGTAACCAGCTCAGAATAGGGTAAGTTCCTACGCTCAATAACACAATCGCAAAAGTCAGGATTTTATATACGCCGATTTTATCTGCATAACGCCCCGAAGCAAGGCAACCGATCACCATAAACACATTGCCTAATAAGGCGGCTAAAAAGCTGTCGCTACGCTGAAAACCTAAACCAATATTCGGTGAAGCGTAGTAGGTTGGCATATAAATAATTAGGGTGTAAACACTGGCTGTCCATAAAATGGAAAATAACACGCCTGCCAATAAATGCAACGGATATTGGCGGAACACCGAACTTAACGGGCTATGCTCTTTGCGGCTGGCAATGGCACTAAATTCCTCTGTTTCATTTAAGGTACGGCGGATATATACGCCCACGGGGACGATTAACAAACCGAAAATAAACGGCAATCGCCACGCCCATTGATTGATACTTTCAGGGGAAAATAGGGAACTCACCGTCCAACCTGCCAGGGCTGCCAGAATATTGGAAATCCCCATACTGGCTTGTAACCAAGCTGCATAAGTGGCTTTTTGCTTTTCGGGGGCGGTTTCGACCAAAAATGCGGTTGCACCGCCAATTTCACCACCAGCGGAAAAACCTTGTAATAAACGTCCTACCAATAATAAAATCGGTGCACCCGCCCCGATGACCCAAACGGGTGGTGTGACGGCGATAATTAATGTCCCCAGTGCCATTAAGCTAATGGTTAAGGTTAACGCAGCTTTGCGTCCCACTTTATCGCCATAAGCCCCTAAGAATAATGCCCCTAATGGGCGAGCAATAAAACCCACACCAAACACCAAAAAGGTTTTGACCAGTGCGGCTGTTTCGTTGCCATCCTCAAAAAAGCTGTGTCCAATATAAGCTGCAAAAAAGGCGAAAATACTGAAATCATACCATTCTAGTGCATTGCCTGCGGATGCCGCTGCCACGGCTTTGGTTCTATTGGTTGCCATATAAAGTTCCTTGTTTGATTATCAAAAGCGTTATTAAAGATTATAATTGAATGTAATTTAAGCCTTTTTGCACGGCTTCATCTAAGGCATCGGGATAACCTGCATCGGCATATCGCATCACCCCAAGACTGGTGTCATTGGTCATTGAAAGGGATAAACGCTCAGCAGCTTCAGGTGTCCCATCTGCTACCACCGTTACCCCAGCAGAAGTCATATAACCGCTGTAACCGCCACCACCAGAATGAATTGCCACTAAATCTGCTTGTGAGGCACAATTCACCATGGCATTTATCAACGGCCAATCAGCAACGGCATCAGAACCGTCTATTAAATTTTCAGTCATAATATTCGGATGTGTCATTGCCCCTGCATCTAAATGATCTCGGGTAAAGGCAATAGGTGCGGAAAGTTTGCCCTCTGCCACCATTTGATTCACCGCCAACGCCAAATCGGTACGTTCTTGATGCCCTAACCAAGCAATGCGTGCTGGCAAGCCCTCAAAAGGCACTGATTTCCGTGCCAGATGAATCCAATTGGTCACAATTTTATTTTGTGGAAAACGTGCCAACACATAATCATCAATGATTTCAATATCTTTCGGATTATTGGATAACGCCACCCAACGGAAAGGACCAATGGCACGACAAAATAACGGTCGCAAAAAGGCTTCGGTGAAAATAGGAATATCAAAGGCATTTTGCACTCCTGCTTGTTTAGCGTGGGTACGAATTAAATTGCCATTATCAAACACTACCGCCCCTGCTTGTTGGAAATTCAACATGGCTTGTACATGTTGTTTAATAGAACGAAGGCCAGCGGCGATTAAACGACTGTGATCTTGGTTGCGAAGTTGTTGCACGGTGGTTAAATCAAATTCTGCAGGCACATAGCCATACACCAAATCATGAGCGGAGGTTTGATCAGTAACAATATCAGGAATAATGCCACGGGCAAAAATTTCAGGATAAACAATCGCCGCATTGCCTAATAGTCCAACGGAAACCGCTTGCTTGTCGGCTTGAGCTTGCTGAATCCAAGCCAAGGCTTGATCTAAATTGTCGGTGGATTTTTGCAAATAGCCAATACGCAGGCGTTTTTCAATGCTAGCAGGATTAATATCCACCACCAAGGTTGCCGCTCCCGTCATAAATCCAGCCAGCGGTTGTGATCCACCCATGCCACCAAGCCCTGCAGACAGAATAAATCGCCCTGCCAAATCGCCGTTAAAATAACGTTCTGCAATGCGACTAAAAATTTCATAAGTGCCTTGAATCACCCCTTGCGATCCGATATATTGCCAATCACCAGCGGTTAAACCACCCCAGCAAATTAAGCCTTTGCGTTCCAACTCATAAAATACTTCCGCCTTTGCCCATTGCCCCACTAAATTACAGTTTGCCATAATCACCACGGGGGCTTTGGCGTGGGTTTTTAATAAACCAATGGGCTTGCCTGATTGCACAATTAACGTATAGTCCTCTGTCATGCTTTGCAAGGCTTGCACAATGGCGTGGAAACTCGCCTGATCACGAGCCGCCTTACCAAGCGCTGCGTAAACCACCAATTTTTCAGGGGCTTCGCCCACCGCTAAAACGTTTTCTAATAAACGCAATAAGGCTTCCGTTCGCCAGCTTTTACAGCGTAATGGTTGAGAAACTGCGGTCATTTTTTCACCCCTTTTTGGCTTTTTTCGTGTTTGCACGAGGCAACACATAACTGTGTAAATCAATGCCCAAAATGGCTTCTACTGGCGGATAAACACTGGGATCAAACACGCTAGAAGAAAGGGGAATTTGGCTTTGGCTTAAATGAAACACCACAATATCCATGCCAGCTTTCAGTTTACCCGCACTCACGGGCTGCCCATTTAAATCAAGCGTGGTAATCACATCAGGATAAGTGGCGAGGCGTTCACCTTGGGCGTTGTCCACTGCCATATGCTCATTCATCACATGAATTTTCACCGCACTTTTGCCCGTTCCCACTTGCACCACGCCCACATCAAAGGCTTGATCGGTGTATTTCAAGGTATTTTTCTTCACTTGACCTGCGGCTAAAATCTGTCCACCTGTATGTTTGCAAATAGCATCAATCACCGCCGTACCACCTTTTTTTTCGCTCGCCACAATGGCTTGCCCCAAGGCTAACGCCTGAGAAATCCCACCCAGTGCTGCGTGTTGACGAACAAAACTTGCACGAATAGGATTGCGACAACTGGCAATAAAGCCCCCCGATTGATCAGAGGCTTTACGCAAAATAGGCGAAATTTTCGCCGTTGCACCACGAGTTACCAATTCAATATATTGATTATGCTGACGATTTCCCCCCACCGCCGTTTGAATCGTTTGTTCAGGGGAGTTGGCTAAACCAAGCGACCCCATATCGCCCGTTGGGTGTGCGCGTAAATCGCCCACGGCATCCACCACTTTCGTCCCTAAAATAGCCGATGGCAACCAGCCATTCACCGTGGAGGACATGCCATTTTGCCCAATAATCAAGCCGTAAATTTTCTCACCTAAGGCTTCCTGCAACAACTGCACCGCTTTCACATAATCCACCCCGAGCATTTCCCAATCGGTCAAATCCCCTGGTGCCCCAATGGCGGCTGCCGTGGCAATCCAAGCATCATCATCAATTTCATCAATACTCACTAATTCAGGGCGACCAATGGTTACCGCGGTTTTCCCCAACTCATAACCATGCTCAACCCAGCCACCGCCACCACAAGCAAACACCGAACCGCCTTTCACCGCAAAATCTACATCTTGTAAGGTTAAAATTCTTCCCATCGTTTTCTTTCCTTTTATTGGTTACTTTTGCAACAAAATATAACAAGCGACAAATTATTTGTCCTAGAATGTTTTTATCTTTGATATAGCTAAATGGAATTTAGGGAATAATGTTGATAATGTTAAGAGATAAGATCAAAGTGCAGTGAAAAAAATGATCTGCACGTCTTGCACATTTTCTTCTAACTTACGCACGGTAACGATGATGAGTTCTAATTCCATGGCATTGTCGGTGGTGGATAGGGTAGAAGATGATATTGATGTTTGAGCCAAAACAACTGACGGCAACGCATACATCAAGGCAAAAGCCAAAGGTTGTAAACGAAATGATTTTGCGTTCATAATACGCTCCTTGTTTTGAGACGAGATTGATTTGTATTTGCTATTGCAGGTTGTGTTTTTGGCAAATAATAGCGGAAAATTAAGCGGACATTGTTTATTTTTGCACAGTGTATGCTATATTAACCCCCAATATCAATCATCAGAGAACGCCCATGTCCCTAGACTGGAACAGCATTGACTACTTTGTTAGTCTTGTAGAACATCAAACCCTAACTGCCACTGCCGATAAACTCGGCGTGCAACACAGCACCGTTTCTCGCCAAATTGAAGGCTTGGAAAAACAGCTCAAAATCCGCCTGTTTGACCGCATTAACAAGCGTTATTTACTTACCGAAGACGGCAAACGCCTGTATCAGCAAGCGCGTGAAATTTACAAAGATATACAGGTGTTGCAACGCTTAGCCCATGAGCAAATTCAAGCCATGCACGAAGTGGTGGTGTCGGTGTCGCCCTTGCTTGGGCAGGTGGTGCTTGCTCCGCATTTAGCCGAGTTTTGTCGCCGTTATCCGCAGATTCGCTTGGTGCTACAAAGCACGTCTAATGTCAGCAATCTACACCAACGCCAAGCCGACATCGCCCTACGCATTCCGCCCCCTGAACAAGGCGATTTGGTGGTTCGCCGCCTGTTTGATATTCATGTGCATTTGTACGCACAACGTGATTATTTGCTTAAACACAAGCCTGATGAATGGCAATTTATTGGGGTGAAATCGCACGGCATGTTGGAATATTTAGTAGAAAACCTGCTCGCCGATCGCAAAGTGGTGTTGATGACCAACGATTTTATCACCCTAAAACAGCTGATTTTGCAACAAGTAGGCATTGGCGTGCTACCTGATTTTTATGTTTCGCCTAGCGATAATTTAAGCATCGTTACCCTGCCTGAAAAACAAAGTAGCTTCCACGCCCAACTGCATATGGTGATGCACGAAGATGTCCGCCGCTCGCCCTATGTGCGTGCCGTGGCAGATTTTTTGGTGGAGAAGTTGGGGGATTGAGGTTGTGCAAATATAAATCACCCTAGCAATATAAACACAATATTCAATAATTTTTGCACAATATTTTGTGGTATAGTGAATACAGTGCAATTGATCTTCATTGCAAAATTCCTACAACAGCCACATTCACGGAGGCGACTATGAGTACCCCTAGCTTAAAATTTATTGATGTGCAAGATTTCCCTATTGCCATTATCCACAGCACACAAATGCAGCTTGGCGATGGGCAAAAAATCCTAGATGACCTAGAAACTTTGATTGCCCACGGCGAAAAATTCGTACTGATTATTGAAGACGGCGACCCACGCCATACACGCAACACCCCAGAACTGCACGAAGAAGACAAAGCCCGCATGATGTGGCTAAAAGCTAATAGCCAACGTTTAAATGCGGTTTGTCCTGCGATTTTCTCGCCTACTGACGACCCAGCACAACGTGAATACAAAGCCAAACAAGTGGCAGGTTTAAGTGCTGCTTTGGGAGTGAATTTTCAGGTGGTGGAGAGTGTGGAAGAAGTAAAAGCGAAGCTAGCAGAATTATTATTGTAATTTGCAAAAACTTGTTAAAAAATACCGCATTAGTTTATTTACACTCAACCAATTATTTCACCCCTGACCACCAATCTTCCTGTGGCAATCCATTCAATGTAAAAGTTTGCCCTATTTTGGGCGTAACCGTTTGGAAATCCTGTTTCTCAGCCGCTTTTAAAAAACGTTGAATAGGATCACGCCAATTATGATTTGCTAAATCAAATTTTGCCCAATGAATCGGTAAAACAGCTTTTGCTTTTAAATCTACTGTGGCTTGTACTGATTGTTCCGGTGTCATGTGAATTAAAGGCCAGTGAGCATCATAAGCGCCATTTTCCATTAAAGCGATGTCAAACGGACCATATTTTTCACCAAGTAATTTATAATGTTGGCCATATCCCCCATCACCATTAAAAAAGACGGTTAATAACGGCGATTTAATCACCCAACTGCCCCACAATGTAGTATTTCGGTTGGTTAGCCCACGCCCACTAAAATGGCGAGATGGCGTTAAGGTAAAATGGAGCTGATCCAATTGAGCCTGTTCATACCAATCTAACTCAGTAATTTTTTCATCTGGTACGCCCCAGCGTTGTAAATGTCCTTTCACGCCTAGTGGCACATAAAAGCGCGTTGTTTTTTGGTTAAGTTCTTGAATAGTTTGATAATCAAGATGATCATAGTGATCATGAGAGATGATTACTGCATCAATGCCAGGTAAATCAGCCACACTTGGAGTATGAGTCATGGCAAAAGGTTTACCACCAAAAAAGATTGGAGAAGCACGATGAAATACAGGATCCGTGATTAAAATTTTATCGTTAAGTTTGAATAATACCGTAGAATGCCCAAGCCACGTGAAACTGCCATTTTTGATTTGAGAAACATCTAACCTTAAACTGGGCAATGGTTCACTCGGCTGTTTTCCTTGCGGTGGAAAAGCCATTTGATAAATACGCTCTAGCCACGACGTGTCATTGCCATCTACGGCTTTTTGAAAACCACTCGGCGTCGGTTCTAAATTAACAAAGGTTTCCCCATTAAAATTGGGAGATTGATGAATTTTTTTCAGACTTTGCTCATCAGGCGATCCCCCAAATGTTGGATGCAAATTAGTGCAAGCAATAACACCGAGTAATAAACTAATAATTAAAATAGCTAACCCTTTTAAACATGAGAACAATTTTCGCATTAATCGATTCCTTAGATTTCAAAATAGAAACAAATTCTAACATAAACTAAATTGATTAAAAAATCGTAAATATTTTCTCTCCCCTCTTTCTTTTTGTGCAAAAATCAGACATACTAGCGCCCTTTTTTCGTCTCTTATTTATTATTGAAAGGAAATTTTATGTCAACAGTCAAAGACGGTTTAGCTAACCCTGCGCCACTTGGTTTATGTGGTTTTGCACTCACAACCTGGTTATTATGTTTAATTAACGCTGGTATTTTCGATGTGAAAAGTGTGGGATTAGTGGTCGCCATGGCATTCGCATTTGGCGGGACCGCACAAATGATCGCTGGTATGTTTGAATACAAAAAAGGCAACACCTTTGGTTTCACCGCATTTATTAGCTACGGTGCGTTCTGGTGGTCATGGGCGTTATTCATCACGTTCTTCAAAGGCGAGACACCGGCGACTTTCGTGGCATGGTATTTAGGCGCTTGGGGAACATTCACCTTAATGATGTTTTTAGGAACGCTAGCAAAAGCCAAAGCCTTAAGAGCCATCTTCTTCTTTTTAACCTTAACGTTCTATGCGTTAGCTATCGGTGATGCAACAGGTAACCATGCCATTGTGAACCTCGGCGGTTATTTGGGGTTAATCACTGCGCTTTGTGCTTTTTATTTGGCGGCGGCGGATGTGATTAATGAGAGCTTTGGGCGAGTAATTTTGCCTGTGGGTGAGCCAAAGTAAGTACTCTGATTCATGTAAAAATGCGGTGAAATAAAACTCACCTCATTTTGTATCAGGATTGGCTTACCGTCTTACTTTACTAACCCAACTGCCTCTCTCGTCAAACGCCCAATTTCATCCCAATTTTTCGCTTTAATCAAGGCTTTCTCCACAAACCAAGAACCACCACAAGCGACGACATTTGGAATCGCCAAATAGTCTTTAATATTGGTCGGTGAAATTCCCCCTGTTGGCATAATTTGCAAATTACTGTAAGGGCCTAGCAAGGCTTTAATCATTTTCACCCCGCCACTGGCTTCCGCTGGGAAGAATTTTACGGCGGTGATACCCATTTCTAATGCTGCCTCAATGGACATTGGGTTGTTTACCCCTGGTGTAATTGGCAAGCCTAAGTCTTGGCAAAGTTGCACGATTTTTGGGTTAAATCCAGGGGTGACGATGGCATCTGCTCCTGCGTTTTTTGCTGCAACCACTTGTTCTGCGGTCAACACTGTACCTGCTAAAATTAATACATCAGGATAGTGCTGACGGACAAGACGAATGGATTCTTCAGCCGCAGCTGAGCGGAACGTGATTTCAGCTACTGGCAAGCCATTGTCAGATAAGGCTTTGACTAACGGCAAAATATCTTGGGCATCGTCCACGGCAATAACAGGGACGACTTTAAGCGTTTTGAGTTTTTCAATTAGTTGTTCGGTTGTGTATGACATATTTTTTCCTTAATTAAATTGCCGCATAAATTGTTCTACTTGATGACAATAAGGAATAGGTGCAACCGCCCCAAATCCTGTTGTGGTTAATGCTGCGGCTGAATTAGCATAATATAGCGATTCCTTTAGAGATTTACCTTGCATTATTTGTGTTAAAAATGCCCCCGAAAAGCAATCTCCAGCTCCTGTTGCATCAACAGTTTCTACTTTATGTCCTTTTTCAATAAATCGTTCATTTTCTGTTGCCACCATAGCCCCTTCTTTTCCCATTTTTAGGATAATAACTTTAGCTCCGAGTTTTAAATAAAAATCAGCAATATCGTCAGCCTTATTTAATTTGGTTAACAATATAGCCTCATCTAAACTTGGCAAACAATAATCTACCATACGGATAGTTTCGTGAATAATGGCTCTTGCACGATCTAATGACCAAAGTTTTAAACGCAAGTTAGTATCAAAAGAAACTTTTGTTCCAAGTTCTTTTGCTAATTCAATAGCTTTAAACACGGTATCACTCGAACTTTGACTAATTGCATGAGTAATTGCAGACGTGTGTAATAATTTAGTAGATTGAATAGACTGTTTAGTAATTTGTTCTGGTGTTATTTGTGCAGCAGCAGAACCCTTACGGTAAAAAGTAAAATGATGTCCTTGCTCATCATGAGAAATAAGATAAATGGCAGTTGGCGCGTTCGGATTGCGTACAACAAAATCTATATTAACATTTTCTTTTTGCCACAACTGAATAAATTTATCTCCAAACACATCATCACCAATATGAGCAAGCATACCGACTTTTGCACCTTGCCGAGCGGCACTAATAGCAAAATTAGACGCATCTCCTCCATATCCAGCTAAGTAATTTAATTCTTGATTAGGTAACTGGCTCAATTCATACATAGGTTCGCCAAATGAAAGAATATCTAACATATTTACTCCTTGTTTACTGAGATCTTATAATAAAAAGTATGCGGTTACAAAAACACATTAAAAATAACCGCACTTTATTGATTAAATACGTCCGTACTTAGCCAGACCTTCACGTAGAGACCCTGATTCAATGATTAATTTAGCTTGCTCAAGCTCTCTTTCATCAATAGATTTAGAGAGTGCTAACACTTCTTCTACCACATCTTTAGGAACGCAGACTACACCATCAATATCACCAACTATCAGATCTCCTTGATAAATAGTGACTTCACCAATTTGAATCGGTTGATTTGAGCTAATAGTTTTAAAACGCCCTAGGGTTGTACCAGGAGAAACTGTTTTGGAAAAAACGGGGAAATCATAATCACGACGAATTTCATTAATATCTCGCAAACCGCCATTTAATATAGCCCCTTCGTGTTTATTAGCTACTGCCCCTGCGGTCATTAAACCGCCCCAAACAGCCACAGTTTCCAATGCTTGGCAACCGCTAATCACGATGACGCTACCTGCTTCCGATTCATCAATAGCATCTAAAGCATGTTGCGGTGGTAATTTTTCATCCGTGGCATCTTCAAAAATAGTAACTGCTGGACCAACAATTTTTTTGTTATTAATTCGATTTTTGATTTCATGGGGTAAAAACATAGTCTTACCTAAAATCTGGTCACAGGCATCTGCAATAGAAGCAGTAGAGAAAATTGCACGATAGCCGTCAATAATTTGTTGTGAATACATAATAAAACTCCTTAATAAATGACATGTTAGTTGATTATTTGTTTACCCAGTTTTTAGGTTGTTCACCTTCAAACACACGGAGAACTTCCTCTGCTGCTTTATGTTGTAATTCAATCACTGATTCTGTTGTATACCAAGCTGTGTGATCGCTACAAATCACGTTATCCAGAGTAAGTAATGGGTTAGTTGCTGAAACAGGCTCTTGCTCAAAGGTGTCGATGCCCGCTGCAAAAATGCGTTCTTCATTTAATGCGGAATAAAGTGCTTGCTCATCAATTAAGCCACCACGTCCACAATTGACAATAACCGTATTAGGTTTCATTAACGCTAAACGATCGGCATTAATTAAATGATGTGTTTGTGGGAGTAATGGAGTGTGTAATGAAATAAAATCAGCCTGTTGACATAATGCATCAATTTCGACTTTTTCTATACCTAATTGTTGTGCTTCCCTTTCCGTTAATAGGGGATCTGATACTAAGGTTCTGGAGAAGCCAATTCCTTTGGTTTTTCGGAAAAATTCTCGGGCAATGCGACCAAATCCAACAATACCAAGTACTTTTCCGCCCATTCGATACATGGGTTCAAGTTGTCCAATTCCCCATTTACTATTCAAGCGAACATCTCGATCTCGTTTAACAATACGTCGTGTTGTTGCGAATAGTAATGCTACCGTATGTTCAGCGACATCTTCAGAGCCATAATCAGGCACATTCGCAACATAGATCCCGTTTTCCTTTGCGGTCGCTAAATCAACATTATCGACCCCAACCCCGTAGCGTGCTATAACTTTACATTGCTTAGCCGCCCTGATAACATCAGCATCAATTTTTGCTTCACGCACCATAATAGCATCAACATCTTCAACAGCCTTTAGTATTTCAGTTTTATTGCTCCCTAAGGAGACGATGATAAATTTTGGTTTATATTTGGCTAGGACACGTTCTTCTTCTTGATAATCAAGATAGCCAGGTTCAATAATAACGATTTTCTTCATGTTAACCTCTACATCTAAAATGTTAGTTTTGGGTATATTTTATAGTTAAAATAGATTTTATCACAATAAAAAATTTTAAATTTTGTGATCTTGTTCACAAAATTGAAATAAAAATAGCATATTTTTCGAAAAATGATATTTCATGCTTGTAAATGGAAATGATTAGGGTATAAAATCCAACCATTCTTAAATGTCAGAATATGGAGAATGAAACCATGAAACTTATCAAATCAGCATTATCACTAGCCTTATTAACTTCCGTTGTTATTTCATCAACGGCTATGGCTAAAACTAACATTAAAATTGGTCATGGTGCAGCAGATACTTATCATATGCACAAGGCGTGGGTGAAATTTAAAGAAATAGTAGAAAAAGAATCTGCTCAAGATATAACGGTAGATATTTTTCCTAATGGACAAGTGGGGGGGGATCGTGAGCTAACTGAAGCAGTGCAAACAGGTATTGTGGATATGACAAGCCCCGTAGTGGAAGTGATGTCGGGCTGGGATAATGCGTTTACTGTCCCTGGTTTGCCGTATATTTTCCCTAATCGTGCTGGAGCTTTAAAAGCGCTATATGGTGAATTTGGCAACAAACTATTAGCAAAAGCAGAAAATTTTGGGCTTATTGGATTGGGCTGGATGGAAAATGGTATTCGAAATATTACTAGCAATGTTAACTGTCCAATTACCAAACCAGATGATCTTAAGGGGGTAAAGATTCGTACTATGCAAGTTGATGCCCATATGGATGCTTTTAAGGCAATGGGTGCTAAACCAACCCCAATGTCTTTCAATGAAGTTTATTCCGCTTTACAGCAAGGTGTCATTGATGCGGAAGAAAATCCATTAGGTCATATTTATTCCTCTCGCTTTTATGAAGTACAGAAATGTGTCACGCTTTCTGGGCATGTGTATTCTACCCATATGGTTTTAGCAAATCCAGATTTTTATAATGGATTATCCGATAAAGATCGTGAATTGATTAAATCAGCCCTAAAACGTGCTATTGATTACCAACAAGAGATCATTACTCAAGAAGAACAAGAGCAAATTAATGCCATTCGGAAAGCTGGAGTAAGCGTAACCGAACTGTCTCCTGAACAATCAAAAGTCTTTGAAAATGTAGTTGCCCCGGTGAGAGAAAAATATCTTAAAGCAGTTGATCCAGAACTTGTTCGAGCTCTTGAATCAGGGAAAAATTAACATGTAAGTGGGTGGATAAGTTCCGCCCCTAATCAATAGGAAAAGAGCATATGAAATTCCTAAAATTACTTGATGAAAAAATAGAAATTTGGTTAATCAATCTTCTATTGGTTAATATTACCTTTTGGATTTTCTACGAAGTCGTGATGCGTTATATCTTCAACAATTCATCTTCTTGGGGGGAAGAATTTGTACGGTGGTGCTTTATTTGGTTTTTATGGATTGGTGTTAGTTATGGTTTCAAAACCAGAAAACACGTTGCGGTGACAGCCTTTGTCAATCTACTGCCAGAAAAACTACAGGCAATTATAAATATTCTGGTTAACATCATAGTGTTATGGTGTATGGTAAAAATCAGTCTGTATGGTTGGGAACAATTAATTAGCCCAATTATTGTAAAGCAGACGAGTGTGGTGCTCTACTGGCCATTTACTGAAATTCGAGTTGGAATGCAATGGCTTTATGGATCATTATTAGTGGGAGCAGTACTCAGTGTTATAAGGTTATTACAAAATATTTATCAAGATATTAACGCATTTAAATTAGATTTCTATAAAAAAGGAGAATAATGATGATCACTGCAGTACTTTTTGGTGTGTTCGTTCTTTTAGTGTTACTAGGTGCCCCTATTGCAATTTGTTTAGGGGCCGCCTCACTTATCGTTTTAGAATATTTACCCAATACGCCAAATATTTCTTTGCTGGCTAAAAGTGCCGTAATGGCTGGCAATTCCTTTCCTTTAGTCGCCATTCCACTTTTTGTATTAGCAGGTGAGATTATGCAACGTGGGGGACTTTCTTCTCGCATTGTAGGTGCTGCTTATAGATTAGTTGGACGGTTTAAAGCAGGATTAGCTTATGTCAATATTTTAGCTTCTATGTTTTTTGCTGCTATTTCAGGATCATCCCCAGCAACAGTGGCTGCTATTGGTTCAAATATGATTCCTGAAATGGAAAAAGCAGGTTATAAACGTCCTTATTCAGCAGCTATAACCGCAGCAGCTGGTATCACTGGCGTCATGATCCCACCATCCATTCCTTTTATTATTTATGGCGTAACCGCTAATCAATCTATCGGTAAAATCTTTTTAGCTGGTGTTATTCCTGGGATTTTGTTTGGCTTAGGCTTTATGTTGGTATCTAAATTTACCATACATAAAAATTTAGAAATTGCCGCTCGTGCCACGAAAAAAATGGAAGATGTTATCAATCGTAAAGAACATAATGGTTTACGAGAACATTCTATTTGGGCATTAATTACACCAATTATTATTCTTGGTGGAATTTATGGTGGGATTTTCACCCCGACCGAAGCAGCTGGTGTAGCCGTTGTATATGCTCTAATTATTAGCCTATTTGTTTATCAAGATCTTAAATTTAAAGAATTAAGTGCAGTCTTTTTAAAAGCTGGTTTGACTTCCGCAACGGTATTGGTCATGGTAGTGATGGCTGCATCTTTTGGGCGATTACTTACCTTACAAAAAGTGCCTGTTGATGTGGCTAATTTTATTACTACCCTATCTAATAATCCTTACATGGTGTTATTGCTGATTAATATTATGTTATTAATTGTCGGGATGTTTATGGAAACCATTGCTTCTATTATTATCCTCACACCAATTTTATTACCCATAATTCAACAATTAGGCATTGATCCTGTGCATTTTGGGGTGATCATGACGGTTAATCTCGCTATTGGTTTTTGTACACCACCATTAGGTGCGAATCTCTTTATTGCGACAGGGGTGGCAAATGTGAGTTTAGAATCATTAATTAAATCTATTATTCCTTACTTATTTATGATGATTTTGATGTTATTTGTTGTCACTTACGTGCCACAATTATCCTTATTCTTACCATCACTCATGAATTAGCTGTGTATATTAACATTTATTAGGAGAATTTTTCATGAAAAGTATCAAACATGGTTTAACAATCCTGACCTTTATTGCCCCATTATCTGTAAGTGCTTCAAATCTACCGGCTGAGATTGTAGCTGAATGGAACGCTATAAAATACGAAGTTAAAAACCCATTGATTAAATCAACATGGGAAAAAAGTCAGATCTATGATAAAGCATTAATGCAAGGCGTAAAAGTAGATCAAAATAACCATCTTTATGTATCTACGGCTCGTTGGGCTGGTTCAGAAATTCCTGCAACACTTTCTAAACTAAAAGGTAATGGAAAATCCGCAGTATTAGTACCATTTCCATCAGAAGAACTCAATGATGTTAATAACCCACAGGGATTAAAGGCCGTGTTAGGTTTTGAGATTGACCGTAACAATGTAATGTGGATTTTAGATCAGGGACATATTGCAGGTCAGCCTACTAAAGACGGGGATGAAAAATTAATTTTATGGGATTTGAATACCCATAAAGAGATTTCTCGTTATCATTTTACTGAAAAAGACAGTAGCCGTACTTGTTCATTTTTAAATGATATTGTGGTTGATAATGATCATCAATTTGCCTATATCACCGATTCTGGTATTTTTTGTAAGCCACTGGATGGAGGATTGATTGTTTACGATCAAACTAAAAATCAAGC
Organism: Lonepinella sp. BR2271; assembly: GCF_051851515.1. Classification (NCBI taxonomy): domain Bacteria; kingdom Pseudomonadati; phylum Pseudomonadota; class Gammaproteobacteria; order Pasteurellales; family Pasteurellaceae; genus Lonepinella; species Lonepinella sp. BR2271. The sequence goes on along the minus strand of NZ_JBPDVF010000016.1, from coordinate 22,078 downwards.
TCGCCGAGTATTATCAGGTTCAAAATTTACGCAAAATGAACCGCACTTTTTCTTTAATATCAATGGTGAACCTGTTTCTAAAGATCAACCCATGCTCACTGGGGCTGATGGTATCGCACTTTCTGGCGATAAAGAAACCTTATATTGGACAAATCTCACTGGAAATACTTTGTATTCGATTAAAACCCAAATTTTACGTGATTTTTCTCTACCTGAATCAGAAATTGAAAAACACGTAAAAATCGTCAATTTACTACCGTCTAATACTGACGGCATGACAGCGGATCGTGCGGGGAATCTTTATATGACGGGTCTAACCATTAACGGTTTAATGAAACGAGATGCCAAAACAGGAGAAATTAGTCGCTTGTTTTATAATCAAAATATGGTATGGCCAGATACTTTATCCATTGGTAATGATGGTTCTTTATATGTTTCATCCAATAACCTACATCGTAATGATTTAAATTATGTTGATCCACCAACAACTAATTACAAAATCTGGAAGCTGACAATAAATCAGAAACCTTATACAGATAAATAGATTATACAAAGTATTCTGGGTTATAATGACTCAGAGTACTTTTCTATATTATTATCATGAACAATTCAACCAATTTACTAAAAGATATTATTTATTTACGTATCCACAATATGATTATCAGCGGAATTTTGCCCATGGGGCAAAAAATTTCTGAATCTATGCTTATCGAAAGACTGAATGCGACAAAAGCCCCTGTCAGAGATGCAATTAAACGATTGGAAACAGAAAATTTAGTTGTTATCAAACCTAAAAGTGGAACATTTATTTTCAGTGTAACCGATAAAGAGCTGGAAGAATTATTAGAATTTCGTTTTTGTTTAGAAAGCAGTGCGATGCGTTTAGCCTATACCAAAAATAGTAAATTTTTGGTGCAACAACTACGCCTGATTCTTGATAAAATGCAAGTAAGCTATGAACTGAATGAAATGAATGAATACTTAAAATTAGATTATGAATTTCATAACACAATTATTGCGAGCAGTTATAACAGCTACTATATTGATGCATATAGCTTAGTAGCTGCAAGAATGGCTGCTGTTCGCGTCCATCTAGGCTCCAATCAAGAGCATACTACACGATCTTTTGAACAACATAAAAATATTATTAATGCTTTAGAAAAAGACAATCTTGATGTGGCAATCAACGAATTGTTAAAACATATTTCACCCAAACATGGGGCTTATTGGAGTATCACCAATATTACACAACCTCTTTAAATTTCCAAGGATTGCCTATGCACAAATATACTGGTGAATTAGCCCTTATTTTAACCACGATTTTAGCTGCGTTAGGTTGGTTTTTTTCTAAATATGCCATTGCTGGGTTTCCTCCTTTAGGTTTTCTTGGGCTGCGTTTTTTCTTGGCCGCCTTACTTTTCCTACCTATTGCATATCGCCCATTATTACAGCTTAGCAAACCTCAACTTTTTTCTGCTATCGGTGTTGGCGTAACGTTTTCAGTTTTTCTCAGTAGTTGGATTTTAGCTATTCATCATAATACTAATTTAGGCAATGGGGCCTTTTTATTGAGCTTATCTATGTTAATTTCCCCTTTGCTTTCAAGATTGATTTTTAAACACGCATTAGAAAAAATCTTTTGGCTCGCTTTTCCACTATCGCTTTGTGGTTTATATTTTCTTGCGGTTGGGAATGATGGATTACATCTTTCAAATGAGAGCTGGTTTTATTTGTTTGCGGCGTTCTTATCGGCACTTTATTTTGTGTTAAATAATAAATATGCCAAAGATATTCCCATATTACCACTCACCACCATTCAACTTGCCGTCATTGGCATATTATGCAGCCTATTTTCTTTATGCGGTGAGAATTGGAACCAAACAATCCCCATTTCAACTTGGGGTTGGTTAGCAGCCAGTATTTTAATTTCCACTAATTTACGTTATTTATTGCAAACCTTTGGACAAAAACACTGCAATATCGCCAATGCCTCTATTATCATGCTACTTGAACCTATTTGGACATTAATATTGAGTGTAATTTTATTTTCAGAAGAATTAGGTTTCAGAAAATTATTGGGGTGTGGAGTGATTTTGTTATCTTTGATGGTTTATCGTTTATTGGGAGTTAAACAAAAGTATTAGCGGTTGTTTTCTGCTCTTTAACCATTTAAAAAAATCTGCTATATTACGTAGTCCAATTTTCTAAACTTACTCCGTCAATCAAAATGGCAAATTATCAAGACATCACTCTCGCCCTAGCTGGGGTTTGTCAATCGGCAAGATTAGTGCAACAGTTTGCACAACGAGGGCAAGCGAATACCTACGCCCTAGAAGTTTCTTTAAAAAGTTTATTGCAAACACACCCAACTGATACATTGGCGGTTTTTGGTGGTTCGTTGGATAATATCAAATTAGGTTTAGAAACCTTAATTGAACAACTAAATGCTCAAAACCCTGAACTCGCTCGCTATTGGTTGAGCTTAGTGGCAATGGCTGGTAGATTGCAAGATAATGCGGAAGCGAAATCTCAGCTCGCCCATCGTATTCAATATATGCCAACGCAATTAGAATATTATTCACTGCTTGATGAAACCATGTTAGAAAAAATTGCTACTATCTATACCGATATTCTCAGTCCATTGGGTAAACGGATTCAAATATTCGGTAATGCGGAATATTTACAGCAACCATCTATTCAAAACCGTATTCGAGCCTGTTTGCTAGCGGGTGTTCGAGCGGCTATGCTTTGGCAACAAGTAGGTGGTAGCAAATGGCAACTGCTATTCTCTCGCCGTAAGATCCTAAATATGGCACAACAATTATATGAAACTATTTAACGGAGCAAAATCTCTATGTCTTTCAATGCTATGCAACTCAATGCGTTAACTGCCCTTTCCCCGATTGATGGTCGCTATCAAGATAAAACCACTGCTTTGCGTGGTATTTTTAGCGAGTTTGGTCTATTAAAATTCCGTGTCACCGTTGAAGTACGTTGGTTACAAAAATTGGCATCTACTGCACAAATTAGTGAAGTTTCTTCTTTGTCAAAACAAGCAAACGATTACCTCGATCAACTTGTGGCAAATTTCAGTCTTGCCGATGCGGAACGCATTAAAGAAATTGAACGCACCACTAATCACGATGTGAAAGCGGTGGAATATTTCTTAAAAGAAAAATCCGCCGCCTTGCCTGAATTGGCGGCAATTAGCGAGTTTATCCATTTTGCTTGTACATCAGAAGATATTAACAATCTTTCCCATGCGTTGATGTTAAAAACGGCTCGTGAAGAAGTGATTTTACCGCAGTGGCAAAAATTAATTGATGAAATTACAAGGTTAGCGAACGAATACAAAGAAATTCCGCTACTTTCTCGTACCCACGGTCAGCCTGCATCCCCGTCCACCGTAGGCAAAGAAATGGCGAATGTGGTGTATCGCTTACGCCGTCAATTTAATCAATTAAAACAAGTGGATGTGTTAGGCAAAATTAATGGTGCGGTGGGCAACTATAACGCCCATTTATCTGCCTATCCTGACATTGACTGGCATCAATTAAGTCGAGAATTTGTCACTTCCCTCGGCATTCAATGGAATCCCTACACCACCCAAATTGAACCTCATGATTACATTGCGGAATTTTTCGATGCCGTGGTGCGTTTTAACACTATCATCATTGATTTTGACCGTGATTTATGGGGTTATATTGCATTAAATCATTTCAAACAACGCACTATCGCAGGGGAAATCGGCTCAAGCACCATGCCACACAAAGTTAATCCGATCGATTTTGAAAACTCTGAAGGCAATCTTGGGGTGGCAAATGCGGTGATGACCCATTTAGGGCAAAAATTGCCAATTTCTCGCTGGCAACGTGATTTAACCGACTCCACCGTATTGCGTAATCTCGGTGTCGGCTTGGGTTATTGCTTAATTGCCTATGCTGCAACGCTCAAGGGCATTAGCAAATTAGAAGTGAACGAACAACATTTACGTGATGAACTTAACCAAAACTGGGAAGTGTTAGCCGAACCCATTCAAACCGTGATGCGTCGCTATTGCATTGAAAAACCTTATGAAAAGCTAAAAGAATTAACCCGTGGCAAACGTGTTGATGAACAAGCGATGCGTGAATTTGTGGAAAAACTGGATATTCCAGAAGAAGAGAAAGTGCGTTTACAACAGCTTACGCCTGCGAATTATATTGGTGATGCAGTGAAGTTAGTGGAAAAACTTTAATCATTGATTTAATTGAAAAAAGTGCGGTGCTTTTCACCGCACTTTCATAGACTAGATGGATAACTTCGGCTTACTCACCATAATCTCAATCACCTGACGGTCAGTGTATTGCATACTGCGTGACGCAATGTTACACAGATTATCAATGGAACGGTCAATGGAATGTTCAACAATGCCTTCATTGCCTGTCACTTGGGTGTTATCCAACGCCATTAAGACAGATTTATAGCCTGAACTCACGCTAGTAGACACTTTCATGGCACAGCTATTCGCCGCACCGTCACAAATAATACCACTGATGTCACCAATCATACTGCTAATCGCCATACTAATGGTTTCAAATTTCCCCGTCAGCAACCAAGCCACCCCCGCACAACTGCCCATTGCAGCCGTGGTCGCCGCACATAGGGCGGACAGTTTTGGTAATTTACTGTGAATATAAATCGCCATTAAATGAGATAAAAATAACGCTCGAATCCGTTGTTCATGGCTGGCGTTCAAATGGCGAGCCACGACTACAACTGGCATTGTGGCGGCAATGCCTTGATTGCCTGAACCAGAATTACTCATGGCCGGTAGGTTTGCGCCACCCATACGGGCATCAGATGCGGCCGTGGTTTCAATAATAATTCGATTCATTAAATCATCACTTAATAAGCCTTTACCGATTTGATGTTGCAAAGTTCGCCCAATATGTAAGCCATATTCTTGGCGTAAGCCTTCTTGTGAAAGTGCCGAATTCAGTTTTTCCGCATCATCAATAAAGGCAATTTTTTCCAATGCCACATTCATGGAAAAATCAAAAATATCCTGTGCGGACAGGGCGGCAAAAATATCATTTAAGCTGTCGGTTTCTGCTGCACAAGGTTTAGAAAAAATCACCTTACCATTTTTAGCAATGTAAATAATGTTGGTATGATGTGCGGCAATGCGAACGCATACCTGATCTTCACCATAAAATAAACAGGCTTCGGAATATAAAATATGCTCAGTGTCAAAAATAGACACATCAACCCGATTTTCTGCCAGTAAATTTTTGGCTTGGGCGACCTGTTCGGGAGTAATACCTTTTAACACTTCTAAGCCCGCATTAGGATCACCACCAATCGCCCCAATTGCTGCCGCCATGGGTAAACCCAATGTGCCTGTCCCTGGTACGGTAACACCCATGCCATTTTTCATTAAATTGGCAGATACTTTGGCATCAATACGTTCAGGCAAATAGCCTAAATGATAGCGAGCCACCGCCGATGCCAAGGCTAAGGAAATCGGTTCAGTACAGCCGAGGGCAGGGACGACTTCATTTCTTACGGTGTCTAAGATCAAGTTTTCAGTCATCTTGTCATTAATTTTCATTGATATCCTTTAAAAATAATTCGCTGTCTATATAATTAAAATTCAGCAGTACGGCTGAACGTCATTTTTTCCTTTGTGATCGGGTGATGAATCGTCAAACTCTCCGCATGCAAACACAACCTTGGCGACATGGCTTTAGCTTGTGGGTGGGCATAAAATTTATCGCCTAAAATCGGGTGTCCTAGGGCTAACATGTGTAAACGTAATTGATGTGAACGCCCTGTAATCGGGGTGAGTTTGACTCTTGTGCTGTTATTCGGCAAACGTTCCAACACCTCAAATTCCGTCACGGCACGCTTTCCATACACAAAATCGATCCGTTGCCGTGGGCGGTTTTCCCAGTCGCAAATTAAGGGCAAATCCACCACGCCATTGTCGGCTTTCACATGTCCCCAAACTAAGGCTTGATAATGTTTTTCCGTTTCTCGTTCCCGAAATTGGCGTTTGAGTTCGCTATCGGCGAGCTTGCTCATGGCGAACAATAAAATGCCACTAGTTGCCATATCAAGGCGGTGTGCAGGTTCGCAAAAGCCGTATTTATCTTTAATGCGGCTCATGGCACTGTCACGATATTGCGGTTGGCTACCCGAGACGGAAAGCAAGCCGCTAGGTTTGTTGACGACCATAATATGATTGTCATGATAAACAATATCAAGCCAAGGTTCGGTGGGGGGGGTGTAGTCAATTAATGCCATAATGGGTTACTCAAAAAATCAGAATGGCGTATTTTAGCATAATTTAGGCTTGATTTTCTGTTTGTCTATACTATGATTGTTCTATTCATTGATCCGTCTTTTTATAAATATGGTTGAAATTCAAAATCTTAGTTTTTCCTTTGAACAGCAAGTGATTTTTCATGGCTTGGATTTTTCCTTGCCAGAGCAGCAATGGACAGCCTTGCTCGGGGCATCGGGTATCGGAAAATCTACATTATTGCGTTTAATTGCAGGCTTGGAGAAGCATTATCAAGGTCATATTTTGCTGAAACCCAAGGCAAAATTAGCGTGGTTAGCTCAACAAGATAGCCTGTTTCCTTGGCTTTCGGTGTTGGATAATGTGCAGTTGCAAGCCCATTTACAAAGTAAAACCAACGCACAAACGATTGCGAAAGCCGAGCAATTATTGCAAGCGGTGAATATGTTGGAACATAAAAACAAACCTTGTTATCAGCTTTCGGGCGGACAACGGCAACGGGTGGCATTGGCAAGAACCTTGATGTTGGAGGCGGATTTAATTTTAATGGATGAACCCTTTTCGGCGTTGGATGCAGTGACAAGATTACAACTACAACAGCTTTCACGAGAATTATTAAAAGACAAAACCGTGTTATTAATTACCCATGATCCACAAGAAGCCTTACGTTTGGCAGATCGGATTTTTGTATTGAAAAAGCAACCTGCTCAACTGTCTGATCCTATTATTCCCGACAGCCCTGCCCCGAGATTTTCTCAAAATCAAGCCTTGTGGCAGTTGGAGCAACGCCTCTTTAGCGAATTGCTTGGGGAGGTGGCATAATGCACAACGCAATGAAAACACTGATAAAATCCTTGGGACTGTGTTTAAGCCTTGCCCTGCTTTGGCAGTTAGTCGTTTATCTCTTTGATTTACCCCATTATTTATTACCCACACCGTTAGACGTTGGCAACAAAGCCATTGAGCGAGCGGATCTGCTTTGGGAACACGCTCAAATCACAGGCATTGAAATTTTATTAGGGTTGGCGTTGGGCTTAATTTTAGGGCTAATGTCTGCCTTATTGCTCGCATTATCTAAATGGCTCAGTCGCTTGTTATTGCCCTTATTATTAATTTCTCAAGCCATTCCCGTATTTGCCATTGCACCGCTGTTGGTGGTGTGGTTCGGTTATGGCATGGCATCTAAAATCGCCATGACGGTGCTGATTATTTATTTCCCCGTAACCGCCTCTTGCTATGACGGTTTACGCAACACCCCTAAATCTTGGTTAGAACTGGCTCAAACCATGCAAATTTCCCCACAAGCCATGTTGTTTAAAGTCCGCTTACCTGCGGCGTTACCTTCCTTGGCTTCGGGTTTACGCATTGCCGTCACCATTGCCCCTATTGGGGCAGTGATTGGCGAATGGGTCGGTTCTTCGCAAGGCTTGGGGTATTTAATGATGCACGCCAACGCGCGTATGCAAGTAGATTTAATGTTTGCAGCCTTGTTGGTGTTGTTAATCATCACGCTCTGCTTGTATTTTTTGGCAGATAAATTGTTAAACCGCTGGCTCCCTTGGGTCAGCCATTTACGTTAATCTGGAGAACTTTATGAAAAAAATTACCCAATTTTTCACCGCACTTTTGGCAAGTTTTGCGTTAGTTTGCCAAGCTCAAGCCAATGAGAAAATCAGCTTATTGCTCGATTGGTTTATCAATCCCGACCACGCCAATATTGTGGTAGCACAACAAAAAGGCTTTTTCGCTCAACAAGGCTTAGAGGTAGAAATCATTGAGCCAACCGATCCCTCAATGCCACCGAAACTTGTTGCTGCAGGCAAAGGCGATATTGCCGTCAACTATCAACCGCAACTGTTAATGCAAGTGGATGAGGGTTTACCGCTAGTGAGAGTAGGTACGATTGTTGGCACACCATTAAATTCCTTAACCGTATTAGAAAGTAGTAAGATCAACAAGTTAGAAGATCTAAAAGGCAAAAAAATCGGCTTTTCGGTGAGTGGATTTGAAGATTCCTTGTTAGAAAAAATGCTTTCCGATGTAGGCTTGCACAAGCAGGATGTGGAATTAATTAATGTCAACTGGGCATTATCGCAATCCTTGTTGAGCAAACAAGTGGATGCGGTGATTGGTACGTTGCGTAATTTTGAACCGCACGAATTGAACCTTGAGGGACATCAAGCCAAATTATTTTACCCTGAACAATACGGCGTGCCGAGCTATGAAGAACTGATTTTTGTGGTGCAAGCGGGTAAACAAAACGATGCTAAAATTGCCAAATTTTTAACCGCACTTGAACAAGCCACCGCTTATATTAAACAAAATCCAACGCAAGCATGGCAAGATTTCGTCAGCTATAAACCAAAAGAATTAGACAACGAACTTAACCGCCGTGCGTGGAAAGACACCATTCCGTTGTTAAGCGATAATGTCCGCAAACTGGACAAAGATCTTTATCAACAAGTGGCTCAATTTATGCTAGACAGCAAACTGATTAAAACCCTGCCAGCCTTAGACCGTTATGCGGTGGAAGTGGGGCAGTAATTTACGTTGTACAGCCCTCATCATGAATGATGAGGGTTCTTTTATTAGGATGAAGAATGAAGAAAACTCGCCAATTTTACACCGCACTTTTTAGCCTGACTTTCGCATTATCGGCACAGGCGAATGAAAAATTAACCATGTTAATTGACTGGTTTGTCAATCCCGTGCATGCCGATATTGTGATTGCCAAACAAAAAGGCTTTTTTGACCAACAAGGGTTGGATGTGGAGATTATTGAACCCACTGATCCGTCCATGCCACCGAAATTAGTAGCCGCAGGACAAGCGGATATTTCCATGGATTTTCAACCGCAGTTGGTGATGCACGTTGATCAAGGGTTGCCTTTGGTGCGTATTGGTACAATGGTGGCGACACCGTTTACCTCTTTAGTGGTGTTAAAAGAAAGCGGTATCAATAGTTTAGCGGATCTCAAAGGCAAAAAAATTGGCTATTCGGTCAGCGGCTTTGAAGATACGATTTTAAGCAGTATGCTAGAATCCGCTGGATTGTCGTTGAAAGATGTGCAATTAATCAATGTGAACTTTGCGTTATCGCAGTCGCTGTTAAGCAAACAAGTGGATGCGGTGATCGGGGCGTATCGCAATTTTGAATTACACGAACTGGCTTTAGAGGGACACCCAGCCCAAGCCTTTTTCCCTGAACAAAATGGCGTGCCGTCTTTTGAAGAACTCACCTTAGTGGTGAAAAAAGGGCGAGAAACCGATCCGAAAATCGCTAAATTTCTCACCGCACTTGAGCAAGCTACGGCATATATGAAACAAAATCCCGAACAGGCTTGGCAAGATTTTGTGAGCTTTAAGCCAAAAGAATTGGATAACGAACTAAACCGTTTAGCGTGGAATGATACTTATCCTGCTTTTGCGGACAATCCCCGTGAATTGAACAAAGATCGCTATAATCAGGTGGCGGAATTTATGTTAGAAAAAGGGTTGATTAAGAAAATGCCAACCTTGGAAAGTTATACGGTAGAAGTACCACATTGATTGTGCTTTATACTGGATTTATTTTCAATTTATATAGATAAAAAAACATAACAGCCACTTTTAAAAGTGGCTGTTTGTGTTATAATCCCTTTCGTGCTATCGGCGTGGGCTTTGTGCTATTACCGTAGCACATGCCTAGTCGCTTAGTCTTATAGCACTAAGGGGGTGATTTATGTGAAAATATCAGAAATTATTACTCTGATAATACTAGCAAGTTTGCTAGTTGGGGTAATCAGTTTAAAAACATTGGCTGTGTTAGATTTACTGATTACAGTTTTTAATAAATAGCCTATCGGCTAGGAAGTGGGTAAGTTAGCCGCTTACCCACGACCTTTTTGTATTATAAGGCTTTCCACTCAGATTTCAACCCTTAAAATTTACTGGCTCACCATCACCCTCAAACTATCCAATCGCCAGTGAGCTTGTTGTAAATGCTGTAATGATTGTTGGCGCATTGCCTCTAAGCTGTTAATTTCATCTTGCCGAATAGCCGGGTTGACGGCTTTTAATGCGGTTAGGCGTTCTAGTTCTTCGCTTAATTGTTTATCTGCCAACTGTTTGGCTTGCGTAATAATTTGTTTAGACTCAAGCATCATCAAGTTTTCTCCAGCCTTGAGCATTTGTTCTAAATTGGGGCGAACCATTTTCACCATTTTGTGTGCCATGGTTTTCTCCATCGGTTTAAGCTGTTTTTCAAGATGTTCGAATGCCACATTGGGAGCGAGATTATTGCCTTTGCTATCTAACAATAAGCGTACAGGTGTGGGTGGTAAAAAACGGTTTAGCTGCAAGCCTTTTGGAGCTTGGCTTTCCACTACGTAAATACATTCTAATAATAATGTCCCCGTTGGCAATTTTTTATTGCTTAACAAGCAAGTTGCCGTTTTGCCGATGTCGTTAGACAAGACTAAGTCAATGCCGTTGTGTAATATGGAGTGATCCCAACTGAGAAATTCCACATCTTCACGTGCTAAGGCAACATCTCGGCTAAATGTTACCGTGATACCGTCTTCTTTTAAGCCAGGGAAATCAGGCACTAACATTGTGCCAATGGGCGTAATGACAATGGATTGTTCGCCTAAGTCTTCTTGTTCTACACCGATAATGTCGAATAAATTTAAGGTGAAATTGACTAATTCAGGGCTGTTGTCTTGCTCGGCAATTTGATTTGCTAACTGTTGAGCCTGAATACCACCGTTGGAATTTAATTCCAGTAAGCGATCTCGTCCATTTTCGAGTTCGTCTTTTAGCTTGGCACGTTGTTTCGCTGTTTCTTTTATGAAATCGGCAAAACCATCAAGTGCGGTGGGATGTTGCAAAAAATGTTGTAATTTTTCACCGCACTTTTCAAATAACATTGCCCCCATTGGGCAGGTTTGTTCAAAGGCATTTAAACCTTGATGATACCAATCGGCTAACAAGGCTTGTGGCGTTTGAGCAAAACAAGGGACATGAATTTGAATTGCTTTAGTTTGCCCGATTCGGTCTAAACGCCCGATACATTGTTCTAATAAATCAGGATTACTTGGCAAGTTAAACAGCACTAAATGTTGCGCAAATTGGAAATTTCGCCCTTCTGAACCGATGCTTGAACTGAGTAATACTTGAGCACCTTGTTCTTGATCCGCAAAGTAAGCAGCGGCTCGATCTCGTTCAATAATCGACATATTTTGATGAAATACCGCACTACGAATCCCTTCTTTTTCTCGCAAGGCTTGCTCTAACTGAATCGCAGTTTGAGCCAGTTGGCAAATCACTAACACTTTCTCCGTGCGGTGATTTTTTAAGAACGTGACCAACCAATCAAAACGGGGATCAAATTCGCACCATTTGGCATTGTCATTCATTTTCTGAAACAGCTGTTCTGGATAAAATAAACCTTGCTCAACATTTTCACCGAGAGAACGCATCACTTTCATGGTATTTTCATATTGCTTAGGTAATTCAAGGGTGATCTGATGATAAATCCGTTGCGGAAAGCCTTTTACGCCTGATCTGGTATTACGAAATAACAATCGACTGGTACCATGACGGTCAATCAGATGACGAATGAGTTCTTGTCGAACACTGGCTTTTTCTGGTTTGTTATGGCTCTCTAATACCTTAAATTGTGGCTCAATATCTTGTTCGGATAACAGATCAGAAATGGCATTTTTTTGCACCGCACTTAGAGCTTTTGAGGTCAGTAAAGTTTGTACTGCCTTGGCAACAGGTTGATAATTCTGCTGTTCTTGTAAGAACGCATGGTAATCATAAAAACGGTCATTATCTAATAAACGTAAGCGGGCGAAATGCCCTTGTTGTCCGAGTTGTTCAGGCGTGGCAGTGAGGAGTAATACAGACGGAATTTGTTGAGCTAAGGTTTCTACTAACTGATATGCTGTACTTGGATTTTCAGGTGACCATTGTAAATGATGTGCTTCATCTACAATCAACATATCAAATTGGCTTGCGATTAACTGTTGCATTCGTTTTGGATTTGCCACTAACCAATCAATGGAACAAATAATGCGGTTTTCCGCATCAAAAGGATTTCGCTCTTGTTCATCTTCGGTTGCGGAAAAATCGCCAGCACGTTCTTCATCAAATAGCGAAAAATGCAAGTTAAAACGGCGTAGCATTTCCACTAGCCATTGATGTTGCAAAGTTTCTGGCAGTAGGATTAATACTCGATCGGCACGTTCGGCAAAAATTTGTTGTTGTAAAATCATGCCAGCTTCAATGGTTTTACCTAACCCAACTTCATCCGCTAACAATACTCGTGGTGCAATACGTTGACCTACTTCTTTGGCAATATGTAGTTGGTGGGGAATTAAGCCTGCTCGAATACCACATAGCCCACGTAAAGGAGATTGAAATTGTGCCTGTTGATGTTGTAAAGCACGATAACGCAAGGCAAAGCGATCCGAGCGATCGATTTGTCCTGCGAATAATTTATCTTGTGGTTGACTAAAACTGATATGACTGGCGAGTTCCATTTCTTTGATCACCATTTCTTCGCCATTATCTAAACGTTGGACTAAATACAGGGCAATGTCATTATTCATCATCGTATCCACGATTTTTGCCTGCCAGCCTTGTTGATGTGTGATGTGATCGTGCTTTTTGAAGATCACACGGGTTAAAGGGGCAGTGGCAATGGCATAAATTCGGGTTTCTTGTGCGGCTGGGAAAGAAATCGTGATACTGCGGTGATTAAGTTCGGTGATGATACCTAAACCGAGATCGTTCTCACTTTCGCTGATCCAACGTTGACCGATAGCAAATGACATAATAGGGGGACACTCTTGTTATGGTAAATTAAGGGAACGTATTTTATCAAATATTTGCCAAAGGTAACAAGCTATCCTATGTATAAAATATTTTCCTTAAAATGTATTTATATGGTTAATTTTTACTATTTTGTAATTTATCCTTGACTTCATTAAAGTGCGGTGCAAAAATTCATCTGTTTGTTATTAATATTGAGGAGCCTGTTATGAACTATGTTAATGCCATTAAAAAAGAATTCTTTGGTGGTTGGAATACGATTGAAGCTCTATGGATTGTGGTTTTTGTTGGGGCTCAAATTTGGGCGTATGTACAAGCACCAGAGTCACCATTGGGAATGATCTCAGGAATTGCGGGATTGTTATGTGTTATTTTCGTCAGTAAAGGAAAAATCAGTAACTACTTCTTCGGGCTTATTTTTGCTTATACTTATTTTTATGTAGCTTGGGGCAATAATTTTATCGGTGAAATGAATACCACGCTATATGTGTATATCCCAGCCCAATTTATTGGTTATTTTATGTGGAAAGCCAACATGCAAAATGACCAACAGGGAAATGAGGAAGTGATTGCGAAAGCCTTAACCCCAATAGGTTGGCTGATTTTATTAGCCAGTATTGCGGTGGGATCCTATTTCTTTATTCAAGCAGTGAATGCGGCAGGGGGCAGTTCGGCATCGCTTGACGGCACCACCACAGTGATTACCTTTGCCGCACAATTATTGATGATTTTGCGTTATCGTGAACAATGGGCGTTATGGATTGTGTTAAACATTCTCTCTATTGTTTTATGGGCAGAAACCCCAGCGATGTATATTATGTATAGCGGTTATTTATTGAACTCCATTTATGGGTATTACAACTGGACGAAATTAGTTAAGAAAGAAGCCTAATTTGCTATTCTCGAAAACAATAGAAAAAAGCACCGCACTTTTATGGTTAATCATATCATCAAGTACGGTGCTTTTATTATAGGGTTAGGCGGATTTTAATTATGCCCAATATTTTTCAATTTCAGCACGAATTGCTTCGGCTGTTTGTTTGCCTTTTTCACCCACTAATGCTCGACCAGCAATAAAGGCTTTGGCGTTTTTGATTTCTTTGAATAGGTGAATTTCTTCAGGTACGATACCGCCAGTAATAGAAAGTTCAAGACCTAAGGCAGAAAGTTGTTTCATTAATTCGACATCTTCTGGTGTCCAGCCTTTGCCTGCTAATTCTGCATCACGGGAACGGTGGTAAATGGCTTGTTTCACGCCTAATTCAACCCATTCTTTAGCATCTTTTTCTACTGTCCAGTTACCATAGATTTCAATTTGGATTTCTTTTTTCACTTTTAATTCAGGGTGAGCGGCATTGAAATCGTCAGCGACTTTTTTACAAGCGGCTTTGGTGGCTGGGTGAGCAGCAGCGGACACGGTTAACCAGTCAGCACCCGCTTCAAATGCCATTTTAGCTAAGATCGCACCACCGTCAGTGGTTTTTAAATCACACACGATAATGTGGTTTGGGTGTAAAGCACGTAAGGTACTCACGGCTTTCATACCTTCAGCACAAGCAAGGATGGTACCGCATTCGATGATTTCAACCACGCTTTCTGCTTGTTTTGCATCGGCAACGGCTTTTTCTAAGCTCAATGAGTCAAGGGCGATTTGTAATAATGGTTTAGACATAATTTTTTCCTTTTAAAATTTGAGTAACTTGTTATATTCCCTCTCCCTCTGGGAGAGGGCTAGGGTGAGGGTTGACAGTTTATGCAAAATAATTCACCCTCACCTTCCGAAAATCCTACGGATTTTCTCCCTCCTCTCCCAAAGGGAGAGGAAAGTATGATTAATTCAATGCTGCATCAATCACCGCAATCACTTCATCTGCGGTTTTGCAACGAAGTAATTTTTGTAAATCTACGCCAGTTTCGCTATTAAGATCTTCATCTTCTAATACTTCGGTGATTTCCATAATCCCTTGCATATGTTGATCCGAGTCGCTACCAGCAAGAGTAATCAGAACGCTAACCGGTTCATCTTCTCCGTCAAATACCACGGGTGTGGTTAAGGTGACTAAAGCAAAAGCTGTTTTAATGACGCCTTCTTCTGGGCGAGCATGTGGCATGGCAAGACCTGGGGAAAGGATGATGTAAGGTCCCATTTCTTTCACTTTGGCGATGATATTGTCGTAGTAACGAGGTTCAATCGCACCTGAAGCCACTAATAAATCCGTACCAATTTTAACGGCATCTTGCCAATTATTGGCAGTTTGGTTTAATTTAATTGAGTTATTCGCAATGAGAGATTCTTTTAACATGGCATTTCCTTTTTTGAATCGTAAAAAATGGAGAACCCCCGACCTATTGGTCAGGGGGATAATACTTATTTACCGACGTGTTTGTTGATTAATTCAATTAATTCTTCACCGAAGGTATTTGGGTTTAACATGTTTTGTACGCCAAGTACAGACACATTGTCACCGCCATTAATTTCACCAGCAAGGTGTTTAGATGAAACGATAATGTCGATACCTGAAAGTTTTCCTTTGTAATCTGTCACCGCACAAGAGTCCATGACATTTGGAATACCACGTTTGTCTAGGTATTGTTTAATTTTCATTTTCATCATCATGGATGAACCTTGACCTGAACCACAAACCGCTAAGATGCGAATGGCTTTGGTGTCGGCGTTAGCTTGTGTAGCGGTTGTTGCGGTGGCAACTGGTGCAACCTCAGGTTCATCTTCTACACCGTAACCGTCCATTTGTTCAAGGGTTTTACCTGCGGCTGCCGCTGCAGCTTCATCAGCACGTAATTTACGTGAAGCAAAGAACATATACACTAAGCAAAGCGCTAAGATAACGAAGAAGAAGAATGGAATGCTGACGATACCTTGTAATACTGGTGGCCAGAATAATGCCCAGTCTGCCATACCCATCCAGCCGTTGAATTCGGTACCTTGTGATTTTAATAATTGAATTACCCAAGCAGAGCCTAGCACTTCAATCATACCCATCACTAAACAGATTTTGATAACTGCTTTCCAACCACCAAATTTGTTAGCAAATACACCGACGGTGGCGTTAGAGAAGAACATTGGGATAAAGCCTGGGATAATTAATACTTCAACACCGAAGTTATCACCGAAAGCAAGGAGTAAGCCGACCGCAATAAATTGACCGATAGCACCCCACATGAAACCGAATACCATGGCATTTGGTGAGTAAGCATAAATTGCTGCACAGTCAATGGCTAGCACAGAATTTGGAATCACACGTTCGGAGATACCTTTAAACGCTTCAGATAATTCCGCTACGAACATACGCACACCAACCACGATAATTTGAATGGCTACCGCAAATTTCATACCAGTTTCAACGATGTACATGAACCAGTGGGTTTTACCTGCCATGGTTTGAAGATTATCTAAACCGAAAGAAAGTAAGATAATACCAAAGAACACGGTCATCACTAACGCTGTGGCAGAAATACTATCATGGAAAATATGTAACCATTTTGGTAATTTCATATTATCTACGGTATCTTTTGGATCACCTAATTTCGGTGCGAGTTTAACCGCTACCCAAGAGGCAATTTGTTGTTGGTGACCAATGGAGAAACCGGCACCGCCAGTAACGGCTTGGGTTGGTTTATACATGATGTTAGAGGAAATACCCCAATAGAGAGCCATTAACACCGCAGTATAAATCACGGTTTCCCACATAGAGGCACCGATAATCATGTAGAACACCGCAACTAAGCCAGCTTGTTGGAACATGATATGACCAGTTAACATGATCGTACGAATACCGGTGACACGTCTTAACACCACTAATAAGATATTCAATGCTAATGCAAGTAACACAGCATAACCGACCCAACCATAGTTTTCACCCATGGTTTGAATGGTAGATTGCATACTGGTGTAAGGGTCAATCACCGCACCGGTTAAATGGTGGAATTCAGATAGTTTTTCAATGATCGGTTTGAAACTAGAGGTTAAGAAACCCGATCCTTGTTGTACCATTAAGAAACCGACGATGGTTTTAATGGTGCCTTTAATCACCGTTGTTGTATCTTTTTTCAATAAGATATAACCCAAACAAGCCACGATCCCGAGGAGGAAAGGGGCTTTAGATAACACTTGCGTGTTAAAACCTAAAAATAGGTCGTAGAGAGCGTCCATATATAATTCTCCGAAGTAGAATAAAATTATTGTTGCGTTTATGCCATTAAGCTGACGAGTACCACTATTCGTACAATAAATCGTTAAAACAGTGTGAACGGCTGAATCATAATCCTAAAATGCAAGTTATAAAAGATTCTTTTTGATTATTTGTGAGCGAGATCACAAAATTTTTGAAAAAAAGCGTGCGTTTGCCGATTTATTGAACAATTTTACTAAAAACCGCAAAATGTCCTTTTTTTGTTTGTTTTTTGTTAATTTTTTGTGCGTTTTACCCAAGTTCGGTGGGATTTTTAGCAAAAATTACAGAAAAAAGGTGAGCTAGATCACAAAAATGACAAAAACTATTTTACAAATTGCTGTGATTGTTTATGATTACTTCTGATTATTTCATCACTCTTTAAAGGAGCTTATTGTGAGCAAAATACAAGAAATTACACGTGATAGTTGGATTCTTTCTACCTTCCCTGAATGGGGTACTTGGTTAAACGAAGAAATTGAAGAAGAAGTTGTACCAGAAGGCAACTTTGCTATGTGGTGGTTAGGTTGTGTGGGTGTCTGGATTAAAACCCCAGCCGGTGCCAATATCTGTATGGATTTATGGTGTAGCCGTGGTAAAAGCACCAAGAAAGTCAAAGATATGGTACGTGGTCACCAAATGGCAAACATGGCCGGTGTACGTAAATTACAACCTAACTTGCGTGCTCAACCCATGGTGTTAGATCCATTTGCGATCAACGAAGTTGACTTCATCTTAGCCTCTCACTACCACAGTGACCATATTGATGTAAACGTCGCTGCAGCAATCATCAACAATCCAAAATTAAACCATGTTAAATTCGTTGGTCCTTGGCATTGTACTGAAATTTGGAAAAAATGGGGCGTACCAGAAGATCGTTTAATCACCGTTAAACCAGGCGATGTAGTGAAATTGAAAGACGTTGAAATTCACGCTTTAGATTCATTCGACCGTACTTGTTTAGTTACCTTACCTGTTGAAGGTGCAGAAAATCAAGACGGCGAATTAGCCGGCCTTTGCCCATCTGATGAAGAAATGGGTCGCAAAGCGGTGAACTATGTGTTCAAAACACCAGGTGGTAATATTTACCACGGTGCGGATTCCCACTACTCCATTCAATTTGCCAAACATGGTAAACAATTCGACATTGATGTGGCATTAAATAACTACGGTGAAAACCCAGTTGGTATTGCGGATAAAATGACGTCAATCGACTTACTTCGCATGGCAGAATGTTTACGCACTAACGTGATTATTCCAGTGCATCACGATATTTGGACCAACTTTATGGCCAGCACGCAAGAAATCATTGATTTATGGCGTATGCGTAAAGATCGTTTACAATATAAATTCCACCCATTCATCTGGGAAGTGGGCGGTAAATATGTGTATCCACGTGATAAAGACTTAATTGAATATCACCACCCACGTGGTTTTGATGATTGCTTCGAGCAAGAACCAAATATTCAATTTAAATCTATGCTTTAATAGATAAATAACACTTTCTGATCGCCGGTTTAATGTTAAAAAGTGCGGTCAGAAAGTGGCTTTATTTTTTATTAAGGTGCATTTTCAGGAAGAACAATGAACGAAAATTATAGACATAAACAACTGTTGGCATTATTGCACAAGCAAAAAATGCTTTCTACGCAGGACATTATAGAACAACTAAACGTCTCTCCTGCCACTGTTCGCCGTGACATCAATAAATTAAATGAATTAGGATTATTGAAAAAAGTTCGTAATGGTGCGGAATATGTCAATAATTCAACCATCAATACCGAAATCAGAACGCTGGCTTATAGCGAAGAAAAAAAACGTATAGCCAAAGCCGCCGCCGATATATGTAAAGATGATCAAAGTGTATTAATTACTTGTGGTTCCACCATGATGTTGCTAGGGCAAGAATTGTGTGGACGCAAAATCCAAATTTTAACTAACTATGTGTCATTAGCCAATTATTTAATTGAGCAAAAACATAGTGATTTCGGCATTATGGGGGGACAATATAATGCTGAAAAAGATATAACCATTTCATTTAGTTCAGATTACAACCATTATTATTCTGCCAATATTATGTTTACCAGTGGCCGTGGTTTTACTGAAGAAGGACTATTTAAAACCGATATGATTATTGCCAATTCAGAAAAACAAATGGCAGCCAAATCAGATCGTTATATTGTGTTATTAGATAGTTCCAAATTAGGTAACAAAGTGGGAATGCTGTTTACTCGAATTGATGAAATTGATACCTTAATTACTGGACGAGAAGCCGATCCAACCATTATTCAGAAATTAAGAGAAAAAGGGCTAAAAATTATTCTGGCTTAACCGCCTTAGGCATGCTTATAGAAGGAAAATGTTATGCGAAAACATAAACTCGGTATTTACGAAAAAGCCTTACCGAAAAACATCAGCTGGCAAGACAGACTTTCCATTGCCAAAGCCACTGGCTTTGATTTTGTGGAAATTTCCATTGATGAAACCGATGAACGTTTGGCTCGTCTTGATTGGAGCAAAAAAGAACGTATTCAACTGGTGAAAGCGATTATTAACACCGGTGTCACTATTCCATCCATGTGTCTTTCTGGTCATCGCCGTTTTCCATTCGGTAGCAAAGATCCTGCGACTCGTCAAAAAGCCTATGAAATTATGGAAAAAGCGATTCAATTAGCGGTGGATATTGGCGTGCGAACCATTCAGTTAGCTGGTTATGACGTTTATTATGAAGAACAAGACGAAGAAACCTTACGCTTATTTGAAGAAGGCTTAAAATGGGCGGTTGAATTGGCGGCAAGCAATGAAGTCACTATTGCGGTGGAAATTATGGATACGCAATTCATGAGTTCAATTTCTCGTTGGAAAAAATGGGACGACATTATTAAAAATCCATGGTTCACCGTGTACCCTGACTTGGGCAACTTAACCGCTTGGAATGACAATGTGGAAGAAGAACTGCGGTTGGGTATTGATAAGATTTCTAAAATCCATTTAAAAGATACTTACAAAGTGACTGAAACCTGCAAAGGCCAATTCCGTGATGTGCCATTTGGTGACGGCTGTGTGGATTTCGTCAACTGTTTTAGAATTTTAAACGAATTAAATTATCGTGGTGCATTCTTAATTGAAATGTGGACTGAAAAATCAGATGAGCCGATAGCAGAGATTATTAATGCTCGCCGTTGGATCGAACAAAAAATGAAAGAAGGGGGCTTTACACTATGACCAAATTAACATCCTTAACACCAGAATTACAAGCACTGAGAGAACGTGTGCTGAAAGCGAATTTAGAATTACCAAAATACGGTTTAGTCACATTCACTTGGGGCAACGTCAGTGAAATCGACCGTGCCACAGGTCTTGTGGCAATCAAACCATCAGGCGTGGAATACGACAGCATGACGGTTGAAGATATTGTTATCGTGGATTTACAAGGTAATCGTGTCTATGGTGATAAAAAACCATCTTCCGACACTGACACTCACTTAGAACTTTATCGTGAATTTAAAGATATTGGTGGTGTTGTACATACTCACTCACGCCACGCCGTAGGTTGGGCACAAGCCGGTGAAGATATTCTTGCTTTAGGCACCACACAAGGCGACTATTTCTACGGTTCCGTGCCTTGCACACGTCGCATGACCCCATCAGAAATTGCCGGTTCATACGAATTAGAAACCGGCAAAGTGATTGTGGAAACATTCCGCAAACGTGGTATTGAGCCAAAAGCGGTACCAGGTGTGTTAGTGCATTCTCATGGCCCTTTCACATGGGGTAAAGACGGACATGATGCGGTACATAATTCTGTGGTATTAGAAGAAGTGGCTTATATGAACTTCATTAGTCACCAAATCCGCCCACAAATTAATTCTATGCAACAAGAATTGTTGGATAAACATTATTTGCGTAAACATGGGGCTAATGCGTATTATGGGCAGTAATTTCTCAGCTTAAGCAAAAAGTGCGGTGAAATTCACCGCACTTCCAACATTTTGGCATAGTAGAAAAATAGTTGGTAAAAGTAGGTTAAAGCCTTATACTCCCCAAATATAGCCACTTAAAACCTTTCACTACTCTCCCCTTTATCAGAAAAATACCAACAGAAACATCTCATCAGGATTTCAACAATACCAAAAAACCAATTAAATTCTTATTTTGCAGATTACAAAAAACGTAAGAAACGTTAAAAGTGGTACAAAATACGCCCATTTAAATGCAGATCACCTGCTGAAATTTACCGAAAAGGTCACAATTTTGACACAGTGAGAGTAAAAGGAGGAAATTTAAAAATAAAAATTAACTTATAACTATTTGAAATAAAATAGGAAATAATGGCAGGGGCGGAGAGGCTCGAACTCCCAGCATTCGGTTTTGGAGACCGACGCTCTACCAATTGAACTACGCCCCTGTAAAGAGAAAGCTGATTAAATCAGCGAAATAAGTTGGCGGAATGGACGGGACTCGAACCCGCGACCCCCTGCGTGACAGGCAGGTATTCTAACCAGCTGAACTACCACTCCGCAAATAAGGTAATTGGCAGTGACCTACTCTCACATTGGGAAACCCAACACTACCATCGGCGTTACAGCATTTCACTTCTGAGTTCGGCATGGGATCAGGTGGAACTACTGCACTATGGCTGCCAAAAAATTTTTATTTGGTTAATTCACTCAATAAAAATGAATTAAACAAATAAAGCCCTGATGGTGACCTACTCTCACATTGGGAAACCCAACACTACCATCGGCATTACAGCATTTCACTTCTGAGTTCGGCATGGAATC
>NZ_JBPDVF010000015.1:0-49544 GCF_051851515.1 Lonepinella sp. BR2271 | reverse complement strand
ATTAAGTGGTGGGCCGTGAAGGATTCGAACCTTCGACAAACGGATTAAAAGTCCGCTGCTCTACCGACTGAGCTAACGGCCCACTTGTTCGTTGCTGACGATTGGGTCACACAACGAGTGCATATATTACGGATTTTAAATGAATAATCAATAGTTATTTTTAATTTTTCGTCTGTTTGCGCGAATAGTCGCCAATCTAAGGGGAATGCTCGCGTATTCTTGAGGCGCCCCAAGCAACAAACATAAAACAGGCCTTATATGACTAAGGCCTGTTTCGTCAAAAAATAAAATACCTTTTAAATTAGTATTCTAACACTGCACGACGGTTTTTGCTGTATGCAGCTTCGTTGTGACCAGCAACAGCTGGTTTTTCTTCACCGTAAGAAACTGTTGATACGCTTGCGCCTTTCGCTGCTAAGTAAGATTTCACAGCGTCTGCACGACGTTGACCTAAAGCAATGTTGTACTCTGGTGTACCACGTTCATCAGCGTGACCAGATACAGTGATATTTGCTTTAGACGCATTTAAGTATTGTGCATGCGCATCTAACAATTGTTGGTATTCACCTTCAACTGCATAGCTATCAAATCCGAAATAAACAGTGTTATAACGAGTTTGTAAATCTTGAACAGATAAACCGCCGTAAGTTTGAGCAGCATCTGCGTTTGCACCGGCCATGCCACTTGCATCATTGTTTGATGAGCTACATGCAGCTAATGCTAATACTGGGGCAACTAACAATAATTTTGCTAATTTCATTTAATGTTTTCTCCTTAGAGTTTTTACTTTGTTAAATAGGGTGACCAAGCAGGAAATTTCACTTGTCCGTCACTTCCTGGCAACCGTGCTTTAAAGCGTCCGTCTGCAGATACTAATTGTAGCACCTTTCCTAAGCCTTGGGTAGAGCTATAAATAATCATAATTCCATTTGGTGAAATACTTGGACTTTCATCAAGGAAGGTTGAACTTAAGGTATCAATTTTCCCTGTTACAAGGTCTTTTTTAATCACATGATCGCCTGAAATCATAACCATGGTTTTACCATCAGCACTGACTTGTCCGCTATAACTTTTGCCACCTGAACCTACTAATGATGCACCACCACCGGAGGCACTCATTGAGTAAACTTGAGGCGAACCGCCTCGGTCGGAGGTAAACAAGATACGTCCATCTGGCGTCCAGCTCGGCTCTGTATTATTGCCTGCACCGCTCGTCAATTTAGTAGGTTGTCCACCATTCGAACCCATTACATAGATGTTTAGCTGGCCGTCTTGGTTAGAGGCAAAAGCTAAACGACTACCGTCTGGTGAGAATGCAGGGGCGCCATTGTGTCCTGGGAATGACGCCACCACTTTTCTGGCACCAGAACCTAAATCCTGTACCACAAGTTGTGATTTTTTGTTTTCAAAAGAAACATACGCTAAACGTTTACCATCTGGTGACCATGCCGGTGACATCATGGGTTCCGAGCTACGGTTAACCACAAATTGATTGAAACCATCATAGTCTGCTACACGCACTTCATAAGGTTGTGAGCCACCATTTTTTTGTACCACATAAGCAATACGTGTTCTAAATGCACCTTTAATGGCGGTGATCTTTTCAAACACTTCATCACTCACCGTATGCGCGCCAAAACGAATGAATTTTGCTGTCACGGTGAAAGAATTTTGTGCTAATACCGCGCCCGCTGAACCGGATGCACCAATAGTATCCACTAACTGATACGCAATATTATAACCGCCACCTGTGTCTGTCACTTGTCCAACCACTATGGCATCCACCCCTAAAGATGCCCACGCGTCAGGTGTCACTTCAGAGGCTGAACCCGGTTGTTGTGGCATTTGGCTCACGGCAACGGGGTTAAATTTTCCACTATTACGTAAATCATCAGAAATAATTTTGGCAATATCTTCTGGCACCGAACCATTGGTTTTGAATGGCACCACCGCAATCGGTCTGGCACCCTCAACACCCTCGTCAATCACAATACGCACTTCGTCATCAGCTTGTGCTGTGCTTAATGCGAAAAAGAATACGGCAAATACACTCAATAATTGAGCCATTAATTTGCGAGCTACTAATTTCATCATCCCACCTTATGGTTAATGTTGGTTAATGTTACTTTCCTAAAAATCGTTATTTTAAGTCAAAATCAATCGTTGGATTTTTATATTTATTATAAACTTCGTCACTCGGTGCAGCAGGCACTTTCTTTGTTCTTGCCACGGCACTTAATGCGGCAGCACAGATATCATCAGGCCCCGAGACACGTTGATAACCTAATATGGTCCCATCACGTGCTAACTGAATTTTAATACTACATACTTTTCCTGCAAAGCTAGGATCTTTAATAAAGCGACGCTTGATTTCTTTTTTAATCACACCCGCATATTGATCACCGACTTTGCCACCGTCACCTGCGCCGAGTGCTGCTCCGGAACCTTGGCTACCACCTTTGTTAGCATTCCCCCCTTTTGAGGCGCTGCCACCACCGATATCACCACCGTTCAAGAAGTCATCTAAAGCAGCTTGTTTGGCTTTAGCATCCGCTTTCGCCTTAGCGTCGGCTTTTGCTTTGGCCTCTTTCTCGGCTTTTGCTTTGGCTTCTTTTTCCGCTTTAGCTTTTGCTTCTTTTTCTGCTTTCGCCTTGGCTTCTTTCTCGGCTTTTTCTTTCTCCGCTTTTTCAGCTTTTTCTTTAGCCGCTTTCTCAGCCTTTTCTTTGGCTACTTTTTCTTGGTTTGCTTTTGCTTTGGCCTCTTCTTCTGCTTGCTTAGCGGCCGCTGCTAAACGTTTTGCCTCAGCATCTGCTTTTAATTTAGCGGCTTCCGCTTCTTTTTTCGCTTTTGCCTCGGCTTCTTGTTTGGCTTTTTCTAACGCCTCTTGTTTAGCCTTTTGCTGTTCTAGTTGTTTTTGGCGTTGTTGTTCTTTTTGTTGCTCAAGTTTCTCTTGCTCAATTTTCTTCTCGTCAACCACTGGCTTCGGTTCTGGTGCTGGCGTTTCAATCACTTCTTCAGGTTCTTTCTTGGCTTTTTCTGCCTGACCTTTTTTCTGCTGCTGAATACGCCCCCATTCCTGTGCGGCTGCCCCCGTATCGACCATGACCGCACCGATCATATCGCCATCACCTTCGCCCCCGCCCATCACTTCAAGCGGATGATAAACCAGTGAACTCAAAATTAACAAACCGAACAAAATGCTATGCAATATCACTGAAATCAGTAACGCATTGGTTTCTTTCTTTTGTCGATTATTTCTCACAATCTATCCTACTGCTTAAATGGGATCGGTCATTAAACCCACTGATTTAATGCCTGCTAAATGAAGTAAATTCAATGCTTTAATCACTTCTTCATAAGGCACATCATTGGCCCCGCCGATTAAAAACATGGTATTAGGATCTTTCTCAAATTCCTGCTTGGTCATTTGCGTCACCATTTCTTCAGTCAGTCCCTCGGAACGTTCTCCCGCAATGGAAATCGCATATTGCCCCACACCTGCGACTTCTAAAATCACAGGGACTTTATCTTCATTGGATACCGACTGCGTTTCAACGGCATCCGGTAAATCCACTTGCACACTTTGGCTGATAATCGGTGCAGTAGCCATAAAAATTAACACTAAAACTAATAATACGTCCAAAAATGGCACAATATTAATTTCAGATTTAATCGCTTTTTCTCTACGACGGCGGTAAGCCATATAAACCTCTAAAACGTCATTCAAATCAACCGCACTTTACCTGTTAATCTCAAAAAGTGCGGTGTAAAATCTCTTTATTTTGCTTAGTTTTTAGCAAATACTTGGCGTTGCAAAATCGTGGTAAATTCATCAATAAAGTTACCATAATTTTGCTCCAATTTATTGACACGTAAACTTAAACGGTTATAAGCCATCACCGCAGGAATCGCAGCAAATAAACCAATGGCCGTCGCAATCAAGGCCTCAGCAATCCCCGGTGCCACCATTTGTAAGGTCGCTTGTTTGGCGCCACTTAACGCCATAAAAGCGTGCATAATTCCCCACACGGTACCAAATAATCCGATATAAGGACTAACCGATGCCACGGTGGCTAAAAAAGGTACTCGAGTTTCGAGATCTTCAATTTCACGGTTCATGGCTAAATTCATGGCTCGAGTGCTACCCATCATAATGGCTTCTGGTGCATCCGGATTTACTTGTTTTAAACGCACAAATTCTTTAAAGCCGGCATAGAAAATTTGCTCACTGCCCGTCATGGACATATCACGACGATTTTCTAAACCATCATAAAGTTTAGTTAAGTCTTCACCAGACCAAAAACGATCTTCAAAGGCCGTGGAATCTTTTAATGCTTTGGTTAGCACACGGCTACGTTGAATAATAATTGCCCACGAGACAATCGAGAACATAATTAAAATAAAAATTACAATTTGAACGACGATACTCGCCTTTAGAAATAAATCTAAAAAGTTCAATTCAGCAGTCATTGCATAGCTCCGAAAATTATTGACTAAATGCGGCTTTGACTTCCTTTGGAAGTGCCACAGGTTTCATTTTGCCTAGATCAACACAGGCTACTTTCACAGTAGCCACGCTTAATACTTGATTTTCTCGTTTCAGGCATTGCGAGAAAAAAATCGTCGCCCCTTTCATTTCTTCTACTTTGGTTTCCACCATCAACAAATCATCTAATTTTGCTGGAAATTGGTAATCAATCGACATGGATTTGACCACAAAGGCAATGCCTTGTTCCGCTAATAAATGTTGCTGTGAAAAATGCAAAGAGCGTAAAAATTCTGTTCTTGCTCGCTCGTAAAAATGCAGATAACGGGCGTGATAAACAACACCGCCCGCATCAGTATCTTCATAATATACCCGAACGGGAAATTGAAAAATGTGCATATTAACAGAATATCCTTGTTCGGTTTATTTTCAGTACAAAAAACTGGCGTATTTTAGAGCTTTCAATAATGATAAGCAAGCAATTAATAAGTGCGGTGAAAAAATTTATGTTTTTTCACCGCACTTTATTGAACCCAATAAATTATTCGCCTTTATTCTTCTGAATTTTCAGAAAAACGCTCAATTTTTGCGCCTAATCCACGTAGTTTTTGCTCAATATGTTCGTAACCCCGATCGATATGATAAATCCGATCCACAATGGTTTCACCCGAGGCAATACAACCCGCCAACACTAAACTGATGGACGCCCGTAAATCGGTTGCCATCACTTGCGCACCAGAAAGATGTTCGACCCCATGAATTAAGGCGGTATTTCCCTCAATTTCGCCTTTTGCCCCCATGCGGATTAATTCTGGCACGTGCATAAAACGGTTTTCAAAAATGGTTTCAGTAATTTTACTGGTCCCCTCGGCAACTGCATTTAATAAGGTAAATTGCGCTTGCATATCGGTTGGGAAACCGGGGTGTGGCATAGTGCGGATATTCACCGCTTTTGGACGCTGCCCCAAACTATCTAAAGTAATGGTATCTTCTGTGACATCCACTTGCATGCCCGATTCACGTAATTTTTCAATCACCGCTTCAAGGGTATCGGCTTTCGTACCCACACATTGAATACGGCCTCCCGACACGGCAGCAGCGATCAAAAATGTCCCCGTTTCAATACGATCTGGCACAATGCTGTGTTCACAACCGGTTAAACGCTCAACGCCCTCAATGGTGATCGTATCGGAACCTAAACCTGTAATTTTGGCCCCCATCTTATTGAGAAAACCCCCCGTATCCACCACTTCGGGTTCACGTGCCGCATTTTCAATTACCGTGGTACCTGTGGCTAAGGTTGCCGCCATCATGACCGACAAGGTCGCTCCCACGCTGACTTTATCCATGTAAACTTTGGCACCGAATAAACGACCACGCACACTGGCTTTAACATAGCCCTCGTCAAGTTCAATACTCGCCCCCATTTTTTCTAACCCTGCAATGTGCATGTCCACCGGTCTAGCGCCAATAGTACAACCACCAGGGAGAGAAACTTGTCCCTCATGAAAACGCGTCAATAACGGTGCTAATGCCCAAATCGAGGCGCGCATGGTTTTCACCAATTCATAAGGTGCCACATAATGATTAATCTGGCTTGCGTCAATGAATACCGCTTTATCGGTATCACGCTCAACACGCACGCCCAATTTACGTAGGATTTTAAAGGTGGTATCTACGTCTTTTAATTCAGGCACATTGGTTAACTTAACAGGTTGTTCTGCTAAAATGGACGCAAATAAGATCGGTAAAGCGGCATTTTTTGCGCCAGAAATCTGTACGGTTCCGCTTAAACGAGATTGACCATAAACACGAAATTTTTGCATACCTTTTTCCTTAATTCATTGAGTTTAAGAGGCGATCACGTTTCCATTTTTCCACGGTGTACGTTTTAATGGTTAACGCATGAATTTCACCAGTGGTGAAATAGTCCATTAATGGCGCATAAATGGTTTGTTGTTGCTTAACACGAGATAAAGCGGCAATGTCATTATCCACCACAATCACGCCAAAATGGGCATTTTCGCCTTGTGCATAGACTTCGGAAAGATTGAGTTTTTCTTTCAAAATCTCTTCAATTTTTTTCGGTTCCATAGTATTCCAATTAGGTTAATTATGAGTAATCAATGGGTTAAGCCAATCATTTAAATTAAATAAATCCGCCAATGTCAATAATTGTTGTGGCACATTGATTAACGTCATTTTATTCTCTGATGACATCACTTTTTTGCAATGCGCAATCAAATCACATAATAAAGCAAATCCCGCGCTGTCAATACGACAAATTTGTGCGAGATCCCATTGAATATTGTTGTCAGCCAGTTGCTTTTCTGATAAAAAAGCGAAACGTTGTTGCCATAATGGCAACAACGTATCACGAGATAACTCTCCAACAAGTTGGAGCTTTATTCTATCATTATTTTTTTCAGCCGACCATTGTAGTTTTTCCGCTTGTTTCATTCATTTTTCTCAAAGAAATAATATTGTTATTTTTGCTTAGTGTTATTGTAAAGAACTAAGTAGGCTTTAGGGTTAACATTTTGTTCTGAAATTCTTGATAACTTCGCTATAAAAGCATCAAACCCTTGAGTTCTTAACACCACACTGTTATCAGGACTAAGCAAAGCCAAAAGTTTTGCACCATCCAACCCTAAATCATAGATAAACCATTGATTTGTTTTAGGGTTTTTACGCCAATAAAAATAAAAGTTTTTTGCTTTTTCATGGGTTAAATGTACGCCGACACTTTCAAACCTATCACCACTTAATTTGCGTGTCTGCACTTGAAGATCGGCACTATCTACATATACGGCAACTAAGTGTGCGTACATTGCTTCGACATATTTATCAAATGCCGAAAAAGCCTTCTCTTTTTGTTCATCTGTCAAGGTTCTAAAATCAGAACCGAGCGTTGCAATCAGGATAACTCTAGTATTTGCATAAGGCATTAAATCCTTACGGACAATGGACTTCAAGATATTCGGATTAGATTGAATTTCAGCTTTGTGCGCTTGAATATCTTTAAATAAATTATGCGCGATTTTTTCCGTAAGTACATTCGGATCTTCTGCTGCCATTGCGCTTTGCATGGACTGAATAGCAAAAAAAACGGAGAACAATAAAAAAATCTTTGATAACCATCCTTTCATATCTAATCCTTATCATCTTGATTAATGCTTAAATAGGTAAGAAAACGCTATATTATTTTTTAATGGTGACAGGCACTGCCGCCGCTTCAGACACTTTCGCTGTCAAAGCATCAATACCTTCTTTACGCAAAATCGGTTTCCACTCTTCTTTTTTGGTTTCTACCATACTCACGCCTTCAGCCACCATATCGTACACTTGCCATTGACCAGATTTACTGTTTTTACGCCATAGAAAAGTTAAATTGACTGGTTGATTTTGAATTAACTTCACATTTACGATCGCTTGGCTGTCACCATTTAATTGTTCCGGTTGTACTTGGATTTCTTGGCCGTTATATAAGGTCAAGGCTTGCGCATAAGCCTGTTCAATAAATTGATCAAATGCTGCAAAAAATTTTTCACGCTGTTCTGGTGTGGTCGATTTAAAATACTGACCTAATACCAAAGATCCTGCATAGTTCACATGCACATAAGACATTAAATCTTTACGAACAATAGATTTTAATACATTCGGATTGGCTTTAATTTCTGCATTTTTTGCTTTTAAATCCGCAAATAAGGTATTGGCGGCTTTTTGGGTTAATTCATAAGGTCCGTCTGCGGCCATCACTTGCTGTACAGCAAAAAGTGCGGTTGCAATCACAACCATTTTTGAGAACCATTGTTTAACTTGAATTTTCATAAAAACTCCTAGTGGACTTACTTTCCTAAACTTATTTATTGAACCGTTGGCGTTTCCGTCGTCGATTCTGCTTTTTTATCGCCATATAAGAATTGGCCGATAAGATCTTCTAATACCATGGCAGATTTGGTATCCACCACTTTACTGCCCTCTTTTAACATTGGGGTTTCGCCGTCATCAAATCCGACACTTAAGGAAATATATTGTTCACCCAATAAACCCGAGGTTTTAATCGAAAGTGAGCTGTTATCTGGAATCTGGTTATACTCTTCATTTACCGCAATCGTCACTTGCGGTAAATAAGTTTGTTCATCAAGCGAAATATTTGTTACACGCCCGATTACCACACCACCAACCTTTAACGGCGCTCGCACTTTAAGACCGCCAATATTATCAAAAGTTGCAGAAATGTTATAAGACTTCTGTTCACCAAAACCTTGCACATTCGCTACTTTTAAGCCCATAAAAACCAATGCTAAGATACCGAGTAATAAAAATAAACCTACCCAGAATTCATATTTAATTGTTTGTCGCATAATTGTATACCTAATAAAAAATCAATTTAACCTTAACCGCCGAACATCATGGCCGTTAAGACAAAGTCTAACCCTAATACCAGTAATGACGCATTCACTACCGTTTTCGTTGTGGATTGGCTAATACCTTCCGAAGTCGGGACGCAATCATAACCATTGAATAACGCTATCCACACCACGGCAAAAGCAAAAACAAGGCTTTTAATAAAGCCATAAATCAAGTCTTGCGTTGTCACTGCATTTTGCATGACTGACCAGAAACTTCCACCATCAATGCCTTTCCAATCTACCCCTACAAGGGAACCCCCGATCACACCAACTGCGGTGAATAATACGGCTAAAATTGGCATGGAAATAATACCGCCCCAAAAACGTGGTGCAATCACACGACGGAGGGGATCCACGGCCATCATTTCAAGGCTAGAAAGCTGTTCCGTGGCTTTCATTAAACCAATTTCGGCGGTTAAAGCAGAACCCGCTCGCCCTGCAAATAACAAGGCGGTCACCACTGGACCCAATTCACGCAATAAGGATAACGCCACTAACTGCCCCACATTGGCCTCGGCGGCAAAGTCCACCAACACCACATAGCCTTGCAAGCCCAATACCATGCCGATAAAAAAGCCCGAGAGCAAAATAATCAGCAAAGACTGCACGCCTAGAACATGTAACTGTTTGATTAATAATGGTGCATGTTTACGAAATTGTGGTTTACCAACCAACGCTCCCCACAACATAAACCCCGACCGTCCTAAGGCACGCACGGAATGTATCACCGTGGCACCCAGTGCGGAGATCAATTTCACGATCATTTAAATAAATCCTCCACCCTGTCATTGGCAGGAAAATGGAAATGTACCGGCCCATCTTCTTGCCCTTGGATAAATTGCACCACTTGTGGATCGGTACTTTTTAATAAAATATCCGGCGTGCCTTCCGCTATCACTCGCTTATCCGCAATAATATAAGCGTAATCTGCGATACTTAACACTTCTTGTACATCATGAGAAACCACGATAGAGGTCAAATTCAAGGCCTCATTCAACCGTTTGATTAAGCTAATAATCACGCCCATGCTAATCGGATCTTGTCCAGTAAAGGGTTCATCATACATAATCAAATCCGGATCCAAAGCAATGGTACGAGCCAATGCCGCACGACGTGCCATGCCACCTGAAAGTTCTGATGGCATTAGCTCTGCCGCACCTCGTAAACCAACAGACTCTAATTTCATCAGCACAATTTTACGAATTAATTCTTCGGGTAACCGAGTATGCTCACGAATCGGATAGGCCACGTTATCAAAGGTTGACATGTCCGTAAACAACGCCCCCGATTGAAACAGCATGCCCATTCGCTGACGTGCTTTATAGAGTTGACTATTCGACATTTTACAAATATCGTCACCGTCAAATAAAATCTCGCCTTGCTCAGGATTCAACTGTCCACCGATTAACTTTAATAAGGTGGTTTTACCAATTCCCGACGGCCCCATAATGGCTGTAATTTTGCCTTCGGCAAAGCGCAAATTGAGATTGTCGTAAATAGTACGCTCACCCCGTTTAAACGTGAGATGTTTCACTTCAATTAGTGCTTTCTCCGTCATTTCATTTTCCATTCCATTTTTTCATTCTGTTATCTTATTCAAATTTGTTCGTGTTTGGACTATTAACTTTTCAATTAGTTCAGTAGACAGCTATTTTGCCTCATTTGGTTTAACCATCACTTGTGTGATTTCACTGAAAATGGTGCCATCTGAAACAATGGTTTGCATAGGTTGGCCGACACTGACCTGTTGCACAGACGTAATCGCTTTCCCTTGTGCATTTTCCGCAATGGCATAGCCTCGAGCTAACACTTTCAACGGACTCAAACTGTCCATTTTGCCACAGCAATGGGCTAAACGCTGCTGTTTCTGGCGTAAATTATGTTTTAACGCCAAATTTAACCGCACATTTAATTGCTGAATATGCTGTTGTTGCTTTTGCAAGCGATAAGGCACGGGATTATTATCCAAACGTCGGCAAAGTGCGGTGAAATTATCCCGTTTTTTGCCCAAACAATGTTGCATCGCTCGGGCTAATCGTTGGGTTAATTGTGCCGTTTGCTGTTGTTGCAAGGCTAATCTAGCTTGCGGATGCTGATGTTGCAAACGCATTTGCAAATGGCGCAGTTGCTGATATTTTTGTTCAAATAAGCGATCCAATGCCCGATCTAAGCGTTGCTGCTGATCGGTTAATTGCTGTAATAATTGCCCCTGATCACGACTCACCAATTCCGCAGCAGCGGAGGGTGTCGGCGCTCGCAAATCTGCCACAAAATCGGCAATCGTCACATCGGTTTCATGTCCTACGGCACTGATAATCGGCAAGCGAGAGTGAAAAATAGCTCGAGCTACGGGTTCTGTATTAAAGCACCATAAATCTTCCAATGAACCGCCGCCCCGTCCGACGATCAGCACATCCACTTCTTGGCGTTGATTGGCTAATTCAATCATTTTCACGATTTCTGCGGTGGCCTCTTTGCCTTGTACTTGGGTCGGGTAGATCACTACATGCAAACTGGGATCACGGCGTTTTAAAATCTGCAAAATATCTTGTAACGCTGCGCCAGTTGCCGAAGTCACTACGCCCACCGACTGACAAAAGTGCGGTAGCTTTTTCTTCAAATGTTGAGCAAACAAGCCCTCGGCGGCTAACTGCATTTTCAACTGTTCAAACTGTTGTTGTAATAGCCCATCACCGGCGGGTTGCATACTTTCTAAAATCAGCTGATAATCGCCACGAGGCTCATATAAACTGACGCCCGCTCGAACCAAAACTTGCATGCCATTTTGTGGTCGAAAATTAACCCGCTGCGTTTTCATTCGCCACATGGCGCAACGTACTTGCGCATGTTCATCTTTTAAGGTCAGATACCAATGCCCCGAGACGGGTTGCGTAAAATTGGAAATTTCCCCCGACAACCAAATGGCGCCAAACTGCCCCTCGAGGCTATTTCTCACCGCACTATTGAGTTGTGTCACCGAGTAAATATTCTGTTGCATACTTAAATTTCCATAAAAAATCCGATGAATATCATCGGATTTTCATTGTTTACATGTTTATTCCGCTGCGGCTTTGGTTGGCTCACTAAACACATGGCTCACTGCACAATGATGACCCGCCGAGCCTTTGCCGTGGAAATAATAACGGCTGTCTTTCCATTGCACAATCTCATAAGCCGGATTTAATTCTGCACTGGCTTGGGCTAAGGTCATCTCGGCTTTCACATGCTGTACCGCAGACACCGTACCTAGTCGTCCTGTAAACTGATAAGCACGAGCCGTCTTTTCAACAACCTCGACAGGTTTCACCGCTTGCTCCGTAACTACTGGGGCTACCGCTGTTTCAGCTTGTGCGGCTTGTTCTTCTAGGATACGTTGTTCTTCATTTAAACGTTCCAAAGATTGCTGTACTTTTTTCTCAACGGCTTCATTGGCGGGTTGCGTCACGAAACCTAAAGGTTGGCTGGCGACTTTTTCTTCCTTAGCCACTAATGGAATCACTGGCACAACGTCCTCAGTTACGGCTGACTGACCTTGCTGTTGTAACAATTCATCCACCGATAAGAAATTATTTTCTTTAACTTTTTGCACCGCACTATAATCAATGCACACTTTACCACTGGCTAATTCTGGCGAGGCCACCGCAGCAAATAACGGCATTGGTGAGGCATTTTCTTGACGGCGACGACGTTGATTGTTCACCCGTAAATGACGAGGTAAACGACGGTTATTGTTACGCTCACGACGCTCATTTTGCGGTGCAGTATTTTCCGTCACGTTTGCTACGTTTTCCGTTGCTAGCGCAGAGGTCAAGGTGCTTTCCACCACGCTTTCCGTGACTTTTTCCGCCACAGGTTGCGTTATCGGCTCGGCCAATGGCGCAATATGCGTATTTTCTACAACCGTTTCATTTGCCTCTTGACCAATTCGTACACGTTTACGCACATCACGACGTTCCCGACGTTGACGAACAGGGGCTTTTTCTTCCGTTGCCTCTGCAATGGTCACATTGGCTTGTTTTTCAACGCTATTCGCTACAAGGCTCGTGTCCTCAACTTGCGTTTTACGGACGTTACGGCGATTATTGCGTTCTGGACGAGAAGAGGTTGTTTTTTCGCTTAGCGCCTCTTCATTCGGCTTGGTCGTTGTATTACGTTCCGTACGCTCATTGCGTGGTTTACGGTTATTACGACGATCATTGCGAGGCTGACGTTGGCGAGTGTTTACCGGTTTTTCTTCTGGTGTCGGTTCACTGCTAAATAACCCTTTGAAACCTGCCCACAAACGTGCAAAGAAAGATGGTTTAGTTTCCACTTTGGTTTCCACAATCGGCGCTGCCTCTGAAATGGTCATAGACAAGGCTGCCATTTCTGCCACATTTTCACTGGCGGAGGTGTCGGCACTGTTCGCCGTCGAACTGGTTTCCGCTAGCGTATAAATGTCTTCTTTATCTTCGTATAATTTGGCTAAATTATAACTTAATATACCTGCATCTTCGCCATCACGAGAGCGCACCACTTTAAAGTGCGGGGTTTCCATGGCTTGATTTGGTGCTACCACCACATCCACATCATGACGTTTTTCAATACTTTGAATCGCTTGACGTTTTTCGTTTAATAAATAAGAGGCGATTTCCACCGGCACAATACATTGCACTTGTTTTGAATTTTCTTTTAAGGCCTCTTCTTCGATTAAACGCAAGATAGAAAGGGATAAACTTTCATTATCACGCACTTTACCCGTGCCTTGGCAACGTGGGCAAATATGATGTGAAGATTCACCTAAAGATGGGCTTAAACGCTGACGTGACATTTCCAACAAGCCAAAACGAGAAATCCGGCTAATTTGGATTCTAGCACGATCTTGACGCACCGCATCACGAATGCGATTTTCCACTTCACGTTGGTGACGAATCGGGGTCATATCAATAAAGTCAATCACCACTAAACCGCCTAAGTCACGCAAGCGTAATTGACGAGCAATTTCATCCGCTGCCTCTAAGTTGGTATTTAAAGCGGTTTCTTCAATATCGCCGCCACGAGTTGAACGAGCGGAGTTAATATCAATGGCAATCAAGGCCTCAGTGGCATCAATTACAATGGAACCACCTGATGGCAAACGCACTTCACGTTGGAAAGCGGATTCAATTTGTGATTCAATTTGATAATGGCTGAATAACGGCACTTCACCTTGGTACAATTTAATGCGATTTAAGAAATCAGGGCGAACGAGCTTGATATGGGCTTTGGCTTTCTCAAACACTTTCGGGCTGTCCACCAAGATTTCGCCGATATCACGGCGCAAATAATCACGGATCGCACGCACGATCACATCACTTTCTTGGTGAATTAAAAACGGTGCAGGGCGACTTTTTGCCACGGTTTGAATGGCATCCCAGTGATGTAATAAGACTTTCAAGTCCCATTGTAATTCTTCAGGCGATTTGCCTACCCCAGCGGTACGCACAATTAAACCCACGCCATCTGGCACATCCAATGAACTCAAGGCATCTTTTAATTCAAGGCGTTCATCACCCTCAATGCGGCGAGAAATCCCGCCCGCTCTTGGGTTGTTTGGCATGATCACTAAATAACTACCGGCCAGTGAAACAAACGTGGTTAAGGCGGCGCCTTTATTACCTCGTTCTTCTTTGTTCACTTGCACAATGACTTCTTGCCCCTCTTTAATCACATCCTTGATGTTCGGGCGGCCGTTATAGCTATAACCGGCAGGGAAATATTCACGGGCAATTTCTTTTAACGGTAAGAAACCGTGACGGTCAGCGCCATAATCTACAAAGGCGGCCTCAAGACTCGGTTCTACACGGGTAATTTTCCCTTTGTAAATATTGGCTTTTTTTTGTTCGTGACCTGGACTTTCAATATCCAAATCAAATAAGCGTTGTCCATCGACTAACGCAACACGCAACTCTTCTTTTTGAGTCGCATTGATTAACATTCTTTTCATTGTAAAAATTTTCTCATTTTTATTTTAATAAATTCGATTAAAACACACCGCACTTTGCTCATTTGAATAAATTTCAAGCAAAAAATTTCCACAATCGACCTCGTGTTTTTCGTCCTATGTCTGTCATCTCGACTGTCAAAGACTGGGTGCATTGATTGGGTTATCCAAAATTTGTGTCTAAAAACATAGGATAAATCGGCAATTTAATCACATATTTCGTTAAAAATTAATGTCTTATGTCTAAACCGCATTGATTGCTAAATTAACAAAACTTCATTAATTTTGCCTAGGCAAAATCTGTATTATTATGGACGTAATACCGCTTTTTAGCAAGGTATTTCAGCAATTTTAATTATTTGTTAATTATGTTAAAATCCGACTAATTTTTCCTGAAAAACACAATTTTATGACAAACCAACCCAACGCTATTATTAATGCCTCCGTCAAAATGCTCAATATTTCGGCTGATGAGGCGGGGCAACGTATCGACAATTATTTATTAACCAAGCTCAAAGGCGTGCCAAAAAGCCTGATTTATCGTATTGTGCGAAAAGGCGAAGTGCGAGTAAATAAAGGGCGCATTAAACCAGAATATAAATTACAAGCGGGTGATGTGGTGCGAGTGCCGCCTGTGCGAGTGTCGGAAAAAGCCCAAGCGCCGATTTCCACCAAACTGAATAAGGTGGCGCAATTAGAAAGCCAAATTATTTTTGAGGACGATTGTTTATTGGTGATCAATAAACCCTCAGGCATTGCCGTACATGGCGGCAGTGGCTTGAGTTTCGGAGTGATTGAGGGCTTACGTGCATTGCGTCCAGAGGCCAGATTTCTGGAATTAGTCCATCGTATCGACCGAGATACGTCGGGGATTTTATTAGTGGCGAAAAAACGCTCTGCCTTACGCAATTTACATGAACAGTTACGCATTAAAACCGTGCAAAAAGACTATTTGGCCTTGGTGCGTGGACAATGGCAATCCCATGTAAAAGTGGTTCAAGCCCCGTTACTCAAAAATGAATTGGCGAGCGGTGAACGCATTGTCAAAGTGAGCGAACAAGGCAAACCGAGCGAAACCCGTTTTAGCATTGAAGAACGTTATGCCAACGCGACCTTAGTCAAAGCCTCTCCCGTCACAGGGCGAACCCATCAAATTCGGGTGCATACTTTGCATGCGGGCCACCCGATTGCCTTAGATGATAAATACGGGGATAAAAAATTTGATGAAGAAATGACCGCATTTGGGCTAAATCGCTTGTTTTTACATGCCTTTAATATTCGTTTTGAACACCCAAAAACAGGGGAAACCTTGCAATTAACCGCCCCGTTAGATAAAAATATGAAAACGATTTTACAAAAATTACGAGAACAAAGCCGATGAAAATCAATAAATTATATGGACTATGCTTAATCACGCTCTTCCCTGCATTGGCAAGTGCGGTGGAAAATCCTGTTGTTTTGCCGAGCGACATTATCGGCGAATGGACATGTCAAATTTTCTATCCCCGTTTAGGCGTGGAATCATTGGATCAATTTGATTTTCAAGCGGATGGCACATCACTAGGTATCGGGATAATAAATTTCCAAAAAACTTTTACTTATGAAAGCCACCATACAGGACATTGGGAACTGAAAGGAAATATGTTGTCAGAAACCAGTACCAACTATGTTTTTGGCAAAATTCATTCCAAAGAAACGGAACAAAAGCTCAAAAACAGTCCTGAATTAAACGAATTTGAACAAAAAATCTTTCAGACATTTACTCAAAACGCCAACGACGGAAAATCTGTGAATATTGAAATCACTGAATTGAAAGGTAATAAAATGCGGATTAACCATGTATGGGATAACCAAGAACGCCATGCGGGATTATGCGTGAAGAAAACCAAAGAGAACAGTTAAACAAAAACGCCTAGCATCCGCTAGGCGTTTTCAAGATTATAATGCTTGATTAACAAATGAGGCTAATTGTGTTTTTGGCACCGCACCCACTTGCGTAGCTAGCACTTTGCCCTCTTTGAATAAAAGCAACGTTGGAATCCCACGCACACCAAATTGTGCTGGTGTCCCTTGGTTATCATCAATGTTCATTTTCACAATTTTGACTTTATCACCATATTCTTTAGCAAGATCTTCCAAAATCGGGCCAACCATACGACAAGGACCACACCAAGGCGCCCAAAAATCTAATAATACAGGTACATCTGAATTTAACACATCTGCTTCAAATGACGCGTCTGTTACATGTAATACATCTGCCATTTTTCATTCCTTTTTTAATAGTATAAATTTGAAATCATTTCAGGGTGATACCCCAAAGCTGAAAATATCATAACACAGCTATAAAATTATCACCCTTTATTTAATCAATCATTTCAATTTGTGAAACCTTACTTACAACAAGCCACCAATGCTTGACGCAGATCTTGTTTAATATCTTCGACATCTTCTAGCCCCACGGAGAAACGCAATAAGCGATTACACACGCCACGAGCAATTCGCTCCGCCTCGGGAATATCCATATGGGTTTGGGTGGCGGGATAAGTAATAAAACTTTCGGTTCCGCCAAGACTTTCCGCAAAGGTAATCAATTTCATGGCTTTTAAGAAAGGATTAACCCAATTTTCATCTTGCAAACGGAACGACAACATCCCGCCTTTGTTAGAATACAATACATCCGTAATTTGCGGTTGTTGACGTAAAAATTCGGCAATTTCCCGTGCATTTTGCTGATGACGTTGCATACGTAATGACAGCGTTTTCAAGCCACGAATGGTTAACCAAGAATCAAACGGCGACAACACAGCGCCTGCCCCATTTTGAATATAGAACAAACGATCACATAATTCCTGACCTTTTGCCACAATCAAACCCGCTAACACATCATTATGACCCGCAATATATTTGGTACCACTGTAAATTGTCACGTCCGCCCCATCTTCCATTGGACGATAAAGCATTGGGGTTAAAAAGGTATTATCCACAATTAATAACAAATTATGTTTTTTAGCGACTTTTGCAATCGCTGCCACGTCGCATTCTTCCATTAATGGATTGGAGGGGGTTTCCACAAAAATCGCTTTAGTATGAGGGGTAATGGCTGCCTCAATGGCACTGACTTCCGCCGTATTCACATACACGGGTTTCACGCCATGGTTATTTTTATAACAAAAATCCAATAACCGATAGGTACCGCCGTACACATCACTGGACACCAGCCATTCATCCGGCGCCTTAAATAAACTCATTAACACCTGAATCGCTGCCATGCCCGAGGCAAAGGCAAACCCCGCATCACCGCCGTCTAATTTCGCCATGGTTTCTTCTAATACCACTCGGGTCGGGTTTTTGGTGCGAGTATAATCAAACCCCGTACTTTCACCAATACCGTGATGTCCATAAGCCGTCGAAAGAAAAATCGGTGTGGACACCGCACCGGTACGAGGATCCGTACGATTTCCCGCCTGAGCCAAAATCGTATCTAACGCATAGTCTGTTGTCATGTATTCACCTAAAATATGTTGTAAAAATCATGGCAAACATTCTGACATAAAGTGCGGTGCGATTAAAGCAGATTTTTTGATTTTCTTCGGTTCATCTTTCGGGCGATTTCTACTAAAATTGACTGATTTTTAACAAGCCTGTATTTTTTTTCGGCAAACAATCGTTTTTTCAAGATTATTTCAAAATTCCTGTTGACATCAATACAGATTTCCGTAAAATGCACCCTCGTTGACAGCGTAATGCTGAGAACAAAGCGGGAATAGCTCAGTTGGTAGAGCACGACCTTGCCAAGGTCGGGGTCGCGAGTTCGAGCCTCGTTTCCCGCTCCAATTTAAACCTAGCAAAAGTTAGGAAATGCGTTTAGCCCGAGTGGCGGAATCGGTAGACGCAAGGGATTTAAAATCCCTCGCCTTTCGGGGCGTGCCAGTTCAAGTCTGGCCTCGGGCACCATTTTAAACACTAGGTTAAAAAATAGCACCGCAAGGTGTTTTTTTATATCTAAAATCACTTCTATGGCGTGTTAGCAAAGCGGTTATGCACTGGATTGCAAATCCATGTAGCTCGGTTCGACTCCGGGACACGCCTCCATCAATCAAAATACGCATTCATTTAATCACATTGATATAATTCAGCTATTGGCATAAGGAAAATAGAAAAATGACCACATTTGTGTTTGATATTGACGGCACGATTTCCAAAAATGGCTTAAAAGTCAGTGAGTCAATCAGTAATGCTATTGTGGACTTACTCAAAAATCACTCGGTCATTTTTGCCTCCGCCAGACCCATTCG
Organism: Lonepinella sp. BR2271; assembly: GCF_051851515.1. Taxonomy (NCBI): domain Bacteria; kingdom Pseudomonadati; phylum Pseudomonadota; class Gammaproteobacteria; order Pasteurellales; family Pasteurellaceae; genus Lonepinella; species Lonepinella sp. BR2271. Next base: position 30,386 of record NZ_JBPDVF010000015.1, on the reverse strand, counting down.
GGATATGTTGCCCATGTTGCCGACTGACCTCACCTCACATAAAAACACGATTTTAGTCGGTTGCAATGGTGGCATGGCGTATCAGCAAGGCACCTTTATTTTAACCAAATTGTTAGCACAAGATTATGTGGAAAATTGTTTAACCACATTAAAACAATTAAAGTTAGCCTATGTTCTTGATGGCAAATGGGCGTTTTCCTTATCTGAACAACCTCATGATTTTCATCAATATATTGCGTCATTAAGCAATGAGCAAGTCAGTGAACAAGCGTTAATAAATGAGGGCGTGAGTAAAATCTTGGTGCTGTTAGATCAACCTCAGCAAGCAATTTATGATCAATTTAATACCGAGAATATTAGCTTTCATATTCATAAAAAAGAATGTTTCTTTGATATTACCCCTAAAGGTAACAATAAATATCATACGCTAAAGCACTTAATTGGAGAACAAGACTATGTAGCATTTGGTAATGATTTCAATGACTTTTTAATGCTACAACATGCCCAAACCTCTGTTTATTTAGGGGAGAAATCCGAATTTCAAGCCGACTATTATGTTGATGATGTGGATTTGGTGGCTGAATTTATTCGTATACATTTTCTTTAAAGCATATAAAAAGTCGCCCTCAAGCGACTTTTTTTTGTTTACTCAAACTCATCCAACCAAGCCAACAAAATTCCCTCTAGAATTTTCTCATTGCTGGCCTCGGGATTGTCATCAAAATCTTCCAATTCACAAATCCATTGGTGCATATCGGTAAAACGTACCGTTTTTGGATCTAAATTGGGATCACGGTCATATAATGCCTCAGCAATGGCTTGTACATCTGTCCATTTCATTAGTGCGCCGCCTCATTTGCGTGGTTCAGATTATATTTTGGAATTTCTACCACTAAATCTTCGTCCCCCACGATACATTGACAAGATAAACGGCTTTCAATTTCTAAGCCCCAGGCTTTATCCAACATATCTTCTTCTTGGTCAGAACTTTCGTTTAAACTGTCATACCCCTCACGGATCACCACGTGACAGGTGGTACAAGCACAAGAACCGTCACAAGCATGATGAATTTCTACATCATGATCATGTGCAAGATCTAACAAGTTATCCCCTTTTTTGGCGTCAATCACCATACCCTCTGGGCAAAATTCTTCATGGGGTAAAAACACAACTTTTGGCATATTTTCTTTCCTATTGTAAATTCGTAAATACTATAAATTATTGACTGATTGCCCTTTTAAGGCTTTTTGGATGGATTTATCCATTCGGCGTGCCGCAAATTCTTGCGTCGCCTGATCTAAATCCTTAATCCCTTGTTTAATCGCTAAGGTGTCAGTGCCTTGCTGTAAATTGTCTAACGAAACTAAGGCATTTTTCACCGCACTGAGTTCCTCTGCATTCAGTAAATCTTGGTCATTTTCCAAGGCAGTTAACACAGCTTCCATCACTCGACGAGCCTCGACACGTTGTTCGGCTAATAAGCGTGCATCAATATCCTGTTTCGCATTTTCCATGGAAGATTTGAGCATGTTAGTAATCTCATCATCGGTTAAACCATAGGACGGTTTTACCTGAATAGACGACTGAACGCCAGTGGATTTTTCCATGGCGGTCACACTTAACAAGCCGTCGGCATCCACTTGATAAGTTACACGAATATGTGCCGCACCGGCTGCCATGGCGGGAATACCACGTAACGTAAAGCGAGCTAATGAACGGCAATCTTCCACCATTTCACGTTCGCCTTGCACAATATGCACTGACATAGCGGTTTGACCGTCTTTGAACGTGGTAAATTCCTGTGCTCGAGCCACGGGGATCGTGGTGTTACGTGGAATAATTTTTTCCACTAAACCGCCCATGGTTTCAATTCCCAAAGAAAGCGGAATCACATCAAGCAACAGCATATCGGCATCCGGTTTATTGCCCACCAAAATATCCGCTTGAACCGCAGCCCCCAAGGCCACCACTTTGTCAGGATCGATAGAGGTTAACGGCATTTTTCCAAAGAACACGCCCACTTCTTCACGCACAAACGGCACTCGGGTTGAACCGCCGACCATCACCACTTCTCGGACTTCTTCAGCAGTAATATTGGCATCTTTTAACGCTCGGCGACAAGCCATTAAAGAACGTTTAACCAAAGGCTGAATTAATTGATTAAACTGCGCTCGACTAATGCTGCCTTGCCAACCTTGCCAAGCAATCTCCACCTCTTGTTCTTGGGACAAAAATACTTTGATGTCATTCGACATCTCAATCAATTCACGTTGTTGTTGTGCATTTTCAGGGGACTGTCCTGATTGGCTAATGATCCAATCTGCAATTAAATGATCGAAATCATCTCCGCCCAAAGCGGTATCGCCACCTGTCGCCAACACTTCAAACACACCTTTAGATAGACGCAAAATGGAAATATCAAAGGTGCCACCGCCTAAATCATAGACTGCAATCACACCCTCTTGGCCACTATCCAAACCATAAGCAATAGCTGCCGCTGTTGGTTCATTTAACAAACGTAACACATTCAAGCCAGCCAATTTCGCTGCGTCTTTGGTGCTTTGACGTTGGGCATCATCAAAATAAGCCGGCACCGTAATCACCGCACCAGACAATTCACCGCCTAGCGTTTGCTCACCAAGTGCGGTTAATTTTTTCAGAATTTCGCTAGATACTTCAACCGGACTGACGTTACCTTGTGACGTTTGAATTAATGGTAAACCATTTTCCGTCGCCTGAAATTGATAAGGCAAATTTGGATAACGCTGTTGCACATCCGTTAAACTTCGTCCGATTAATCGTTTAACAGAAATAATTGTATTTTGCGGATCTTGGCTCGCTAACGCCCCAGCATCATGACCCACCACGACGTTATTTTCCGCATAATGCACAATAGATGGGGTTAAGGCTTGCCCTTGTTCATCTAATAAAATATCCGCTGTCCCACTACGCGCCGAGGCAACCAAGGAATTTGTTGTGCCTAAATCAATGCCCACCGCCAATTTATGTTGGTGCGGTGCGGCCATTTGGCCGGGTTCAGCAATTTGTAATAATGCCATGTTTATCTTCTTATTTATATAAATTTTCTATCATCAAACTATCTGCGATAACATTAAATAATGGGCGGTAGGTTTCAAATGAAGCTCCGGTTGATGTTCCATTGAAAGATGTCATGACCATACCTTGAATCGCCACCATTTTATCTTGAGTGAAGATAAAATAAGTAATATTTTCCATACCAAAATTATTATCTAATCGCTCTGCAGTAACCCGATTCCTAAGCCAAAAACCTGGAAATCCTTCAAGCGTTATCACGCCACTCCCGAGATAAACGCCATTATAATCTTCGAGCATAGCCTCTGCAAAATCACGTCTTTCATTGGCATCTGATAAATATTCTCGCCATTCAGCCTTTGAAACACCCCGAATTTCCTCCGGTAAATCTTTTACCATCAACATCACTTGGGCTTCTTTGCCATATTTGCTTTGAAATTTTTGCACAATATTGGAACGTCTCGCCTCTTGCCCGATCCAACTATTCGGCAATCTTAATGACAATGTTAAGCCTTTCGATTTGGGTGAATTACTCGTATAAATATAACTCTCATTCGTTTGTATTTCTTTTAGAGGATCGGTTCCGTAAGCGGTTTGAGCAAAAGACAAAGAAGTCGTCAATAACATGACTGCAACAACGAATAAGTGACTTAACTTCATGCTCTGTCCCCTAAAACAATTTTTCTTCTACGTTTTCAATCTGTTCAATCAATTTTCTCACAAAACGTAATTTATCTGCCGTCATTTGTGCAGCTGACCAGTTTTGCTCGGCTAATTCAGTTTCAATTTGTTGCAACAGCGTTTTTTGTTCCATCTCAATCTCACCACGAAATTCATCAAGTGCGGTGTGATTTTGTTGCGTTTCAATCTCGTCTAACTGTTCACGCCATTGTAATTGTTGCATTAAAAAAGCAATATCTTGCGTACTTTTTTGCTCCAGATCCTGTACTTCGCCAGTGTGAATTTGAATAATCGCCTCAGCACGCAAAATCGGATCTTTAAGGGTTTTTAAGGCATCATTAATTTCTGCCGATTGTTGCATCGCCAAACGCTGATCTTGTGCGGATTGGGTAGCAAAATTATCGGGGTGAAATTGCTTTTGTAACTGCAAAAAACGCTCGGACAATAAGGCCATATCCACGGCAAATTGTACGGGTAAATTAAATAGGGAAAAGGGATTTGTCATAAAATTTATCTTATTTATACGTTAAAACTTTCACCACAACCACATTGATCTTTGACATTTGGGTTGTTGAATTTAAAGCCCTCGTTTAAGCCCTCTTTCACAAAATCCAGTTCTGTACCGTCTAAATACACCAGGCTTTTGGTATCTACGATCACTTTTACACCGTCATATTCAAACACATGATCATCTTCATTTAGGCTATCCACAAATTCTAACACATAAGCTAATCCAGAACAGCCTGATGTTTTAATGCCTAAACGTAAACCAATACCTTTGCCACGATTTTGTAAAAAAGTGCTGACACGATGAGCGGCACTTGGCGTTAATGTGACTGCCATTATATGCTCCCAATAAAAGAATACAGCCTCTCCCTGTGGGAGAGGATGGAGAAAATCTGAAAGATTTTCGGGAGGTGAGGGGCAATCTCGTGTTCCCTCACCAAAACTATTACCCTCACCCTAGCCCTCTTCCAGAGGGAGAGGGGATTTTATGAGGAGAGGGAATTAATTACTTCGCTTGTTTCGCTTTATAATCCGCAATGGCGGCTTTAATCGCATCTTCCGCAAGAATTGAGCAATGCACTTTTACCGGTGGTAACTCTAATTCTTCCGCAATTTGGCTGTTTTTAATCGCCCCCGCCTCGTCTAAGGATTTACCTTTGACCCATTCGGTAATCAATGAGCTAGAGGCAATCGCTGAACCGCAGCCATAGGTTTTGAATTTCGCATCTTCAATAATGCCATTATCGCCAACTTTAATTTGTAACTGCATTACGTCACCACAAGCCGGTGCACCGACCATGCCTGTACCCACGTCAGCAGATTTTTTATCCATAGCACCCACGTTGCGTGGATTTTCATAATGATCTAATAATTTTTCACTGTATGCCATTTTCTTGTTCCTTATAAAATTAGTGAGCTGACCACTCAATGGTGTTTAAATCAATACCCTCTTTGAATAAATCCCAAAGTGGTGATAAATCTCTTAATTTTTGCACCGCACCTTGCATTAGGCTAATGGTGTAATCAATTTCTTCTTCCGTCGTATAACGGCCTAAGGTGAAACGAATTGAGCTGTGAGCTAATTCATCATTTAAGCCTAAAGAACGTAATACATAAGACGGCTCAAGGCTCGCTGATGTACAAGCAGAACCAGAAGACACCGCAATATCACGCAATGCCATCATTAAACTTTCACCCTCAACATAGTTAAAGCTGATGTTTAAATTGTTATCTAAACGATGTTCCATAGAACCATTGACATAGGTTTCTTCAATGCCTTTTAAGCCATTGTATAAACGGTCACGTAAGGCTTTTAAGCGTGGCATTTCAGTTGCCATTTCTTCTTTACAAATACGATAAGCCTCGCCCATACCGACGATTTGATGCACTGGCAACGTACCTGAACGCATACCACGTTCATGGCCACCACCGTGAATAATCGCCTCTAAACGAATACGTGGTTTACGACGTACATATAACGCCCCGATCCCTTTTGGCCCATATAATTTGTGGCTTGACATAGACAGTAAATCTACCGGTAATTCCGCTAAATTAATCTCAACTTTACCCACACTTTGCGTAGCGTCGGTATGGAAAATGGTTTTATTGGCACGGCAAAGTTCACCAATCGCTTTAATATCTTGAATCACCCCGATTTCGTTGTTGGCGTGCATAATCGAAACTAAAATCGTATCTGGACGAAGTGTCGCTTTAAACACGTCAAGATCGATTAAACCGTCCGCTTTCGGCTCTAAATACGTGACTTCAAAGCCCTCACGCTCCAACTGGCGACAAGTATCTAACACCGCTTTATGTTCAGTTTTGCACGTAATAATGTGCTTGCCTTTGGTTTGATAGAAATGTGCAGCCCCTTTAATGGCCAAGTTATCCGCCTCGGTTGCCCCCGAAGTAAACACGATTTCACGGCTGTCTGCACCGATTAAATCTGCAATTTGATTACGTGCGATATCCACCGCCTCTTCCGCTTGCCAACCAAATTTGTGTGAACGAGAGGCTGGGTTACCAAAGTTACCATCAATGGTTAAAAATTCCATCATTTTTTTTGCCACACGTTCATCTACTGGACAGGTTGCTGCATAGTCCAAATAAATTGGTAATTTCATTAAATTCACTCCTAAAAATGCTATATTTATAGCTAGCTATTGACGACTAAAAGATTATCAAAATCTTGATGTGTTTGATGAGTACGTGCTTTCGTACCCTGCTTATTAACCAGTTCTGCCAAGGTGATTTGATCTAAAAAACTCTCAATCCGTTGGCTTAATTCTTCCCATAAAGAATGGGTTAAACATTCATGCCCGTCATGACAATTCCCTTGACCTAGACATTTCGTCACGGAAATATTTTCATTCACCGCCGAAATAATCATACCGATGGAAATATCTTGTGTCGGCAATCCTAATTGATAGCCACCACCTGGCCCACGCACACTTTTCACTAAGCCATGTCGGCGTAATTTAGCAAAAAGCTGCTCCAAATAAGAAAGGGAAATACTTTGCCGTTCAGAAATGTCAGACAATGTCACCGGATTTTCCTGACCATTTAGTGCAATATCTAAAATGGCCGTCACGGCATAACGTCCTTTGGAAGTTAATTTCATCTTTCTCTCTCTTCTTATCCTAACAATCAATGCGAATAGTTTACTTAACCTAGTAAAATAGTCAACTATTATTACTTATGAAAATCTAAGCGTTTTTCCACCGCAGTTAACATACCACGCAAAATATTTAACTCATTTTGCTCCACTTCAGCACGTTGATACAAACGCCTTAATTTCGGCATAACACCTTGATTTTGAATAAAACCTAAAGATTGATAAAGGCGTTCCGTATGTTCAAAAAAGTATTCTAATTGTTGTGTCGTAGCTAAAAGTGCGGTGTTTTTAACGGTATTTTCTATGGGAGTAACAGGCATTTCCTGTGCAGTTTGCGACAAAAACGCCATACGTAATTCATAACACACCAACTGCACTGCCATGGCTAAATTGAGCGAAGAATAATCAGGATTCGCCGGAATGGTTAAATGATAACGGCATTTCAAGAGTTCATCATTGGTTAACCCCACTCGCTCACGACCGAAAATAATCGCCACTTTTTCACCGCACTTCGTGGCTTGCATAGCAATCTCACCGCATTGACGAGGTTCAATTAAACTATTCTGCAAATGGCGAAGTCTGGCACTGGTGCCAATCAACAGCGAACAATCGCCCACCGCTTGCTCAAAACGCTCAACCACCACCGCATTTTTCACCACATCCTCCGCCCCTGCGGACAAGGCTATTGCCTGTTCATCAATACCTTGTTTCGGCGAAACCAAATACAACTCACGCAAGCCCATGGTTTTCATGGCCCGAGCCGCCGAGCCAATATTACCAGAATGGGAGGTTTCGATTAATACAATGCGGATGTTGTCTAACATAGTTGCGATATTCAAATTAAACTCGTTGCTTATTTTAGCACAATATCCCTATTTATTAGTAGGTTTTAGAAAATATTTTTAATAGTGGAAACGGCTCAAAAAATTCACTATAATGCACCGCAGTTTAAGGCAAAACGCAAAATACGCTTTGCCATTGTTCTTTTCACAATCTCTAATGGATATTCTTATGAACCCAATGTTAAATATCGCTATTCGTGCTGCACGAAAAGCAGGCAATGTTATCGCCAAAAGTTATGAAAACCGTGCGGATATTGAAACCCAAGTTAAAGGCAACTATGACTACGTGACCAACGTAGATAAAGCGGCCGAGGCCGCCGTGATTGAAACCATTCGTGCCTCCTACCCTGATCACAGTATTATCACCGAAGAATCAGGGGTGTTAGCAGGTAATGATCGTGATACGCAATGGGTGATCGATCCATTAGACGGCACCACCAACTTTATCAAAGGTTTCCCACATTTCGCTGTCTCTATCGCTATTCGTGTCAAAGGTCGCACTGAAGTGGGCGTGGTTTATGACCCAATCAAAAATGAATTATTTACCGCAGTACGTGGCGAGGGAGCAAAATTAAACGATATTCGTTTACGTGTTGCAGACCGCCGTGATATGAAAGGCACCGTACTAGCCACTGGTTTCCCATTCAAACAAGCCAAACTGATGCCAATTCACATGGCCATGATGAATGCCTTAATCACCGATGCCGCTGATTTCCGTCGCACAGGCTCTGCCGCCTTAGATTTGTGCTACACCGCTGCCAACCGTGTTGATGGTTTCTTTGAAATGGGCTTAAAACCTTGGGATATTGCCGCAGGTGAATTGGTCGTTCGTGAGGCGGGTGGCTTAGTTTGTGATTTTAATGGCGGACATGATTATTTAAAAGACGGCCATATTGTCGCAGCTCATCCTCGTGTGGTGAAAGAAATTTTGACTAAAATTCAGCCTTGTTTAGGGGATACGTTTAAAGAGTAATATCTGTTGTAATATGAAAAAGGGGCGTTTGCCCCTTTTTTAAATTTTATTTTCTATTAACCACGTTTGAAACTGCGGTTGATTAATCTTTAATTCATCTCCCACACCCCGAGTGATCAAATCCGCTCGTTCAAGTTTTCTCATTTTACCTTGAATTGTACTGCTACTTATTTGTTCAACGCCCAACAAATTTGCTAATTGTTGACGAGTGTCTTGGCTGTACAATGCACTTTTTCCTTGAGCGATCAAACGTAAAATCTGTCTCTCAAGCTCACTAAGCTGTTGCCATTGTTGTACATTCTCATTTTGAAAGCCTATTTCATCTAAGGTCTTTTGTACGGCTTGTTCTAAAGAAAGCTCAGGATCGATAATCAAATTCTGCGTAATCGTCCGCATATACAATGGCGTATAATTCAATCGTTGAAAAATCGTAAAAAATACCGTTTTATCTAATCCTTTTCCAACTCGTTGCTGATAAATATCCGCTAAAAAGTCAGTAAAATCACGACCAAGATTGGGGAAATTGAGTGCGTGTGCAAAATGAAAGAACGGTGCTTTACTGTCATTAAACATCGTACGTAAACCATTTGTGCTTGATCCAGTAAAAATTACTTTAATTTTAGATTGATACATATCAAGCCCTGTACGCAAAGATTTCACTAAGGCTTGCATTCCCTTAATTCTAGCCAATTCTTGGATTTCATCAAACAGCATTAAGACAGGTTTCTGACTGGTTTCGGCAATTTCTTGCAATAGACGACTTGGGCTTGTTTGCACCGGTAATTTTCCATTGTCTAAACCTACGCCAACCATCCCTGCAATTTCAACGGTTTTAATTTTTCCCAACGCTTTGTTTAGCTTAACTTGTACTGTTTTAGTTAGAAAAGTGGATAATGCCTGACAAAAGGCTTGCTGAATATCCGTTCCCTGAGCTTGGTTATCTCCAGAAATAAATGTATCCATAAAACTAAAATAGCAAACGTGAAACCCCATTTTTTCCGCTAAGGGTTTAATATCCTGTAATAAAAATTGTGTTTTGCCCATACGGCGTGGAGCAAACAATGTCAAAGCATGGCTAATACCATCTTTCAAACTCACCACTAAACGTTCTGCCAGTTCTGTTCGTGGATAATAGAGAGGATCCTTGGTTATATTGCTCATTTTATATACCTTTATACAAAATTATACTTCACGTATATAATTATACTTTACATATATAATTTTGTATATTTTATTTTGATAGCCATAAATACATCAAATCCAAACTGATGGTTGTCAACCGTTCAATTTCACTCACCCATGCTGATACTTTTTCATCCCACTCTGGCAACTCCCCCTGTTGCATCAAATTCGCCAAATTCTGAACCGATTGCATAGCAAGACTGGCAGCCGCCCCTTTGAGTTTATGAGCGGTTTCAGTAAATTGTTGCTTACTGATATGGCCTTGTTGATAATCTTGATAAGCGGAAACCACATCCAAATCGCCACCGTTGATTTCCTGTTTAAATAAACGGATATTTTCGGCATATAAATCTTTGCCAATAAATTCAAGCAGTTCTGCCAGAATGTCAGGGTTAAAATATTCGGCTAAATCTTCGGGAATGGGTTGAGTCTCTGCGTGCTTTGGGGCATGTGCTAACATTTCACTGTCGCCAAAATAGGTATTCAAGCAAGCGGTTAATTCATTCACTAACAATGGCTTACGCAATACGTCATCCATGCCTTGACGTTGATATTCGGCTTTGTTTTGCATCACATTGGCGGTTAACGCAATTAACGGTGGCAGATAATCATAGCGATCATTTTCATAGCCATCACGTAAATAATGGGCAATGTCAAAACCGGTCATATCGGGCAGTTGAATGTCTAATAACAATAAATCATAGCTGTTGTGTTCAAAGGCTTGAATAGCCTCTTTGCCTGACATGGCGACATCCACTTGGTGACCGAGTTTTTCTAACAGAGTTTTTGCCACGGTGATGTTGAGCTGAATATCTTCCACCAATAAAATGTGTAAATTTTGCACCGCACTTTTTACCATCGGCGACGCTTTAGGTTCCACGCTTTCCGCTTGAATGCGGAGCGTAAAAGTGGTGCCTTGCCCGAGTTCACTGGCAACGGTTAAATCTCCCTGCATTAAATGTGCCAGATTTTCTGAAATGGCTAACCCAATGCCACTGCCAGCAGAGCGTTTACCACTGCTGGCCACTTGGTAATACATGGTGAAGATTTTGTCTAGCTCTTGGCTTGGCATACCTTGTCCGGTATCCGTGACAGAAAATTGATAGTGATTATCGGGTAAAGCATTGACTGCTAGACCGATCGTCCCTTGTTCGGTGAATTTCACCGCATTACTCAATAAATTCCATAAAATTTGGTTTAGCCTTGTTTGATCTAAGCGTAAAAAGTGCGGTAAATTTTCGTCACATTTCATCTCAAAAGACAAGCCTTTTTGACTGGCTAATAAGGTCGCAATATTTTGTATATCGTTTAAAAACGCATAAAAATCCGTTTCACGTTGATATAACTCAATGTTATGGCTATCAATTTTTTCTAAGTCGATAATATCATTAAAAATATTGCCTAAAGACACCGCACTTAGGCTAATGGTATGCAGATAATTTCGCTGTTGTTCCGTCAATGATGTGTCTAACAGCATTTGGCTTAACCCTAAAATGCCATTTAATGGCGTGCGGAGTTCGTGACTAATACTGGCCAGCAAGGCACTTTTATCTTGAATGGATTTAGCTAAGGCTAAACGTGAGCGTTCGAGCCGATCGACTAATAAAGTGAAAAAATAAATCACGAAAGGGGCGGAAATCAAGCCAAAAATAATGGCATAACTTAAACTTTCCCAATTAATTCGCCCCATCACCACAAAACTTAACACAATATGGGTCAGTAAGGCAAAGGTGGCGACAATGAGAAAACCTAACAGGGAAAATTTGAGCCGACCGAGTTTGATCACCCAGTCGATATAGCGTTGTGTGAAATGATTGACGTTCATAGCGGATCTCATTAAGATTTTTTGCGTATCTTAACAAAAATTGAGGAAAAGTGCGGTGTTTTTTACGAGAGGTTACAATATAAATAACAACAGGATCATGCCTATTTCGTATATATCATCATAACGCACACAAGTTTTCCGCATTTCTTGTATACGTTATTTTATCATGCACAAATTTTGCCGTTTTTTGTGTATAAACAACCTCACTCGCAACTCGTCAATCACATAGCGAATTTCTAATACACTTTGCAGAGTGTAGTAAATTTGAAAAGTTATTGGTTACTGAAATGTTGATTTATTTCTTGTAAAACAACCAAAGGATCAAGCTCAAGACCTTTACAATAAGCGATAAACTCAAAAACATCTAATCGTCTATCACCCGTTTCCACTTTACCAATAAAGGAATGAATTACTCCCAACTTATCGGCTAATGCTCGTTGTGATAAACCTAATTTTTGCCGTTGTTCTAAAAATAATTGGCGTAACCAACTATGCTCGGCGGAATGAATGGATAATCTTAAATTTCTCATTGCACCTATTCTAGGTTCATAGTAAAATGAACCTGTTTTAGGTGCAAAAATTCAAGAAATTAAATTAAAGGAGAATTTGTTATGTGGCTTTTCGTTTGTCTTTTTGTCTGTTTTGCAGTTGCCCAACCACGTACATTGGGACAAGTTATGATTACATTGATCTTTGCACTCATCCTTTTGGCGTTATGCTCTTCTTAATGAACTATATAGTTAGAAACAGTGGACCAACCTATTTAATAGTACAAAGTTTTTACTCACTTTTTCTAACCATTTTGTTTGCTATGTCTAAATTTCATTAATCACATTCAGCACCCTTTTATCCGAAATCGGATACTTCGTCCCCAACTGTTGAGCAAACAAACTCACTCTAAGTTCTTCAATCATATAGCGAATTTCCAACACTTCTGCGGAGTGCGGTTTAGATTTTGGCAGTTTTGCTAACAGCTGATTATAGGCTTGTTGGCATTGTTCTACCCGCAGCATTGCTGCCCTGTCTCGGTTGGTATCTTGGGCGAGTTTGTCTAGGCGTTTATCTATGGCTTGGAGATAACGCTGTAAATCGGGCAGTCTGGCATAGCCTGTTTTTTCCACAAAACCTTGATAAATCAAGCCGTTCAATTGGGCTTTAATGTCAGATAGGGCAAAGGCTTGAGTGAAATCCATTTTGCCTTTTAGGCGTTTGTTGATTTCAAAGGTGAGCGTTAGCAAGCGTTCTACCTGTTGGGCGATGTCCACGGTAATATCATTGAGATTTTCTCGCACGAAATCTCGTAATTTATCAAAATCCGTTTCATTCCACACAAACCCACCGAAATCAGCGATCAGCTTGTCCACACCGCAGGCGATACAGTCATCAATTAATTCCAGCACTTTGCCGAACGGGGTGAAATATAGCCCCAGTTTGGATTTGTTGGGTAATTTTTCGTGTAAATATTTGATCGGTGATGGCACGTTGAGCAAAATTAAACGGCGTAACCCCTGCTGCATTGCCACGCTTTGCTCGTATTCGGTTTCAAATAATTTAATCCCCACGGCATCTTTTTCGTCCGTAATCGCAGGAAAGGCTTTTACGGTAAACCCTTGTTTTTTCTGCTCATAACATTGCGGAAGTTGGTCAAAATTCCAAATATGAATCCCTGATTGCTCAATGCCATCATCTGCCACGGCGGAAATGCTGGCTTGCACCCGATCTTTGAGATCAAATTTAAGCTGGTCTAAATTCATACTTTCGGCAATTTTTTTGCCTTTGTCGTCCACCACACGGAAGGTCATTTTTAAGTGCGGTGCAATTTGCTCAAAATTCCATTGCTCAGGTTCAACGGCTACGCCTGTCATTCGGCGGAACTCGTGGCTTAAGGTTTCCGTCAATGGCTTATCAAAATGGGTCACTCGCCCTAAAAATGCCTCGGCATAATTGGGGGCTGGCACGAAATTGCGGCGGAGATTTTTCGGTAAGGCTTTGATTAAAGCGATAATCAATTCTTGGCGTAAACTGGGGATTTGCCAGTCAAAACCTGTCATTTCAATTTGATTGAGCAACGGCAATGGAATATGCACCGTCACGCCGTCTGCGTCCGTCCCTGGTTCAAATTGATAAGTCAATTTGAGCTTAATATTGCCCTGTTGCCAGAAATTCGGGAAATCCAGTTGGCTCACTTTTTGTGCATCATCATTCATCAAAAACGATTTTTCAAAATTGAGCAAATCAGGAGCGTTTTGGCTGGCGGTTTTCCACCAGCTATCAAAATGTTTCTGCGACACCACGTCCGCCCCGATGCGTTCATCGTAAAACTCAAATAAGGTGCGGTCGTCCACCAAAATATCACGGCGGCGGGATTTATGCTCCAGCTCTTCCACTTCACGCACTAATTTTTGGTTGGCAAAAAAGAACTTGTGGCGAGTATTCCAATCCCCCTCCACCAGTGCGGATTGAATAAAAATCGCACGGCAGGTTTGCGGTTCAATTTGGCTAAAATTCACAGGGCGACTTGCCACAATCGGCACGCCATACAGGCTCACTTTTTCATCGGCAATCACTTGCCCACGGGATTTTGACCAACGGGGTTCGGAATAACTGCTTTTGGTTAAATGTTTGGCAAGGGGTTCAATCCATTCAGGCTCAATTTCTGCCACCATTCGCCCCCAGAGTTTAGACGTTTCTACCAGTTCCGCTGCCATTACCCATTTCGGCTGTTTTTTAAACAATACCGAATTAGGAAAAATCGCAAAATGTGCGTTTCTTGCCCCTAAATATTGGCTTTTTTCATTATCTTTCAGACCGATATGCGACAGCAAACCGCTCAAAAGTGCGGTGTGAATTTGCGGATATTTTGCCGCTTCCGAATTGATCGGCAAGCCCAATTCTCGCACTTGGGTTCTGATTTGATGATAAATATCCTGCCATTCCCGAATCCGCAAATAATTGAGAAAATCCTTTTGGCATAAACGGCGAAATTGGTTTTTGGTCAGCTCTTTTTGGTTGGTTTGAATATAATTCCACAGGTTCAGCCACGCCATAAAGTCGGATTTTTTATCGGCAAAACGGCGATGTTTGTCGTCTGCGGATTGTTGTTTTTCCTGCGGTCGTTCTCGGGGATCTTGAATAGACAGGGCAGATACGATAATCATTAATTCGTGTAAACAACCTTGTTCTACCGCTGTTAAGAGCATTTTGGCAAGGCGGGGATCCACTGGCAATTGGGCGAGCTGTTTACCTTGTTGGGTTAAAAAGCGTTTCTCGCCAAATTTGGTTTTTCGCCATTCAAAGGCTTGCAATTCTTCCAACAATTTAATGCCATCTTGAATATGGCGTTTATCGGGGGCATCCACAAAGGGGAACGCATCAATATCGTCCAGCCCAAGTGCGGTCATTTGCAAAATGACGCTGGCTAAATTGGTACGTAAAATTTCAGGATCGGTAAATTCAGGGCGGTTGTTGAAATCCTCTTCTGAATACAGGCGAATACAAATCCCTTCACTCACCCGACCGCAACGCCCTTTGCGTTGATTGGCGGACGCTTGTGAAATGGGTTCAATAGGCAGGCGTTGCACTTTGGTGCGGTAACTGTAACGAGAAATGCGTGCTGTACCGGGATCGATCACATATTTAATCCCTGGCACGGTCAAGGACGTTTCCGCCACGTTGGTTGCCAATACAATACGATTAAGTCCGCTCGGGTGGAAAATTTTATTTTGTTCTTGGGCGGACAGCCGTGCATACAAGGGCAAAATTTCCGTATGGCGAA
This sequence comes from Lonepinella sp. BR2271, assembly GCF_051851515.1. NCBI lineage: Bacteria > Pseudomonadati > Pseudomonadota > Gammaproteobacteria > Pasteurellales > Pasteurellaceae > Lonepinella > Lonepinella sp. BR2271. The sequence continues at coordinate 14,933 of NZ_JBPDVF010000015.1, read as the reverse complement.
GATCTTGTTTTTGCAACATTTCCGCCGTATCTCGAATTTCCCGTTCGCCGTTTAAGAAAATCAAAATATCGCCACGCCCTGCGGCTTGCAGTTCATCTACTGCGTTAGCAATGCCCTGTAATTGATCTTCTTCATCGTTGTCTAACATTGGACGATAACGCACTTCCACTGGATAGGTTCGCCCTGATACTTCTAAAATAGGAGCGTTGTTAAAATGCTGAGAAAAACGTTCTACATCAATGGTCGCTGATGTGATAATGACTTTTAAATCAGGACGGCGTGGCAAGAGCTGTTTGAGATAACCGAGAATAAAATCGTTATTCAGTGAGCGTTCGTGAGCTTCGTCAATAATCAGCGTATCATATTGATTTAAATAGCGATCGGTTTGAATTTCTGCCAGCAAAATCCCGTCTGTCATCAGCTTAATTTGGGTGTTTTCGCTTACTTGATCGTTAAAACGCACTTTGTAACCCACTATACCGCCGAGTTCAGTTTGCAATTCTTCCGCAATACGAGCCGCCACTGAACGCGCCGCAATACGGCGTGGTTGTGTGTGTCCGATCAAGCCTTTTTTGCCTAAACCCAGTTCTAAACACATTTTCGGCAATTGGGTGGTTTTGCCCGATCCCGTTTCGCCTGCAATCACCACCACTTGATTTTCACGGATTAATTTCTGAATTTCGGCTTTACGTTGGCTAACAGGTAAATTATCAGGAAATGCTATTTTTTGCACCGCACTTTTACGTTGATTTAGGCGTGCTTGAGCCTGTTGAATTTGGCTTTGAATTTCGGCAGCAACGGCTTGTTGGCTTTGTTCATTTTTAATTTGACCTATGCCTTTAATGCGTGCCGCAATTTTTCGTTCGTCAAGGATCATCACGTCTTTGAGTTGGTGAAATAAGGCATTTTGCAACGGCGTTAATGGGGTTCTATTTGATTTGATTTGATTTGGTTTCACAGCTTATTTTCCCCCAATCAATAAGGATAAAATCCCTGCTGCAATCAATGGGCCGACAGGAATACCGCCGAGAAATGCTACGCCAAGCACGGTGCCAATCAATAAGCCGGTAAGCAAAATCGGTTGGGTTCCCATTAAACTGACGCCTCGCCCACCGAGCCATGCGACCAATGCTCCCACGGCCAACGCAATTAGCATTTTCCAATCAAATAAGGATTTCAATTCTGGCAGTTGCACTTTGCCTGATACTATCGGGCTGAGTACGCCAATGGTTAAAATAATAATGCCGATCGTTAAACCATTCTTTTCTACAAAGGGGATGTATTTGCTCAAAAAAGTTTGTTGCATTAACAATAAGACGGTGGCGGAAATGGTAATCGAGCTGTTATTACTAAGTACACCGAGTAAAATGAGTACGACCAATAACAGAGCGATAGCATTAAATTGTAATGACATTTGCGATCCTTTTTTTTTCTGATGAACCCTCACCCTAGCCCTCTCCCAGAGGGAGAGGGGACTGAATGAGGATTTTTATTATAAATATTCCCTAAACTATTCCCTCTCCCTCTGGGAGAGGGCTAGGGTGAGGGTAAAAAAGTAATTAGCAACCATTATAACAAAATATCACATTTTTTTATTTCCATTTTTAGCTAAAATCGGTACTATAAAATCCTGCTCATTTAACGGGAACGCCTTATGGATATTGCTTTAATTTTAGCCAGTAAAATCACCGAACTTACCCTTATTGTGTTATTAGGTTACGGTTTAGTGAAGTCAAAATTATTGCAACCGAAAGATACCTTTCCTCTCTCTGTTGTCGGAGTGTATATCATTAGCCCTGCCGTCATGCTCAAAGCGTTCCAAATTGATTACAGCCCTGAATTGTTGCGTGGTTTATTGCTTTCCGTTTCCATGGCAATTTTGTTGCACATTCTCTTAATTATCATGGGCGTTATGCTGAAAAAAATCTTTAAACTCGACGGAGTGGAACATGCCGCCGCCATTTATTCTAATTCAGGTAATTTAATTATTCCCTTAGTGATGTCCATGTTTGGTGATGAATGGGTGATTTATGCCACCTGTTTTATCGTGGTGCAGACGGTGTTATTTTGGACCCATTGCCGTGGTTTGATTTGTGGAGAAAAATCTTTCTCCTTGAAAAGAATTGTGAAGAATATCAATATTTGGTCAATTATTGTGGGGGCAACTTTGTTTGCTTTTCAAATTAAATTGCCCGCTATTGTGGTTGGCACCTTATCTTCCATAGGGACTTTTATTGGCCCTAATGCCATGTTGATTGCAGGAATGTTAATTGCAGGTATCCCGTTACGCAGTATTTTGTCGTCAAAACGGATTTATTTAGTCACTTTTTTACGCTTAATTTTTATCCCACTTTGCTTAATGCTGGTGATTAAATTCGGCCATTTTTCTAGCTTGGCAGAACATGGCGAAACCATTGCGTTAATCAGTTTTCTCGCCACCATTAGCCCTGCTGCGGCGACCGTCACACAAATTGCGGTATTACATGGCAAAGATGCGCAAAAATCCAGTGCCATTTATGGGGTGACGACTATGTTATGCGTCATCACCATGCCGTTAATTATTACTTTGTATCAGTTGATTTAGGCAAGTTTAAACGATAAAGATCTTTGCTATAAATCACGCTCGTGGGATTGGTAAGATCGTAGCCCGCCACACTGGGAGCAATTTGCACTGGCATGGCATATTGGAAAATTGGCATTACCACATATTCTTGCTGAGAACGAGCAATCGCCTTGCGATAAAGTGCGGTGCGTTCTTGTTCGGAAATCTTGGCCGACAAGGCTTTTTCTAACAGTTGATCCATCTCGGGATCAAAAAATCCCATTTTATTATCCGCACTTTGGGAATGTAATAAGGATAAAAAAGCAGAGGGATCGTTGTAATCCGCACACCAACCTGAACGAATAAGTTGAAAATCACCCTGCGCATGTTTTTCAAGTAGCGTTTGATAGGAAACCGGATCCGCCTGAAGACGAATTAAATCCGACTGCGACCACACACGAATTAAATGCTCTGCAATTTGAGCGTGTAACCCCTGATTATCATAGGTAAGCCGTAATGTTAAGGGCTGACTTTCAGTGATACCCGCATGCTGTAATTGTTGTTCCACCACCGTCGGCTCAAAATCTCGTTCTTGTTCAAATTGCATATTCTCGGGTAAATAACTGATTCCGTTTGGCAACATAAAAGGTTGTGACGGCACGATATTACTTGGAATCATGGCCGATAAAGCATTGCGTACCGCTTTTTTCTGCAACAGAGGATCACGGAAATTAAATTCGTAAAAATAAGTACAAAGTTGCGGAAAATAGCTGATGTGATCTGTCCCCTGTTGACTATTTTGGATAATATCCAAGCGTGATGGCGGCATGTCTGGCGTGATCTGTTGGTAGATCACTTGACCAAATGCACGGTCATTGGCTTGCCAATAAGCCGGATTTTGCTGTAAACGAAGTTGATTTTCGCCTTGTTCCACAAGCACATAAGCCCCATTGGAAATTATGTTCGTGGTCGTTGGCGTCGCTCCTTGATATTGAGGTAACAAGGCCACGTGAGCCAACATCTTCGGCAAATAAGGGGTGGGTTTATCTAAACGAATTTGCAGGGTGCGGTCATCAAGGGCTTGTACGCCGAGTTGCTGTACAGGCATAGATTGCGCCAGTACGGCAGCGGCATTTTGCATATTCATGTAGCGTAAAAATTGCTTTTGCGGATTTGCCGAACCGGCTAATTGTTGCCAACTTTGCACAAAATCTTGTGCCGTCACGGATTCGCCATTGGACCATCTGGCATTTTTACGTAAGGTAAAAATCCATGTTTTTTGATCCGCACTTTGCCAACTTTCCGCCACGCCGGCAATGATATTGCCTTGCGGATCATAAATCACTAAACCCTCGAATAAATCACGTAATAGAGCGGTTTGTTCTGGCTGTTGAATTTGTTCAAGCTGTAACATAAACGGCCCATACACACCTCGGACTAATACATCCGCTTGATACGCCACGTTATCGGTGGGGCTAGCAACGTTTTGCATTTTTTCAGGGGCAGCATTCGGCTCACAGGCGGACAGACAAATCAGGCTAAAGATCGCCAACAGGGCCACCTTAACAGCGTTTATCACGATGATTTTATTGTGCATATTGGCGCTTTATCCGCTAATTCGCTGGATATTCTTCAATGGTGACGGGCAATTCAAAAATGCGCCCTAAACGAGAAATCACCACCTTGACTTGCGTGTTTGGCTTGGTATTGCTGATCACTTGCATCACCTGATCGGGCGAATTGGCCACTTTATCATTAAATTTCAACATCACATCACCTGCTTGAATACCCGCTTTTGAGGCCGGCCCATTTGGCACCACATTTTCAATTAAAATCCCCGAACTGTTGCCATCATTTTGACCGTTACTAAACAAAATATTGCTTTGCACGCCAAAATAACCTCGGATCACTCGGCCATCACGGATAATCTTTTTCATCACATCATTAGCAATTTCAATGGGAATGGCAAAGCTCAAGCCCTCGGCAATTTCCGTGGCGTCTTTACCGATACTTAAGGTGCTAATGCCCACTAACTCGCCCAAGGAGTTGATCAAGGCGCCGCCTGAATTACCGCGATTAATGGAGGCGTCGGTTTGAATAAAATTCTGCCGACCGACGGTTTCGCCGACGGCATTTCGGCCAGTGGCGCTGATAATCCCTTGCGATACGCTTTGGCCGAGATTATAAGGATTACCAATGGCCAACACCACATCCCCCACGTGAATTTGACGTGTCGGATTCTGCGGTATGGTGGCCAGTTTATCGGCGCGAATTTTTAGCACCGCCAAGTCGGTTAAACTATCCGAACCAATTAAATTAGCCTCAAATACCCGTCCGTCTTGTAACGCCACAATAATTTGATCCGCACGTTGAATCACGTGTTTGTTGGTGAGAATATAGCCATCTTTGCTCATAATCACACCCGATCCTAAATTATGGGTTGACACTTTACCCGCATCTAAATTGGAATTACTGGTAAAGGTTTGATTATACACATTCACCACCGCTGGCGAGGCAATGCGTACGGCCTCTTTAAAAGACATCACCTCACTGGTTAATTTTAACCCTGTGCCACCGGTAAATTGCGGGATCACAAAAAGAATTAAGCCTGCACAAACCAAGCCAATCAATGCGGATTGTAATAATTTTTTTATCATAACAGTCTCTCTATTTTTGCTGTTTGCGGTAGTAACAGGTTTTTAAATCTTCGCCTAGCTGTTCAACAGATTGTAATTGTAATTGCCATTGCGGGGCTTGCGCCAGTTGCTGAACATGTGGCAATTTGCACAAGCCTCTGGCTTGGTCGCCGAGCAATTTAGGCGCAATATACACCAACAATTCATTGACTACATTCTGCTCAATCAAGGCACCCGCAAAAGTGGCCCCACATTCTACCCATAAGCTGTTGATTTGGCGTTCCCCTAAGGCTTGCATTAAGGCAGAAAGTGCGGTCTGATTTTCCTTAGTTTCTAGCTGAATATGTTGGCAGAAATCGGGGAAATCTGCTAAATCACGGGCTTTATCACTGACCAACCACACCGGCGAATCTGTGTTGAAAAGCTGATGAGTTGGCAACACTCGGTGCTGAAAATCCCAAATAATACGCACTGGTTGGCGAACATTTTCAATCGCATATTCCTGCTGAATGGTAGGCGGTAACTGCGCCCAACGGACATTTAAGCTCGGATCGTCTGCTAACACCGTGGCGGCGGTGGATAAAATTGCCGAGGATTTTGCCCGTTCTTGTTGCACGTCTGCACGGGCTAACTCGCCGGTAATCCATTTGCTCTCACCATTCGCCATAGCCGTTCGACCATCCAAACTCATGGCCAATTTTAATTGTACAAAAGGCAAGCCCGTTCGCATACGGTGCAAAAAGCCTTGGTTTAACTTTTCGGCTTTTTCTTGCAATAATCCCACTGCGGTTTCAATGCCTGCCTGTTGCAACATCTGCAAACCACGGCCAGCCACTTGCGGATTCGGATCTAACATGGCCGCAATCACGTTGCTCACACCTGCCTCAATTAAGCCTTTGGCACAAGGCGGTGTGCGTCCATAATGGGAACAAGGCTCCAAGGTCACGTAAGCCGTCGCATGTTTAGCTTGTTCGCCCGCTTGGCGTAATGCCATGACTTCAGCATGCGGTTCGCCCGCTTTGAAATGAAAACCTTGCCCGACAATTTGCCCCTGTTTGACCAACACACAACCCACCGAGGGATTTGGCGAAGTGGTAAATCGGCCACGTTCGGCTAAATCTAACGCAAGCTGCATAAACTGGTGATCTTGTGGGCTAAATGTCATCAAGTAAAGTCCTTAATTTTATCGATTTCTTTGGAAAATTCATTAATATCTTCAAAACTTAAATACACCGAGGCAAACCGAATATAAGCCACTTTATCCAATTTTTTTAATTCGTCCATGACTAAATTCCCGATCAATTTACTCGGCACTTCGCGCTCACCAGTGGCTTGTAATTGGTGAATAATATGGCTCACCGCGTTTTCCACATCATCTTCACTGACGGGACGTTTCCCCACCGCGTGCTGAATACTCTGACGGAGTTTCAGTTCATCAAAGGGTTCTCTGGCGTCATCTTTTTTAATCACACGAGGAACCAATAACTCCGCGCTTTCAAAGGTAGTAAAACGCTCGTGGCATTGGGTACATTCACGACGTCGGCGAACCTGAAACCCCTCGGCCACCAAACGGCTATCAATCACTTTCGTTTCTTCGGCAGAACAAAACGGACAATACATAACATTCCTTATTTTTCTAATACTTGCTTCGTTTCTTTATCCATTTCTACATTAATTTTATGATCCACCACCACATTCATATTAATGGTAATCCCCTCTTTCGGCGTTTCCAACTGTACGGTAGGCGTACAGCCAGTCAGCAATAGGCTGCTGGCCAGAAAGTGCGGTGTCAATTTTATGTATTTTTTCATCATTCAAAAACCCTGTTGCGCATGGTCTAAGTTTAACACAGCCTGAGGGGAAATCCTACACCTCAACCTTAGGGCTGTTGAGGTTTCAAGGCAAGAGATTATTTTCTTTTTTGATAGAGTTGATATTCTAAATTCTGTTCAAAGGTGGAACCATAATTCACCATATCCCATAATTCATAGACATTTTCTTGATGAGTATAATTCAAGGTAATGGGATGTTTATTGCGTTTCGTCGGGTTATAACCTTGAATATGTGAGGCTAATGTCAACATGCCATTGGGCGTTAAATTGACATTGGCAGTTAACTTTTGCAAATTCATGTTACTCACCACATCCGCTAAAATCCCCTCAGTTAACCCACCGGATTTTAGCCCTGTAATCAGTTCTGGCCCCAATGTTAAGTTCACATCTTGCTCGTCCGTTTTGGTGATTTCACCGTCACAAATAATACAATGTTCATTTTCCAACCAAAATGGGAGCGTCGCATTCACTCGCCCCGACAGGCCCACTTGGGTATATTCCGCCATGGTTAAGGCTTGCGATAAATCAATATTATATAGCTGTACATTGGCAATTTTTTGTTGCGGTAAAGCAAATTTATTGACACTCATTTCGCCACCGAGTAAATTAAATTTTAATTCACTCAATGTCAGCGGGCGTTGTGTCGAATAAGGGTAATAACCTTGCACTTTTACGCTCAGGTTTTCCGCCACTAACACGCCTGATTTCAGGTAATTGACCGACACTTGCACGGGATTTTTCACTAATTCTACACGGCTATTGAGGTAACGATAAGGCAACGCAAATTCAATGCCTCGCAATTCACCATCAGGAAACGCCACCTCCGCTTGTCGAATGGAAAAATGGCCGCCCATTTGTAAACCTCGTTCGGCGCTGACATCAAAATCGGTTTGTCCTTTGATCGTGCCATTTAAAATTTCCCATTCCCAATTCTGCGGGAATAAGGTTTGGAACACTTTCGCCGATTGTTCTAACCAATATAGTCGCCCCACTAATTCATCATTGCGATAATGGGCAAATAATTTTATCGGGCCTAATCCGCCTGCGGTCATATTACCGGCTAAATTAAAATCTTTCAGCGCTTTGCCATCAATGCCTAACTCCAACACCGGCTTGACAAAATGCCCGCCGTAATCTAAACCAATGTCGGGAATGCTGGCTTGCAGTAAGCCTTGTAATTTCTCTTCTTCATAATACCAATGCAAGGTGTCTTTTAAGCGCATTTCAACCTTGGGGACACGGATGCCTGAGGTATAAAATTTCCCCAAATGGGCTTGTAATTGTTGGATTTCCACATGATCCGATTGCCATGCGCCTTTTCCGCTTACAGTAATCGGGCTTTTCAGCGCTTTCACATTGGCTTTACCGTTAAAATTCCATTTCCACCAGTTGCTATCACTGCTTTTCAAGATCACCCCATTGCGTTGAAAATCATCTGTACGCAAAGCGAATAAAGACGTAATCCCCGCCACAAATTGATTGGCTTGACCGTCTAAATGTAAATCAATATCCGAAAATTGGGCGGTGTGGCCTTGTAAAAAGGCTTGTAATCTTCCCCCTACGCCATACTTGCCAATAATCACATCTGTCATAGGAATTCTCACCGTCATATTGGCATTAGGCTCTTTCCAATTCACCCGTAAGATGGATTTTTCTTTGAATAGGGCAATCATATCCTCTTGATTGCCTCGCACATCAAACGCCGTGTCGACATAAGCAATGGATTGACCGTATTTCACGTTGCCATGGGCCTCCAAAGGAAGATTAAGACTGTCTTTGTTAATCACGCCTTGGGTGCCATAAATCACAATATTGCCTTTACCTGCCTCACCAGCGGAAAACAAGCTCAAGCGCACGTCCATATTCAGCGGAAGCCAATCTTCCGTTAGCTTATGTAAAGTTAAATTTAACACTCCTTGCAAGGGTTGTTGTAAGTTGGAAACAGGCCAATAAAATTGACCATTTTCAATTTGAAATTGGTCTTTTTCCACCTTAAACGGCACATTTAAAATTGGCTGTTGATGTGCCACATCTTGCAAAACCAAAATGCCTTGCCGATCTTGCCATTGCAAGGATAAATCCGCCTGCGTTAAGGCTAAATCGGGGCGTTGCCAATGTAAATTGAATTTCCCCTGTTCAGGAATATCCAATATATTTTGTGATAAGGCAAATTGAAAATCTGCTTGATGTTGCTGATCCGCTTGGGGTTGATAGGTTAAATGGCCACTCACTTGCTGTTCGGCTAAGGTTGCATTGAGTTGAATCAGCTCACGCTCTGGCGTTTTGCCCGTCGCTTGTAAATGGAGTTGTTGATCTTGATAAGACAAAGCGGCGCTTAATTGACTTTGCAATAATTGTTGCAGCGCAGGCGAACTGATGGCCTCCGCATTAATCACCTGTAAATCCGCAATTTCTACACTCACATCAGGCAAACTGGCCAAAAGTGCGGTTAAATTAAATTCTGTTTTTGTGGCGTCCTCTGCACTCGGTATCTGTTGAAAACAAGCATAATCAAGGATAGCCTTTTCCGCCTGTAACGCGCGTTTATCCCACCAATGGGCTTGAACATTTTCTAATTGCACTAACGGACAAGCCTCGGGCTGATTGAGATTAAGCGTAAAGCTATGCAGTTCCGCCCCTTTGCTAGAGAGCGTGTTTTTTTCACCGATTTTAATGGAAAGATCTTGTCCGAGAAAATGATTCGCCAGTTGCTCGATATGGCTCGGTGACAAGGCGAATAAGCTGATTGCCACCACTGCGAGTAACGTCACCGAAACAGAAACAAGACATTTTTTAACCATCTGCTTTCTTCTCTATATGAAGTACGCTAACATGGCCCAAATCGGTAAAAAACTGGCAATAAACAATAACAGCATTAACGCAGGATAATTGAGTTTTATTTTTCTAAAAATCGTCACCGCTAAAATGCCCATTAATGCCAAATGTGATAGGAAATAAAGCACCGCAGCAAAATCATTGGCAAAACGCACCGCACTCGGATTCCATGCCATAACAAATAATACCGACAGGATATTCAGGACCAACAATACCGCCATAATCAATGGCAATAAAGCGATCAAACCTTGCAAGCGGTTACGTGAAATCACCAAAGCGAAATTGGCCAACACCACCCCGATAAACAGTTGGGTAAAGGGACTATAAATCAAATAGGGCGCGCGATTCTCAACCATTAACAGCACATACAGAACGATAGCAATCAGCCCAATCATTCCCCCCGCCAATAACCACGTATCACGGCGATCATCCTCTTGTGTCGGTTGCTTTAAAGCAATGATAACCATCAATGCCCCACAAAAACAGAGCGCTAACGTGGTTAACGGGCGAGTATCATTTAACAACCCGATTATGCCAATAATCACCCAATACAAAGCAAAAAAGCCCTGCGCAACCATTAACCGCCCACGTTGACCAGGGCAGATTTCCCCTTTGAAAAACACCACAAAACACAACAGTTGTGCCGCTAAAAAGCTCAATGGCAACGCACGTTGTTGAAATATAATCACGTAACTTTCGGGAATGCACGCCAATAAAATCGGCATGAGGGAGAAAAGTGCGGTGCGTTTTAAAGGGGTTTCTTCTGACATAATCAATCCAATCAATGTTTAAAATGATAAATAAGCGGCCATTACCAGTGCATTTTCACGCTTGCCCGCTGGTGTCGGGTAATAATCTCGGCGCACACAGACTTCATTAAAGCCACATTGTTCATACAATTTTTGGGCGTTATGGTTACTTTCTCGCACTTCCAACCAAAGGGTTTTGATGCCTTTTTGTTGTAATTGCACCAGTAATTGCTGCAGTAATTGAAAGCCTAATTTTTGCCCTTGAAAAGCGGGATCAATGGCAATATTAAATAATGTCGCCTCATCCACCACGATTTGACTAATGGCAAACCCGACAATCTGCTGATTAACGCTAATTTTCAGATTATGATAACGCTCACCCTGATTATTTTTCAAGGTGCCCATGGACCAAGGCACTAAGTGCGCCGCCTGTTCAATCTCAAAGAGGCGTTCAAAATCCTGAGATTCAATCCATTCAATGCGAATATCACTCGACATAGCGTTCCTTATTGACGTTTTTTCGGCAAGCGATCTACGTCGGTTTTCTTCTCAATTTCTTGTTCTTGATAATCAAACACCGGCAACCCCCATTCAAAACGGATCGCCAATAAACGGATAATAAAACCACTGAGTAAAGTGATGATCACTACAATATCATGCTGAATACCCAGTTCATGCAAGGCAATGTAAATGCAGGTCGCCAACAAAGCCACACTGGCATAGAGTTCTTTTTGAAACACCAGCGGAATACGGTTACATAATAAATCACGCAACACGCCACCGAATGCGCCCGTGATAATGGCGGCGATAGTGGCAATAATATAACCATGGCCCATATCCAAGGCAATTTGTGCGCCAATAATGGAAAACACGATCAACCCAACGGCGTCAAGCACTAAGAAAATGGTACGAAAATAGCGCATAAAATGGTTAATAAAGGGCGCAATAAACACGGTTAACACCGCCGCCGTAGCCACAATAATAAAATATTCGGGGTGTTTCACCCAACCTAGCGGATAATGCCCTAACAACACATCTCGCACGGAACCACCACCAATGGCGGTCATGGAGGCGATAATAATCACCCCAAAAATATCCATTTTTTCTCGCCCTGCGGCTAATGCCCCCGTAATGGCCTCGGCGGTAATACCAATGATATAGAGAATGGAAAGTAGCATAGGTTTTGATTGTTGATAAAAAGTGCGGTTGATTTTAGCGTAGTTTTTGGGGAATGGCAATGTTAGCCGCGGTGACGGATAATTACCCCTTGGTTTTATTGAGAAAATAAGGTTTATTATAAGGATTTTAAATCAAATACGGGAGTACCACTCCCAATTCCATCGTTCAAGCAATTTATTTGTCGGTATTTTCAAATCAATATCGCCGACATCTTTGCCTTGGTAATTCATTGCCAAATCATATAATGTGTCAGGCTTAAAATATTCCACCACAATTTTTTCCATCAGCTGGTTGGCGTTGATACCTTGCAAATGGGCATTGTGGCTGATGATTTGTTCTAATTGTGGGTTAAGATTGAGTTGCATAACGTTCCCCTTTCTGTTTGGTATGCGTTGAGTTTAGCATAGTTGCTTGTTTATTTTCAACCCACAAAAAAACCGCAATATTTCACTGCGATTTTAGGTTTAGCTTAACTAGATTAGATGTGCGTGCAAATTTTTTTGGTCATTTGCAAATTTTGCAAAATTGCCTAGCTCTTTCAAACCCAATTATCCAATCTCAAACCTGCAACGCGGACAAACTCCTTGCTATTATTGGTTACTAAAACTAAACCTTGACTGCGAGCGTGAGCGGCAATGTGCATATCATTTTCACTGAGTAATTGCCCTTGTTTTCTGAGTGCTGCACAAATATTGCCGTAGTGCGTGCTGGCATTAAGATCGTAATCTAAAACAGTCAGACGAGAAAGAAAGTCATCTACCGCATTGAGATTTTTGGCAATGAATTGGCTATTTTCAGCACCAAAATAAAGTTCAGCTGCGGTAATGCTGCTAACACATAAGCGACTGGCGTATTGGTTAAATTTTTCTAGGGCAGAAATCGGTTTACGTTTCATCACATAAATGCAAATATTGGTGTCTAACATAAAATTAAGCATAATCCGCCCTAATCAAAACTTTCACGTTGACTTGCAGCAACAGATAAGCGTTCTGCCATAAAATCATCACTCACGCTGTCGCCTGAGAGAAAGAAACTATCCCATATTTGACTGGTTGGGCTAATAATGCAATTACTGCCTACTTGGCGAACAGTAACTTGGCTGATATGAGTAGGGAAATGCAAGGCTTGGGCAAGATAAATAGGTACGTCTTGCGGGATATGTGTGTGTGATGTCGCCATAATTACCCCTTGGTTTTATTGAGAAAATAAGGTTTATTGTAAAAGATTTAGGTCAAACATTCAACCCACAAAAAAACCGCAATATTTCACCGCACATTTACAAAATATCCTGATAATGTTCAGGGGCGTTAATGAGTTTGTTGATGGTTTGGTGGATTTTGTGCATTACTTGTTGTTGATGTTTTTCATTAAAATGTCCGAACATACTGTTGTGATCTATCAAAAAACGGATGATTGGTGTTTGTTTATTGTCGTTACTGTTGGTTTGATCTGGTTCAAAGGTAACAATGAGCAAGGGGTCGTTTTGGTTGTACTGCACACGAGCGTGATATAAACCAATGTAAAGTGGGGTTATGCTCCCTTTGGCATTGATATGTGAAGGTTTAATTCTGCCGTGTTTTGCGTCGCTGTCTTGGTGGTACACTTCTACAAAACCTTGCACTTGCCAAGTGTTAATTAAGGTTGCAAGGTCGTAGATGTATTGTTCTTTGATATCATCAATGAATTTATCAAGCAAAATAGCACTGATTTCATAGAAAAATTCGTCAATTTCAGGTTTGCTGATGTTGATGATTTCTATGGTTTTGGGTCTCGCTGTTTCTTTCTCTAGCAAGGTTGCCAAGTCTTTGAAGTTGTGCAAGGATTTCATCAAAGGTGTTTCCTGTAATGGCGACTCTTTGGTTGATGTTATCTTGCAGTTCAATGATTGAGCGAGCAAGGGGGGGGCTAGGTTGTACGCTATTCATCGTTTTCTCCCTATTATTTAAGCCGTTGGACTTAGTTTAGCATAGTTGCTTGTTCACTTTCAACCCAAAAAAACCGCCACTTTTTTAAGTCGCGGTTTGGAGTGAAATGGTGATTATACGAATAATGCCCGTAAGATGTTATTTGTGCGTTGACGGTCTTGAGTGTTGTTATGTTGAATAATAAGATCAATCACATCAGGGTCAAAAAAGGCTTCTAGTTGATAGGTATCCTTTCTTTTGTGGGTAAATTTAAACTGTCCGCGTACAGCATCATTCCAATCACCATTATCAGTAGCATCTGGGGCAGCCAATGCCATTTCCCCAGCTAATTCACATAACCGCTTATAGCCCTGTTCCTTGCTTTCGCGCAAGGATTGTATCTCGGATTTGCTCAATGTTCTTACCTGAATTGATGATGAATCGGGCTTCCCATTCACTAAGGTAGGCGAAGTTGTAATCAAATTGTTGTTGCCAGAAGGGTTCAAGTTGTGCATAGCGTTCTCTCAATGTATATAATGTTGTCGGAGATAGTCTTAATTGTGCTGAATATTGTTTGCCTGTTAGTGCATAGGCAGCAATAACCTTGCCTTGATGTTGTTCTATATAGCCTTTTAGGCTAGTAAGTGTACCACCTTGTGTCTGAGTGTCATCTAAAATAATCGCGAATTTATCTCTTGGTACAACACCATCAAACATTGGGGGATTGGCTAATCTATGCCATCCATCCCCACCCGTACGTGAAACTTTTGTAGCTTGTACAATAGACCGCTCTACTGGAATATGCAAATGTGTTGCCAATACAAAGGCGGTAGCAAGTGGTATCATATTTCGCCCGACGGCTTCTTCTGCATGAACGGGGATAAGCACACTATTTTGTCTACGATTGCCAATAATTTGTGCCAATTTATTTATGGCTGACTGCGTTACCAAATCTTGAGCCAATTGATAGGCTGCATTTATATCACCCGCCTTAGCTTCTGCATAGGCTATGTGCGATGTTGCATCAGCAAGTTTACGATCAATAACAGTGTCTGGAAAATCATCACTCCATTTACTACGCATCATATTATTCAAAATTATTAGCTATAAGTTCTGCATATCATAAAACATTCCTCCCAAACATTCAACCCACAAAAAAACCGCGGTATTTCTGATCTGCACCCCAAAAGTTGGACTAATAACCAACTAAGTAAGGTGCAGATTTTTATGACTAAATACAACCAAGCATTTAAACA
>NZ_JBPDVF010000014.1:0-61425 GCF_051851515.1 Lonepinella sp. BR2271 | reverse complement strand
GCCAGCGACTATCTGGCATGCAACCCAAATGTAAACGATGTCCTTAGGGAAAATGTAAACTATGTGTGGGTTGCACAGAGGGTAATCTCTAACTATTTTCTAATTAAAACTCACCACTGGCGCATTTTCCGCACCCGCAGTAGATTTAAAATACGGTTTTTCTTTAAAACCTAAAATCATGGCAGCCAATTTGGTTGGGAATTGACGGACTTTTTGATTATAGACTTTCGCTGCGGCATTAAAATCATTACGTGCTTTATTAATACGGTTTTCCGTTCCCTCTAATTGCGCTTGTAAATTCATAAAACCTTCATGGGCTTTTAATTCTGGGTATTTTTCCACGGAAACCAATAAACGTGATAATGCGGAACCTACTGAATCTTGGTTTTGTTGGAATTGGGCTAAATTTTCTTCGGTCATATTGCTTGGATCAATTTTCACTTGTGTCGCTTTGGCACGCGCCTCAATCACACCGGTTAAGGTTTCTTTCTCAAAGTTTGCTTGACCTTTGACGGTGTTGACTAAATTCGGGATCATATCCGCACGGCGTTGATATTGTGATTCCACGTTTGCCCACACGGAATCAATTTCTTCTTCGGCTTTCACTAAGCCATTGTAACTTGACATTAAGGTGAAACCTGCGATTATCGCCACAAGGACAATCAGTAACCATTTTTTCATCATTATTCCTTTTTAATGTAAAAAGACCTAAACAACGTTTAGGTCTTTTAATCTTTATTTCATCTCATAATGAGATAAATCTAAATTACATAGTAACTTGTTTGTTACCTTGAACTTGAACGTCAACACGACGGTCTGGGGCTAAACAAGCGATTAATGCTTTACGTCCTTTAACGGCATCACATTGGTTGCCAGTTACTGGATTTGCTTCACCGAAACCAGTTGCAGTGACAGAACCTGCATCAACACCTTTAGAAACTAAGTAGTTAGCTACTGTTTCAGCACGACGTTGTGAAAGTTTTAAGTTAGACGCATCATTACCGATACGGTCAGCATAACCATTTACTTGTACAGCTGGGTTAGCTACTTGTGCGATTTCACCGTAGATACCGTCTAAAGTTGCAGCTGCTTCAGGTTTTAATGTAGATTTACCGAAGGCGAATGTTACATCACTGTTTAAAGTGAAAGTTTTGTTGATCACTTCAGGCGCAACAACTGGTGCAGCACCTTGACCGAAACGGTAAGATAAACCTGCAGTTACAGCGTGGATTTCTGGTGTGTAGTCAACACGGTCGCCACCAGCAGTTTCTAATTTACCTACATTGTTTAACCATGTGTATTCAACACGTAAAGCTAATTCTGGAGTAAAGGCATACTCAACACCAGCGCCTAAAAGTAAAGAAGTTTTTAAGCTGTGTTCACGAGTACCGTCGTTGAAACCTTTATTACCATCTGAATGTTTGTAGTCTGAACGTACTAAAGCAGCACCTACTTTACCGTAAACATCTAAACCAGATAAAACTTCATAGCTAGGTTTTAAAGTTAAGTGTGCACCGTGGTTAGTGTGTTTTGCTGTAGTTTCACCAGCTGTACGTAATTTCGCACGACCAAAATCATCGTAACCTAATTCAACGGCTAAACCTAAGTTGTTTTGGTTAAGGATTTGGTAACCACCGAATACACCGTAAGTTACAGAATTTTTCTTAGTACCTAATGCGTTTGCTTCATCTTCGAATTTGGTATAACCGTCATGGAATGACGCCCAACCTGCTTTAGCACCGGCGTAGAAAGTGTTTTGTTGTGGAGCTGCTTGAGCAACTGATGCTGCTGCTAAACCAGCGATAGCTAATGCGATAGCTGTTTTTTTCATTGTGATGATCCTCTTGTTATAGTCATCTAATTTCAAAAAATATCAGCTGGATTCAGCTGAATTCCGAGTACAAAGATGTACTGTTTTATTATCTCCACCACAGAATTATGGTGTCGACATTTACCTGTTAGGGTTAATGAATTTGCCCTACTGATCCTTTTGACAAATTCATTTACCTTAATTCTCATTAAGGCAATGTTTCAAAAGTTCCCGTATTATCCAATGATAAAATAGAAAAATCAAACGTTTTTTCGCAATACTGCTCATTTACTAAGCAATCTCGCCTAAATTTGATGTTTTTTTCATCATTGGTCGGGAATTTTTCTTCTAAAACAGGGTCTATTATAGACGTACTTTTCTAAAATTTCAATTATTTAACCGCATTTTCGATTTCATCTACCATGGTATTCATAGATTCTAACCCGCCAAACGCCAAATACCAGTTCGCGGCATTTAAATACACAATATGCTTATTTTGTGCGGCTTTGGTTTTATTAATAATGGCATTATCCAACACTTGTTGCGCATTATTGGCTTTATCGGTCACGGCTGCCGTGCGGTCAATAATCAATAAATAATCTGGATTTTTTTCTGCCACATATTCAAACCCTACGCTGTTACCATGCACGGAGGCAGAAAGCGAGCTGTCAATTGGGGTGAAACCGAAGTTTTGATACACCATGGCATAGCGAGATTGATCGCCAAACGCGCTGATTCGACTTTCATTAACTAAGGCCAATAAGGCGGTTTTGCCTTTGGTTTTCTCCGCTAAAGCTGACATGCGTTTATCTAAATCCGCTAATTTTTGTTTCGCTTGGGCTTCTTTATCAAAAATTTGACCAATGGCCACAATATTAGATTGGAAGGTCGGATAGAAATTGGCAAAATCATTTTCGAGCATAAACACCGGCGCAATGCCTTTTAAACGATCTAATAATTTTTTCTGTCTTGGGGAGGCAATAATTAAATCTGGGTTTAATTCATTGATTTTTTCAAAGGCCGGATCCGGCGAGGTCCCCATATCCGCATATTTATTATCATGAAATTCGTCTAAATAAGCGGGGATTTTACCTTTTACGGTGCCAACAATGGTGGATTTTTCACCTAATTCACGAATCACATCAAGGGCGGCAAAATCCAACACCACCACTTTTTGTGGGTTTTGTGGCACGATTTGTTTGCCCGCGGCATTTTCCACTTCTATGTCTTTTGCTTGGGCAAAGCCTGAAATACTGGTTGCAATTAATAAGCCTAGGGCGAGTTTTTTTAATGTGTGTTTCATTGTTTTTCCTTTTGGTTGATTAGGCCCTGCACTGGCGTACAGGGCGATATTTTAACGAAAATAGACCGCAATTTTTTGCTGATTAATCTGTTCTATATTGATCGGCATATCATAAATCTGTGCCAATACCGCCGTTTGCATAATCTCATTGACGGCCCCTTGTTGGATTAATTTGCCGTTTTTCATGGCGATAATATAGTCGGAATAACAGGAGGCAAAATTAATATCATGGATCACGATCACCACGGTTTTTTGCAATTCATCCACTAATTGACGCAACACTTGCATAATTTGCACCGAATGTTTCATGTCCAAATTATTCAGGGGTTCATCTAATAAAATATAATCCGTATCCTGTGCCAAGGTCATGGCAATATAGGCCCGTTGCCGTTGCCCGCCACTGAGTTCATCAATATATTGATGGCGAATGTCCTGCAAATTCATATAACCAATGGCATTATCAATAAAAGTGCGGTCATTTTGGGTCAAGTTTCCTTTACTATAAGGAAAGCGCCCAAAGGCCACGAGTTCTTCCACCGTCAGGCGTAAATTAATGTGGTTAGATTGCTTTAAGATGGACAGCTGTTTGGCAATCTCACTGCTCTTTTGTTGCGATAATGGCACATTATTTAACCGCACTTCGCCTTGTTCGGGGGACAATAAACGGCTCATGATCGCCAAGACGGTACTTTTCCCCGCCCCATTGGGGCCAATAAAGGAGGTGATTTTTCCCTGTGGAATGGTGACAGACACCTGATCCACCACTTTCTTATTGCCATAGCTTTTACTGATATTTTGAATTTCAATTGTCATAATTTACTACCATTTTTTCTGTGTTCGCAACAGCAAATAAATAAAATACACCCCACCCACAAAATTGATAATAATACTTAAGGTGGTATTAAAGGTAAACACTTGCGAGACCAAAAATTGCCCGATAATTAAGGTGATGATGGCCATGAATATCGCGGTGGGAATTAAAATCCTGTGCTTAAAGGTGGGCATAAATTCAAAGGTGACGTTCATCACCAATAACCCTAAAAAGGTCAACGGCCCGACAAGCGCGGTGGAAACGGAGGTTAAAATGGCGACAATAATCAATAAATGGCGAAGTATTTTTTGATATGGCACGCCCAAATTAATGGCTTGTTCACGCCCCAACGCCAACACATCAAAATAACGCCAATAACGAAAACTGATCGCCACGGTGACCACTAAAATGCCAATGGCTAACCATAAAATATCCAAATTCATGCGGTTAAAACTGGCAAAACCAATATCTTGCGCAATCTGAAATTCATTCGGGTCAATCAGCACTTCCATAAAGGTGGTTAAACTTTGGAAAAAGGTACCAAATACAATCCCAACCAACAGCAAGAAAAATAAATTTTGTTGTTCTTGCTGAAATAAAAGACGGTACAGCAACAGGGCGAATAACACCATGATGGCGGTTGAACCTAAAAATAAAATAATGGGATCCACCGATAATAACGTGGTGGAACCGAATAAAAAGATGATTAGGGTTTGAACTAATAAATAGAGCGAATCCAGCCCGAGAACACTTGGCGTTAAAATACGATTATTCACTACCACTTGGAAAATCATGGTCGCCACCGCAATCGCGGCGCCTGTTACAACAATGGCTAATACGGCCAAGGCGCGGTGATGTAAGGCATATTCCCAACGATTGGGTAAATGATAACCAAGGTAAACACAAACCGCGAAAACAGCCAACAGGGCTAATAAGATCAACTTTTGAGAATACTGCATTTTCATCTTTTACGCCCTACCCTTGCCGATAACGTTTAAATAATAACAGCAAGAAAATCGCACTGCCAAATACGCCGACCACCGCATTGATGGAAATTTCATAAGGGTAAATCACAAGGCGGCCTAAAATATCACAAAACAACACAAATACCGCGCCGAGTAAGGCGGTATGGGACAGGATTTTTTTCAAATTATCGCCTAAATAAAGGGTGACCAAATTCGGTACAATTAAGCCTAAAAAGGGAATCACACCCACTGAAACAATAATAATGGACGACACCGTGGCCACAATGGCCAAGCCTAAATACAGCACTTGTTGATAATTCAAGCCTAAATTGGTGGCAAATTCTTCGCCCATGCCGACAATGGAAAAACGGTTAGCAAAAAGATAGGCCACGATTAAGGCGGGCAAGCTAAAATACAGCATTTCATAACGCCCCGCCATCACCAAAGAAAAATCCCCTTGCAACCAACCCGCTAAATTTTGCAATAAATCTTCTTTATAGGCGATAAAAGCCGTAATGGAACTGATAATGTTACCAAACATAATCCCCACGAGCGGGACGAAAATACTGTCTTTAAATTTCAGGCGGGACAAAATAGTCATAAATAATAAGGTGCCTAAAAAAGACACCGCAACAGCAATCCCTGTTTTAAGTAACATGGAGGCGGAGGGAAACAATAAAATCGCCATTAAAATCCCTAATCTGGCACTGTCCATGGTGCCGGCGGTGGTGGGGGACACAAAACGGTTACGGCTTAATTGCTGCATGACCAAGCCACAAATGCTCAAGGCAGACCCCGCAATCAAAATACTGACTAAACGAGGCACCCGACTGACGGCAAAAATTTCCCATTGTTCAGCGTCAAAAGCCAATAATCCATTCAGATTAAGCGTGCTGACGCCAATAAACAGCGAAATAACCGACAAGATAAGCAAAGCAAAAAGCAAATAACGGCGTTTAATCATAGATTACAAGGTCAATAATGAAAAATGAGAATAATTATTTTTAAGAACGGCTAGAGTAACATAGAAAGACAAATATTCAAAATAAAACTGCGTTTTACCCTCACCCTAGCCCTCTCCCAAAGGGAGAGGGGACGTTCTTTGTATTAATCGCCAATCTTGCGTTTCCCTCTATTCATTCCCTCTATCTTTAGGTGAGGGTAAAAGAAAATTACATCACTCCCAAAACCATTCCCTCTCCCAAAGGGAGAGGGGACGTTCTTGGTATTAATCGCCAATCTTGCGTTTTCCTCTATTCATTCCCTCTCCCTTTAGGTGAGGGTAAAAGAAAATTACATCACTCCCAAAACCATTCCCTCTCCCTCTGGGAGAGGGCTAGGGTGAGGGTAATTACTGTTCGAAATTAATTTTTTAAACTCAACAAACGTTCCGCCGACTTGGCTTTGACTAAGAAATTTTTACGCTCTTTATCCGCCATGCCCGAGTTGGTACCCGGCAATTTCACCGTCATTGGATTGACGGCACGGCCATTAATATGGAATTCATAATGTAAATGCGCACCGGTCGAAATGCCGGTATTGCCGGATAACGCAATGCGTTCACCGCGTTTTAACGACTGCCCCGCTTTGACTAACGGCTTACTCAAGTGCATATACACGGTTTGATACACACGGCTATGACGCACCACAATATAGCGCCCTGCCCCGCCCGCTTGATAAGCCACTTTTTCCACCACGCCGTCCGCAGGCAAAATCACCGGTGTACCAATTGGCACCGCAAAATCCACCCCTTTATGTGGACGTACTCGCCCTGTCACTGGATGGCGACGCGCCGGATTAAAGGGGGATGAAATCCGCGCTTGACGTTGCAATGGCGTCCGTGCAAAACCTTTCCCTATGGTTTCCCCTTGGCGATTATAATAACGGCCGTTATCCGCTTGAATGGCATAATAACTGGTGCCGTTATGGGTAATATGAATAGCGTCAACGTTCCCTTGGCCGGTTAATTTATCCTCCAGATATTCCCTTGTCACCAGTACCGCAAAATTATCGCCTTTCGCTAATTTTGAAATATTGACTTGCCATTGAAGTGCGGTGCTTAATTGATTAATTTGTCGGTTGTCCAAGCCCAATTTATGCAAACTGGCTCGCAAGGATCCCTCAATTTTGCCTTTCAGCACATCTTTCTTCCAGATACTTTTCTTTTCAATGATTTGGCGCGCAAATTTGCCCTTTTCTTTTAATTCGTAAATGCGTTCTTCTTTCTCGGAAACCAACCAATTTAAATATTCCAGTTCATTTTGATTATCTAACATCCAATAAATCTGTTGACCGGCTTTTAAGTTTTTTAACTCTGGATAACTGGCGATTAAAATTTGACTGGTTTCATCTTCCAAACCTGACATTTCTAAGACATCTTTTAATTTGTCACCGCGCACCACGGTATAAGAAAACTGATCGGAAATCCGTTTGGCTTGATCGGCTGCCGCTAATAAATCATCTACGGCATTTTGTGCCTCTTCTGGTAATTTGTCATACTCATTGAGATCAACCTGATCCACTTCGTCATCTTGTCCCAACAGTTCATCATCATAAGAAGTGGCCTCTTGCTCAGATGAGGTCGGCGTTAATGCTTGGTATTGACTATCGTGGGTACCGTCTATGGCGGTGAATTGGGTATGTTCCGCGGTATTTTTTAAGGTCAACACACCGCCGGTCACAAGACAAAGCAACGCAACAAAGAAAATCAACGCTTTAATCCGTGATTTTCTTTTTCGTCTCTCTCTCGCTAACTTAACGTGCTGAACCACTTTCATACCGTCCTAGTAAAAACCTGTGTGTCTATGACAAGGGAAATAATAAAAAATTCATGATAAATACTGCTTTTTATGTTGTGCCAATAAACTTTCTTGCAAAGGTGGCATTTGCAAATAAAAACCTTGCTGTTGGATATGCGCTAACACGTCTTGATTTGAAGCCTGCACTAATTGTTTTTTTCCCTTTAAATTAAATAACATAACAAAAATAGGCTGACCGAAGATCTGACGCAAGGTATCCGGCACCGCCTCAAATTGATCACGTTTTTCCACGTAAAGATACATCCCCTCTTTTCGGCTACTTTTATAAATAGCACACAACATGACGCTCTCTCCTAAAATTTAACGCTTGAGAGAATAACAGAAATCATTACAATGTACAGAAAAAATTATAAGGAATTCTTATGCAACTGCCTCCACTTCAAGCCGCCAAACTGATTAAACGTTACAAACGCTTTTTAACCGATATTGAATTACCCCATGGCGAGGTGATCACCATTCATTGTGCCAACACGGGTGCCATGACGGGCTGTGGCGAAAAAGAAGATATTGTTTGGTATTCCGATTCCGGCAGCACCACGCGGAAATATCCTCATTCATGGGAAATTACCCAATTAAAAAATGGTCAACTGGTTTGTATCAATACGCACCGCTCCAATCAATTGGTGTTCGAGGCCTTGCAAAACAAGCAAATTAAAGAACTGGCGGAATACGATCAGATTTTGCCCGAAGTCAAATACGGCGAAGAAAATAGCCGTATTGATTTCTTGCTCAAAGGCGAAGGCTTGCCCGATTGTTATGTAGAAGTCAAATCCATTACCTTGGTAAAAAACAACATTGGTATGTTCCCCGACGCCGTCACCACGCGTGGTCAAAAACATTTACGCGAATTGCTCGCCATGAAAAAGCAAGGCCACCGAGCCGTGGTACTCTTTGCTGGATTACATAATGGTTTTGATTGTTTTAAAATCGCCGACTATGTGGATCCAGAATATGATCGATTATTAAAAGAAGTGACAGCACAAGGCGTCGAAGCCTATGCTTATGCGGGTGAATTTGATATTTCTCAAGGTATTCCCACCGCACTTCGCTTAACTCACGCGGTAAATTGGATCGAATAACGCAAAAAATATTATTTTTTTTGATAATTATTCGTATTTATTGCTTGACAGTCTATTTGAGAATGGGTATCATTCACTCATTCAAACAATAATTAGATAATCACTCCATCATTTTACGCCACTCACCCCCACAGAGAGTGGCGTTTTTTTATGCGTTTTTGAGAGAAAACTACAACTAGGGATCAAATTTGTGTTATATTTGCACCAATATAGATACTAAATAGGAGCATTTTATGGCAATGTCAAATATCAGAATAGATACCAACTTAAAAAATCAAGCAGCCGCAATCCTTGCTGACTTTGGCTTATCACATACGCAAGCAGTAAAATTATTCTTTAATCAAATTGTCGCAACACGCAAAGTGCCGTTGTCTTTTGATTATGAAAGACAGTATAAAGATTCTGTTGTTGCCGAAGTATTAGCTAACACGAGAACGCCCGAAAATGGCGAATATTGCACGAGTTTAGACGAGTTAAATCAACGCATTAAAGAGTTGGGCTAAGTTATGGCTAAAAATCAATTTTTCATTTTTAACACGTTTAAAAAGGACTTAAAAAAGTACGTTTCCGCATTTTTTACACCCGAATGGCATGAAATTTCTACTTGTCTTTTGAATGGTGAGCCAATGCCTGTAAAATATCGAGATCATCAGCTAAAAGGCAATCTAAAAGAATTTCGTGATTGTCATTTAGCCTTTGATTTAGTCTTATTGTACAAAATCACGGATGACAATGTAGTAGAATTGCATAGAGTAGGAACGCACGAAGAATTATGCTTGTAGCATAAAAAAGGGGCGTTTGCCCCTTTGATTTTATTATAATTAATTCGCCGTATCCAACACAGGAAAGGATTTCACCAAATCATCCAACGCTTTCATTTGGCTTACAAACCCTTCTAACGCCGTTAATGGCAAGGCAGAAGGGCCGTCACATTTGGCTTGATTTGGATTGGGGTGGGCTTCTAAGAATAAACCCGCAATACCAATGGCTAAGCCTGCACGAGCCAATTCTGTCACCTGCTCTCGGCGACCACCCGAGGCCGCGCCAAATGGATCACGACATTGCAGCGAATGGGTCACATCAAAAATCACAGGGCTGCCGTTGGAGGCTTTTTTCATCACCCCAAAACCGAGCATATCCACCACGAGATTGTCGTAACCAAAATTCGATCCACGGTCGCATAAAATCACTTTATCATTACCACATTCGGCGATTTTTTCCACAATATTGCCCATTTGACCTGGGCTGAGAAATTGTGGTTTTTTCACATTAATCACGGCACCTGTGCGAGCCATGGCTTCCACGAGATCCGTTTGGCGCGCCAAAAAGGCGGGTAATTGAATCACATCCACCACCTCTGCTACAGGTTGACATTGATAAATTTCATGTACATCGGTGATAATTTTTACCCCAAATTGACTTTTTAATTCTTGAAAAATTTTCAAGCCCTCATCCATCCCCGGCCCACGATAAGAATGAATCGAAGAACGGTTGGCTTTGTCAAACGAGGCTTTAAATACATAAGGCACACCTAATTTTTGCGTGACTTCTACATAGCTTTCGCACACTTGCATGGCCATATCACGGCTTTCTAGCACGTTCATGCCGCCAAATAATACAAAGGGTTTATTGTTGGCAACTTCAAGCTCACCAATTTTTACAATTTTGTCTGTCATTATTTTTTCTCTCTAATGTAATAAATCATAAGGTAATTCTTTTTCAATATCAGGCAGTTGTGCCATCAACATATAGGCCGTTGGATCGTGCGGGCATTGCTGAATAAAATAATGAAAATCTTTCACCGCGGCATGATAGGCCCCCATTTGAGCCAACACCAAACCCCGATCGCGGCGTTCATAGGGTTCAATATCTTTATACTGATTGGCGCGAAATTCAAAATCAGACAAACGGCTTTCAATATACTTCAACGCCGCGTCATTATGTTCTTCCCGAATTAAACAGCCTTTCGCCAACTGTGCAAAACGTTCCTTTAATTGCTCGGGTTCTGCTACGGCCAAATCTTCTTGCGACATAGGCACGCCAAAGCCAAATGCCCCTTCGTACTGTTTTTGTAAATCTTGCTGAGTTAAATATTTGCCATCCCAAGGATCGATAAATGCCACATCATCCCCCACATTTGCCCGCAAAATTAGTTGGGTCGGAAACATCACCGGATACAGTGGCAAGTCCAATTTATCTGCCAGATACAACAAAATACAGCCTAGACTGACGGGCATGCCACGGTGCGAACGTAACACATAGCTCAAATACAAATTTTCCGTATGGAAATATTCTTGTGGATCGCAGCCAAATCCCCATTCGCCGTACATCAACTGCAACAGCTTATGGATTTTCACTTTCACATCATCCTCTTCAGGGATCACTTTACGCGCTTTTCGCACCAACCCGCCCATTAGCGAGCGAATGGTGCGTAAATCTTCGCCGTCATCTTCCGTGGTGATTAAATAAA
Organism: Lonepinella sp. BR2271; assembly: GCF_051851515.1. Lineage (NCBI taxonomy): Bacteria > Pseudomonadati > Pseudomonadota > Gammaproteobacteria > Pasteurellales > Pasteurellaceae > Lonepinella > Lonepinella sp. BR2271. The sequence goes on along the minus strand of NZ_JBPDVF010000014.1, from coordinate 50,168 downwards.
AACTTTCCATGGCTAAATACAAGCCTTGTTTGACTAAATCTATCTTCATGTTAACCTTGCTAACGTCACTCGCTCATGACCGCCATAATCTTTGACAGTTTGTACCGAATGCCATAAATTTTCGCTAAAAAATGATCGCACTTTTTCGCCTTGTTGCCAACCATGTTCTAATAATAACCAACCTTGTGGTTGTAAAAACCGCGGTGCATTTTCAATGATTTTTTGTAAATCTGCATAGCCTTGGTTTTCGGCCACCAATGCTGTCAACGGTTCAAATCGCACATCGCCTTGTTGCAAATGAGGATCCTGCGGATCAATATAGGGCGGATTGCTCACGATAATATCAACGCGTTCGGTGACATTTTCAAACCAACTACTTTGTTGAAATTCCACATTGCCTAGATGATTTTGTCGCGCATTTTGTCGAGCTAATGCCACGGCGCCAAGTACCAAATCTACGCCTAAAATCCGATATTTTGCCCCGCACTTTTGCAATTCATCTGCCAACGCCAACGCAATCGCCCCCGTGCCAGTGCCTAAATCTAAAATGGAAATTTCACCTTGCTGTTGGCTTTTTGCTTTGGCAATCATTAACGCCTGTTCTACCAAAATTTCCGTATCAGGGCGGGGAATTAAGGTATCAGGCGATACATTCAATCTTAACGACCAAAATTCCGTTTCACCGAGAATATACGCCATGGGTTCGCCTTTGGCTCTCCGCTGTAAAAGTGCGGTGAGTTTTTGCTGACTTTCTGCGCTCAACGCGCGATCATCAAATGCCATTAACTGCGATTTGGTTAATCCTGTGACAGATTGCAATAATAAATAGCTGTCGGCTTTGGCGTTTAAATAGGGATCGTTGATAAGATTTTCAGCTAAAAATTGCTGAGCGTAGGCGATCCCTTTAGCAATATTCATCATTAGGTACGCTAATGACAATCGTAGAAAACATCAAATCGGTGACAGAGCGACGATCTTTGCGAATAAACGCACAAATCGCATCAAACAAACCTAATGCCACGAGTTGCCCCCCAATTCCCTCGACCACTTCTCGAGCAATGTATCGTCCCAAACTAATCGGCTCAAATGTGGTATAAGACACCACTTTCAAGCCTAACCATTTTTTACCTAAGGTTTGTTGATAAGTTTTCATTGCCCAAATTTGCAGCCCGGAATAAACCACGATGGCTAAAAGCGGAATCACCGTAATATCATCCCCGACAAAACCGGCAATAAATCCGCCAACAAGTAGGAATGCAATAAAAATCAAAAAATTAATTATTGAAGCCAACCAACGCCAACCACGTCCCGCATAAATAACAGGCATGACTTCGTCCGTTTTTATTACCGGTGCAACCGTATTTGGATTTTCAACTAACATCTGTTTCCCCTTAATTTTGTTCCGACAATGCCGCTAATTGATCCGCTTGGTATTCCGTGATAATCGGTTGAATCAGTTCATCAATTTTGCCGTTCATCACTTCATCAAGGCGATACACGGTTAAATTAATACGGTGATCGGTCACACGACCTTGTGGGTAGTTATAAGTACGGATCTTATCTGAACGGTCACCCGAACCTAATAGATTACGGCGAGTGTCCGCCTGTTCGGCGGCTTGGCGTTCTTGCTCCACTTGCACAATACGAGAGGCCAATACCGACATGGCTTTGGCTTTGTTTTTATGTTGTGAACGCTCGTCTTGACATTCCACCACAATGCCCGTTGGAATATGGGTAATGCGCACCGCCGAATCCGTGGTGTTCACGTGCTGACCACCTGCCCCTGATGAACGGTAAGTATCAATGCGAAGATCCGCTGGGTTGATTTCAGGCAATTCGCTTTCAGGCAATTCAGGCATGACTGCCACCGTACAAGCCGAGGTATGAATCCGCCCTTGGCTTTCAGTCTTTGGCACACGTTGCACACGGTGACCACCTGATTCAAATTTGAGCTGCCCATAGACATTTTCGCCCGAAATTTTCACGATAATTTCTTTATAACCTCCCTGCTCGCTTTCATTGGCACTCAGGGTTTCTATCCGCCAGCGTTTGCTTTCCGCATAACGGCTGTACATACGGAATAAGTCGCCGGCAAAAATCCCCGCCTCATCACCGCCCGTTCCTGCACGGATTTCTAAATAGGCGTTGTATTCATCATTGGGATCTTTCGGCAACAGCAAGATTTGCAACTGTTGCTCGACGCTATCCACTTCTTCCCGACATTCTTCAATTTCCATTTCGGCCATTTCTTTCATATCAGGATCATCTAATAAAAGTTCCGCCTCTTGCATATTCGCATGCAGTTGTTTCCAACGTCCAAAGGCTTTCACCACATCTTCTAATTGGGCGTATTCTTTGGAATAGGCACGGAATTTGTCTTGATCATTGATCACGGACGCATCACCTAATAAGGCCTCAAGTTCTTCATGGCGTTCTTGTAGGCTGTCTAATTTGCTGATAATACTGGGTTTCATATTGACCTTTTAAATCGATTAAAATCAAAATTTTTTCAAAAATTTTTGTAGGGGGGTATTGCATACGCCCTTGGCATTAACGGAGCGTAATTTGGGCGTATGCAATACCCCCCTACAATTTTCGTTATTCATTAAAATTCGTCGTATTCTAGCATAAAACGGCGGTAAAAATTAATGACATATTGATTTTTTTATTGTTCTCACCGCCCAAAACAAGGATAATACACAAGATTTTAACGATTTTTACTGATAACAATACCTTAGCTATTTATGGAATATATTTTACTGATTATTTCCACCGCACTGATTAACAATTTTGTGTTGGTGAAATTTCTTGGCTTGTGTCCGTTTATGGGGGTGTCCAAAAAAGTGGATACCGCTGTGGGAATGGGCTTGGCAACCATGTTTGTGTTAACTGTTGCCTCGCTTGCGGCGTATTTGGTAGATACCTATATTTTAGCCCCGTTTAACGCACAATTTTTGCGTACGTTGGTGTTTATTTTGGTGATTGCGGTGGTGGTGCAATTTACCGAAATGGTGATTAACAAAACCAGCCCGACACTCTACCGTTTACTCGGGATTTTCTTGCCTTTAATCACCACCAACTGTGCGGTGTTAGGCGTGGCGTTATTGAACATTAATCTTGCCCATAATTTAACCCAATCCGTGGTGTATGGTTTTTCCGCCTCACTGGGGTTTTCCTTGGTGTTGGTGCTATTTTCGGCTTTGCGTGAACGCCTTGCTGCAGCAGATGTGCCGGTGCCGTTTCGTGGTGCATCCATTGCCTTAATCACCGCAGGGCTGATGTCCCTTGCCTTTATGGGCTTTGCAGGCTTAGTGAGATCCTAGATGACGACCCTTTCTTGCGTATTGATTACCATCACTGTCCTCGCCTTGATTTTCGGCGTGGTGCTGGGTTTCGCCTCGATAAAATTAAAGGTAGACGCCGATCCCATTGTGGAAAAAATTGATGCGATTTTGCCTCAAACCCAATGCGCGCAATGCGGTTACCCTGGTTGTAAACCCTATGCCGAGGCCATTGCCAACGGTGATGTGATCACAAAATGCGTACCAGGTGGGCAGCAAACCGTGGTCAAAATCGCCGAACTGATGGGCGTTGATGTTCCAACGCTGGACGGCATGGAAGAACCCGAAGTCAAGGTGGCGTTTATTCATGAAGATATGTGTATTGGTTGCACAAAATGTATTCAGGCTTGCCCTGTAGATGCCATTATCGGCACCAACAAAGCCATGCACACGATTATTGCGGATCTTTGTACGGGTTGCGAACTTTGCGTGGCACCTTGCCCAACGGATTGTATTACCATGGAAAAAATAGAAAAACAGGTCGAAAATTGGAACTGGAAACTCGATCCAAAAATGGTGATCCCGATTAAATATGAAAATAAACTGGTGGTGGGCGAATAATGACCGATATTTTAACTCGCTACCAATCAGGCAAATTATGGGATTTCTACGGCGGTATTCACCCACCTGAAATGAAATCGCAATCCAATTCTACGCCGATTTTCACCGCACTTTTGGCGGAAAAATACTATGTGCCAATTAAACAACATCTTGGCTCGGCGGGGAATTTGCTTGTCAACGTCGGCGATCAGGTTCTCAAAGGACAACCGCTCACCCAAGGCGACGGCTTGCGTTGCTTGCCTGTGCATGCGCCGACTTCTGGCATTGTCACGGACATTGCCCCTTATATTGCCGCCCACCCATCGGGGTTAAGCGAAATGGCGGTGCATATTCAGGCTGATGGGAAAGATCAGTGGCGTGAGCAACAACCCATTGAAGATTTTCTCAGCCAAACACCCGATCAACTTATTCAAAAGATTTACCAAGCTGGCGTAGCAGGCTTAGGCGGTGCGGTATTCCCAACGGCGGCAAAAGTCAGCTCTGCCGCTAATTTGGTGAAATTATTGATTATTAACGGGGCGGAATGTGAGCCTTACATCACCTGTGATGACCGTTTAATGCGGGATTATGCGGATGAAATCATTGAGGGCGTGCGGATTTTACGCTACATTCTTCGCCCTGAAAAAGTGGTGATTGCGGTAGAAGATAACAAGCCCGAGGCGGTCGCTGCCCTTGAATTTGCCTTGCACGGGGCAGATGATGTGGACATTCGGGTAATCCCGACCAAATACCCCTCTGGCGATTCCAGTCAATTAGTGAAAATCCTCACAGGCTTAGAAGTGCCAACTGGCAAACGTTCTTCTAGCATTGGCGTGCATATGCAAAACGTGGGAACGGCATTTGCCATTAAGCGTGCGGTGATGAATGATGAACCATTAATTGAACGTGTGGTCACGCTCACGGGCGATAAAATCCCCAATAAAGGCAATGTCTGGGTACGTTTGGGTACGCCAATTTCCGCTGTATTAGCCCAAGCGGGTTATCAGGCGGATGAACGCTTGCCGGTGTATTTAGGCGGGCCAATGATGGGCTTAGCGTTGCCGAATTTAGACGCCCCCGTCACTAAATTAGCCAACTGCTTGCTCGCCCCCGATCATTTTGAATATGCGCCACCGCCCGCAGAACAAGCCTGTATTCGCTGTTCAGCTTGCTCGGACGCTTGCCCTGTGCAACTCATGCCACAACAATTATATTGGTTTGCCCGTGCGGAAGATCACGAAAAATCGCAACAATATCAATTAATGGATTGTATCGAATGCGGGATCTGTGCCTACGTTTGCCCGAGCCATATTCCGTTGGTGCAATATTTCCGTCAGGAAAAATCCGCTATTTGGGAACAGGAAGAAAAAGCCAAAAAAGCCGAAGACGCCAAACTCCGCTTCGAGGCCCGTCAAGCTCGCTTAGAAAAAGAAGAACAAGCCCGCAAAGCTCGCACCCAAAAAGCCGCTGAAAATCGCCGTCAAGAAGTGGCAAACAGTGACGGTGTTGATCCTGTGGCAGCGGCTCTCGCTCGCCTCAAAGCGAAAAAAGCCGATACGTCAGCGGAAACAGAAATCAAAACTATCGTAGATGAAAACAAAGGTGAAGTGTTGCCAGATAACAGCGATATTATGGCCGCCCGCAAAGCTCGCCGTTTAGCTCGGCAACAGGAACAAGCCGAACAAACAACTGAAAGTGCGGTGCAAAATAACGAAATTTCAGAAAAAAACACCGCACTTGATCCGAAAAAAGCAGCGGTGGCAGCCGCCTTGGCTCGAGCAAAAGCCAAGAAAGCCGCCCAACAAAATCAAGCTGTTGAGCCTGTCGCTGAAAAACCAGCAGAAACTGAAACCAGCGCTGAAGTGGATCCAAAAAAAGCAGCGGTGGCAGCGGCTATTGCTCGGGCTAAGGCGAAAAAAGCTACGCAACAAAATCAAGCTGTTGATCCAATCGTTGAAAAGCCAATAGAAACTGAAACCAACGCTGAAGTGGATCCGAAGAAAGCGGCGGTGGCGGCAGCGATTGCTCGGGCTAAGGCGAAAAAAGCTGCGCAACAAAATCAAGCTGTTGAGCCAGTTGTTGAAAAACCACTAGAAACCGAAACCAACGCTGAAGTGGATCCGAAGAAAGCGGCGGTGGCGGCAGCGATTGCAAGAGCAAAAGCCAAAAAACAAACTCAACAAAATCAAGCTGTTGAGCCAATCGCTGAAAAACCACTAGAAACCGAAACCAACGCAAAAGTGGATCCGAAAAAAGCGGCGGTGGCGGCAGCGATTGCAAGAGCGAAAGCAAAAAAAGCCGCTCAACAGGCTAAAAATAATCCCAACAACGCAGAGTAATGAGAAAATTTACCCCCTGTTTTACCCCATAAAAATCTCAATTTTGTGATCTCTATTCCAAAATTGAGATTTCTTGTTAGGTAAAATGCGCGTTCTAATTTACCGTCAATCTCACCTTGCCATTACAAGAGAGATAACGGATAATTATGCGATTATTTAAAACCAAAGCCTTTGCGGAATTTGCGAATAAAAAAGGCATTGACGACAGTTTACTGATTGATGCCGTTGAGCGAGCCGAAAAAGGCTTAATTGATGCGGATTTAGGCGGAAACGTCATCAAACAACGTATCGCCAAACAGGGACAAGGACGATCTTCGGGTTATCGTTCGTTGATTTTCTATAAAATTCACCAAAATTGCTTTTTTGTGTCTATTTTTGAGAAAAGTGATAAAGAGAATATTTCCAGAGAAGATCTTCTTGATCTAAAAAAACTGGCTAAAATGTATTTTAATTATTCAAATGCAACCATTGAAAGTTACCTTAAACAGGGGAAATTAATAGAAATCTTTCTTAAGGAGATTAACAATGAAATATCGTAGTATTATCGCACAGCAAATCCACGAACACGTGGTGGATTTATATGAAATTGGTGCCGTTGATGAAAAAACGATGAAAGAATTTGACAAAAGTTGCCTTGTCCCCGTTCACTCGCTTTCTAGCAACGAAATTTGCGAGATTCGTTCTAAAGAAGGCATTTCACAACGCACTTTCGCTCATCATTTAAATGTAAGTAAAAGTCTGGTTTCGGCGTGGGAACGTGGGGTGAAAAAACCTACGGGGGCAGCATTGAAATTGTTGAATATTGTACAGAAAAAAGGCATTGATGCCATTGCCTAAGACTGACGAAAACGCCTACCCACAAGGAAAAGAAAAGGAATAATATGTTTAGAATTGCCAGTTCCCCCCATACCCATTCAGGAAAACTCACCGCTCGCATTATGCTGTGGGTGATGTTTGCCATGCTACCAGCATTGGGTGTACAGATGTATTTCTTTGGTTTTGGGGTGTTAATTCAAGTGGCGTTGGCGGTGAGTTTTGCCTTGCTATTGGAATATGGCGTCACCTATTTACGTAAAAAAACAGCTTTATTTTATATCGCCGATTTTAGTGTCACATTAACCGCCCTTATTTTAGCCATGGCGATTCCGCCTTATGCGCCTTATTGGGTGATTTTAATCGGCACATTTTGTGCAGTAATTTTAGGTAAGCACGTTTACGGTGGATTAGGACAAAACCTCTTTAACCCTGCCATGGTGGGCTATGTGGTGTTGTTGATCTCTTTTCCGGTGCAAATGACAGCTTGGTTACCGCCACTTTCCTTGCTTAACGAACCGCCGACCTTGGCGGACAGTTGCCGTTTGATTTTTTCAGGTATGACCACAGATGGCTTTAGTCTACATCAATTAGTCGCAAGTATTGACGGAATCACCTCTGCTACGCCGTTAGACACGGTAAAAACAGCAATGAAAAGTGCGGTATTTTCTCTGCAAGATTTAAGCCAATCGCCGATTTTCAGCGATATTCTGCCATTCAGTTCTGGCTTGAACGGTATCGGTTGGACGCAAGTCAATTTGGCATTTTTACTGGGTGGGCTATTTTTAATTTGGAAAAAAATCATTCATTGGCAAATTCCTGTGGCCTTTTTAACCGCACTTTTTGCCTTAGCTTGCCTGAATTTTGTGCTTTCACCTCATGCCACCAGTCCTATTTGGCAATTATTTACCGGAGCAACCATGTTCGGGGCGTTTTTTATCGCCACCGATCCCGTCAGTGCCTCCATTACGCCAACAGGAAAATTGATTTTTGGGGCATTAGCAGGCCTGTTAGTGGGATTAATTCGTTTCTACGGCAACTACCCTGACGGCGTGGCATTTGCGATTTTACTGGCGAATATCTGCGTACCGTTAATTGACCATTACAGCCGTCCGAGAGTGGCGGGTCATCAAATTGGGCAAGGGAGAAAATCATAAATATGGGGAAAATTATCAGCAAATATGGGCTGTTACTTGGTTTTGTCGCCCTACTCTGTTCCGCCATTTCGGGGGGCGTGTATTTACTCACCAAAGATAAAATTGATGCGGTGATTGCCAAGCAACAGCATGACTTGTTATTGCAAGTGATTCCGCAAGCCTATTTTGATAATGACGTTATGCAAAATTGCCAACCATCCAATAGCCAAGAAATTGATAAAATTTGCACCGCACTTTTAAACGGAAAACTTTCCGCTTATGCCATTGAGGCCACGGCACCAGATGGTTATTCGGGCAATATTCGATTATTAGTGGGTCTCACTCCTGATGGCGAAATTTTAGGCGTGCGAGTATTAGAACACCACGAAACCCCAGGGCTAGGGGATAAAATTGAAACCCGTATTTCCGATTGGATATTGAGTTTCAGCCATAAAAAAATCAGCCAAGAAAATCTTGCCGATTGGTCGGTGAAAAAAGATGGTGGGCAATTTGATCAGTTTACTGGAGCCACGATTACACCAAGAGCTGTGGTGAACCAAGTGAAACGCAGTGCGTTGGCGGTGTTGGGGAATTGATGACCCTCACCCTAGCCCTCTCCCAAAGGGAGAGGGAACGTAAAATGGATAATTAACATTTATCAATCCTAAAAAATAGCTCTTCTTTTCGGGTGAGATAATTTTCAAAAAGAATTTAATTCCCTCAAAACCATCCCCTCTCCCTTTGGGAAAGGGCTAGGGTGAGGGTAAAGAGAATATTATGACAGAAAAAACCGAAAGCCTTTGGCGAAACCTGTTTCTGCAAGGCTTATGGCGAAACAACCCCGCCACCGTGCAACTGCTCGGCCTGTGTCCATTGTTGGCAGTATCAAACTCAGCGACCAATGCACTGGGTTTAGGGCTTGCCACGATGATCGTGTTAATTTGCAGCAACACCATGGTGTCGTTGTTTCGCAAACAAATTCCCCATGAAATTCGTATTCCGATTTATGTGATGATTATCGCCACCACCGTGACTGTGGTGCAACTGCTGATGAACGCTTACACATACAGTCTTTATCAAGCCTTGGGGATTTTTATTCCATTGATTGTCACCAACTGTATCGTGATCGGGCGAGCCGAGGCCTTTGCGAGCAAAAATGCCCTATTACATTCCGCTTTTGATGGTTTTGCCATGGGATTAGGCATGACCTTAAGCCTGTTTTTACTCGGCGCATTACGTGAAATTTTCGGTAACGGCACCTTATTTGACGGTATCCATTTATTGCTCGGTGATTGGGCGAAAGTGTTACGCATTGAGCTTTTTCACCATGACAGCAATCTGTTACTCGCCATTTTGCCACCTGGGGCATTTATTGGTTTAGGCTTGATTTTGGCGTTTAAGAATAAGATTGAACAGAAAAAATGAACCAACAAAAACGTATTGAAATTTTAACCCGATTGCGTGATAACAATCCGCACCCAACGACTGAGCTGAATTTTAGTTCGCCGTTTGAGCTACTTATTGCAGTGATTTTATCCGCTCAAGCCACTGATAAAGGGGTAAACAAAGCCACCGATAAATTATTTCCCGTTGCCAATACACCCGAAAAAATCTATGCCTTGGGCGTAGATGGCTTAAAAGAATACATCAAAACCATTGGACTATTTAACAGCAAAGCCGAAAATATCATCAAAACCTGCAAAGACTTAATCGACAAACACGACTCGCAAGTCCCCGAAAATCGTGAATCCTTAGAGGCTTTGGCTGGTGTAGGGCGAAAAACCGCCAACGTGGTACTTAACACTGCTTTCGGACATCCCTCCATTGCGGTAGATACCCATATTTTCCGTGTTGCCAATCGTACGGGCTTTGCACCGGGTAAAGATGTGGTGAAAGTAGAAGAAAAATTGCTTAAAGTCGTGCCAGCGGAATTTAAAGTTGACGTACATCATTGGCTGATTTTGCACGGTCGTTATACTTGTATTGCCAGAAAACCCCGTTGCGGATCGTGCTTGATTGAAGATTTATGTGAGTTTAAGGAAAAGACGGAAGTTTAACTCACCGCCCAAATAATCCTGCGCCCCCACTGCTCTGTAAAGTAGTGGCATAAATCAAACTCACGGCAAACCCCATTAATAGCAAACCGAAAGCCAGTTTTAGCCAGTATGAAAATTGGCTTTTAGCGGTGGGTGATAAATACCATTTTCCTACCCGAACAGCGGTTTTTCGGGCGTATTGCACCATTAAAGCAAAGCTAGATAACGTCATTCCTGTTCCCACCGCCATGGCCATTGTCGCCACCACGCCCCACAGGTAAAGATCGAGCATATAGGACAAAAATAAAATAAAAATCGCCCCTGTACAAGGTCGCATGCCAATGCTTAAAATAATCAACCATTGTGATTTTAAACTATTGGCTTGACTAAGTTGATCTTCAGCAGGCAAATGTTGATGCCCACAACCGCAATTTTCATCATGAATATGAGAGAAAAAAACTGGCGGATTTTGCACCGCACTTTTTAAAATCTGATTATCGGCGGCTGGTTTAATTTGCAGAATTTTTGGCTTGCGTTGAATTTGCCAAATTTTTTTGCCACTTTGAATTATCCATTGCGAACCCAGTAAGAAAATCAAAGCATAAGCGCCTCGTTCAAGCCAAAGTTGACTGGCTTTAAAATAAGACGAAGATAAATTTAACAGCACCACCACAATACTGGTCGCCACAATCGCCACCACGCCTTGCATTAAGGATGAAAAAAACGCTAACCGCATGCTAGCGAGAATTTTAGATTCATGTAGCGACAAATAACTGGTCATAATAAATTTGCCATGACCCGGCCCTAGCGCATGAAACACGCCATAACCAAAGCTAATCAAAATTAAACTGGTGCCAGCATAAATTGGGGCTTGTTTAATTTGATGTAGATTGTCTGATAACAGTTGATTAAATTCCCGTTGCCATAGCACGACTTGCTTAAATAAATAGGGAAATAGCAACGTGATGCCTGCGATTAACAGACATAATAACAACAGGGTTTGGCATTTTTTGACCGTTATTGACATTGCAAAATCACTTTTTGAGCAAATTCTTTACCTAGCGAAAAATCCGCCTCTCGTTGGGTTTTATCTAAGGATTTGGCATATTGTTTGGTTTTTTCATCCACAGTTTGATCCACCATATCACCATGGCAATTTGACGGAAGTTGGCTAAAATCCACCACACTTTTATTGTCATAGAACATAGACACATAATAGGTCGGATCGTAAATCATCAAGATAAACTCACTGTCTTTTAGGGACTGCGGTTGGGATAAAAAGAAATCAAATTGATATAAAATTTGGTTCCCTACCGCTTGAATATCGTAATGTTTCGGATGGGAGGTATATTTTACTCGATTACCTTGTTTATCATAAAGATAGCTAAAATAATGTTCCGATACCGTATTTTTAATCATATCATCCACAATGGCTTGTTTAACACTTGGATCGTTGTGTGCCACTTGCAAATCGTACAAAAGTTCAGCTGAACTGGCCTCGTCTAGCAACCATTTCACCGAAAAACCGATTAATGCGTCTTTTTCTACCAATGGCGTGGTTCTCATGCCAATAAACGCATGCGGATGTGCATACACTTGTTGATTAAAAGCCCAAAGTGCGGTGAAAAATAACAGGATTTTTTTCATTTACATTCTCGTGGTTAAATAACGTTCTACGGTGTCCACAATGGCTTGTGTTTGCGGATCGATTTCAATATTTACTCGATCTCCTACCGTTTTTTTGCCAATAATCGTGCGTTCAAGGGTTTCAGGGATCAGATTGACACAAAATTGCTTGCCATTCACTTCGCCAATAGTCAAACTAATCCCATCCACCGCAATAAAGCCTTTGGTTAAAATATATTTCATCACCGTTTCATCTGGCAATTCAAACCAAATTTGGTGATTATTTTCGCTCACTTTATGGGCGGAAATTTGGGCGGTGCAATACACATGGCCAGACAAAATATGCCCGCCAACTTCTGCCCCGAATTTCATGGCTCGTTCAATATTGACCCATTCGCCGACCTTTAGTTCCCCTAAATTGGTAATGCGTAGGGTTTCAGTCATTAAATCAAAGCTGACCAGATCATTGTCCACCTTGGTGACGGTTAAGCATACGCCATTATGCGCTACCGAGGCGCCGAGTTGTAAGTCGGTCAGTAATTCCTGTGGCATTTTTATCTGATGTGTTCTAAAATTAGTTTTTTCAATGATAGAATGAAGTTGTGCCATACCTTGCACGATACCTGTAAACATATAAACTCACTTAGCGAATTAAAAATTTTCTCTATTATAAAGCAAACTCGGATTCTGTATGCAAAAAATTCACCATTGGCCACAATATCATGCGCAAGCAAAAAAATTAATTCAAATTGCCATGCCGATTTTGCTCGCTCAAATCGCCCAAAATTCCATGGGATTAGTGGACACCATTATGGCAGGACGAGTCAGTGCGGCAGATATGGCGGCCATTTCCGTGGGGGCATCCATCTGGTTTCCCTTGGTATTATTTGGGCATGGTTTATTACTCGCCCTTCCGCCGACCATTTCCTATTTAAACGGTTCCAATCAACGTTCTCGCATTGCCCATCAAGTACGTCAAGGCTTATGGATTATTCTGCTGGTTTGCTTGCCATTGGGCGGGCTGATTTATCACAGTGATCTGATTATTCATGCCATGCAGATGGAAGAACGTTTGGCAACGATTACTGTCGGTTATTTACATGCCATGTTGTTTGGCTTGCCGGCGTATTTATTGCTGATTAATTTCCGTTGCCTCAATGATGGCGTGGCGAAAACTAAACCCGCCATGGTGATTACCTTTATTGGCTTATTACTGAATATTCCGCTTAATTATGTGTTTATTTACGGCAAATTCGGTGTACCCGCATTCGGGGCGGTCGGTTGTGGTATTGCCACCGCCATGGTGAACTGGGCAATGTGTTTCATGATGATTGCATACAGCCGCCGTTCTCACCATTTGCGTGATATTCGCCTTTTCGATCAGATGATTGAAAAACCTGATTGGACGACGCTCAAAAAACTACTCAAACTCGGTTTTCCCATTGCGGTCGCCCTTTGGGCCGAAGTGGCCTTGTTTGCGTTGACGTCCTTATTTTTATCACCACTAGGCACCGCCATGGTGGCCAGTCATCAAATCGCCTTAAACACCAGTTCTTTTGTGTTTATGTTCCCCATGTCCTTAGGCATGGCGACCACGATTTTGGTGGGGCAACGCTTAGGCGAACAATCTCCGTCAGAGGCGAAAAAAGTATCTTATATTGCCTTTGCTGTCGGGCTGAATATCACTATTATCACCGCTTTTGTCACCCTATTCTGGCGAGAACAAATTGCGCAATTATTTGTGACAGACAGTAGCGTGATTGCCTTAGCCAGTTCCCTGTTAATTATCGCTGCCCTCTATCAATTTTCCGACACCTTGCAAGTTGTCGCCGGTGGCGTGTTACGAGGTTATAAAGACACCAAAGCCATTTTGTATATCACAATTTTTTGCTATTGGGTGTTAGGCATGCCGATTGGTTATGGACTGGCTATGACTGATATTATCGTGCCGCATTTGGGGGCATTAGGCTTTTGGATTGGGTTTGTGGTGGCATTGACTGCGGCGGCGATTCTGTTGTTATATCGGATGTGGAAAATACAACGCCAATCAGATGAACAGTTGTTAACAAAATTAGAACAGATTAAATAGAAAAGTGCGGTAAAAAAAGGTGGAAACCTTTCCAGCTCCTCTCGGCACACAGAAATTCTGACTTTGGCTGCTTTCTTCCGAACCTGACCGAGTAAACCAGACACTATTGCGAAAGACCGAAAAGGTTTCCATAGGATAAGCATAAAATGCTTAGGGCGTGGATTATGCTATAAACTGCAATGAATTGCAACTATTTAAATTTAGCAGAACCATTAGCGCACTTTTATCCATTCTTTTTTATTAAAATGAGAATAAATCTTATTAGGCTATTGCAATAAATTATCGTTTACTTTATAATCGCCCAACTTTTTTTAAGCGGTCTACTTTTTAGACTATTTTTTATGAACTTTATGTAAGGATAACCTAATGCGTTCCACATTTAAATTTAGCGTTGTTTACACCGCACTTTTTGCCGGTGTTTCTTTTGGTGCCTTTGCTGAAACAGTTCAGCAAGAAAATGAGCAACTTGATGAAATTCAGGTTACTTCTGGTGAACTAAAACAAATTGGCTATCACGCCATTGGTACAACAGCCGTATCAAAAGTAGACGTCCCACTAATTGACACACCAACCACAGTGAGCATTGTCACTTCTCAATTAATTCAAGATCGTAAAGTAGATAATCTTCAAGATGCACTTGCAAGTGTAAGCGGAGTGAGCCAAGCAAACACCTTAGGTGGCGTATTTGATGCTGTACAAAAACGTGGTTTTGGTTCAAACCGTGATAACTCCATTATGCGTAATGGCATTGAATCTGGTCCTAGCCAAAACTTCGGTGCAACCACAGAAACAGTAGAAGTATTAAAAGGTCCAGCATCTGTATTATATGGTATCCAAGATCCCGGTGGCATCATTAATGTTGTTACCAAAAAACCACAACAAGAACAGAAAACGGTTATCGGTGGTACTGTCGGTAACAATAATATGTGGGGAACGCAATTTGATAGTACTGGTGGCTTAGGTAATGGTTTTGCTTATCGCTTTATTTATGATAAACAAGATAAAGATTACTGGCGTAATTTTGGTAAAATTGAACGTACGACCTATGCCCCATCACTATCTTATGAAAGTGAGAATACAAAACTTTTACTTGCTTATGAACATTTAGATTATATAGAGCCATTTGATCGTGGTACCGTATTATTAACAGCTACGGGAGAGTTACCTAATATTCCTGTCGAAACACGTTTAGATGAGCCAAACAACGAAACTATCGGTAAAGTAGATCGTATTCAAGTGAAATTAGAGCAAAAACTGAATGACACTTGGAAATTGAATGCTAACTATGGTTACACTCGTTCACTTTATAGCTACAATCAAGCTCGTTTAAACTCAATTAATTTAACCACAGGTAATGCTGTTCGTTTCATTGAGCAACAAAATAACGGCGATCAACGTGTTCATGCTGGATCTTTAAATTTAGTTGGTGAATTTTCTATTGGTGAAATTGCTAACCGCTTTATTGTGGGAGTAGATGCAAGCCGTAACTATCGCCATATTGGACCTATCTATAACGCTAATAATAGCAATGGATTAAGAAGCCCGATTAACATTTATAATCCTGTTTATACTAATCCTACTGCACAACCCGTCAATGTTAATGGCAATGCGTATCAATATAACTATGTAAAAACAGCGGGTGTTTATGTTCAAGATACCGCTTATTTGACGGATAAATTAATTGTAACAGGCGGTATTCGTTATGAATATTACGATCAATTCTCAGGTCGTCATGGTTTAGGCGGTTCAAAGACAGGTAACACAGACCAACACGGTGGTGATTTCCTATATCAATTAGGTACTGTGTATAAATTTACCCCAAATTGGGCGGCTTATGCGAACTATGCAGAATCTTTCCGCCCACAATATGCGATTGCACAACTCGTTGAATCCAGCTTATCACCTGAACAAGGTAAGTCCTTTGAAATCGGTGCAAAATATGAAGGTAGCCGTATCAGTGCCGCCCTTGCCTTATTCAACATTGATAAGGAAAATGTGGCTGAGAGTGCTACTTGTACTGATGGTTCAGGTAATAGCTGTTTATACATCGTGGGTAAACAACGCTCCCGTGGTGTAGAATTAGATGTAAATGGTTATATCACAGATAAATTAAGCCTAGCATTAACCTATGGTTATACTAATGTAAAATCAACTAAAAATGATACCTATCCAATCTATGAGAATAAACAACTTTCAGGTGTACCAAAACATCAAGGATCTTTATTCTTAAAATATGATGTCGGTTCTTGGTCGTTTGGCAATGTGCGTTTAGGTGGTGGAGCAAGATACTTGGGTTCTTGGTATGCTTATAACAGTACTTATACTGCGCAATATAAAATCCCACATGCTGTAATTTATGACGCATTTGTCGCTTATGATACACAAATTTCAGGTAAAAAATTAACTCTGCAATTTAATGCGAAAAACTTATCAGATAAAACCTATTTCCCATCAACGGCAGGGAATGCTAGTGGTACTCTAATTCCAGTAGCTTTAGGTTACGGTCGTGAATACCTATTAAATGCCAAAATTGAATTCTAATTGAAACTTTGACTTATTCACAAGGGGCGGTTAAACTGCCCCTTTTGTTGTATGGCAAATAACATTGTCTTGTTTTTAAATAAATGTCAAATTGACAGTAATACAAAGTAATATATAATACATAGTATGCCACCAAGAGAGTATAAATGTACACAATCGTTGAAACTGAAATATTTAAATCCAAAGTAGATCGTATTTGGACACCTGATGAGCGATTGGCATTTTTGAGTTTTTTATCAAATAATCCGCTTGCAGGTGACGTGATCCCCAAATCGGCGGGATTAAGAAAAGTGCGTTGGCAAGCAAATGGACAGGGAAAACGTGGCGGTGCAAGAGTGATTTACTTTAATCTGCTTGAGGATGGTCTGATTGTTGCTCTTGATATTTATACCAAAAATGAAAAAGAAAATTTATCTCAACAAGAAATGAAACACTTGAAAGGAATAAAAAATGAACAATAATATTAGCCAAACATTACAACAAAAAAGCCAAAATTGGCATATTGAAACAATGGTGAACGCTGTCATTGCTGATGATCCCGAGATGGAACAGTTGCGTGAGAGCTTAACACAGGCTTTATCCGAAGTAAAACGAGGGAAATATGCTCGTCAGACAGAAATCGCCACCTCTCCCATTGTGGAAACTCGCACCAAAGTCGGGCTATCCCAACATAAATTTGCTGAAAAATTGGGAATTTCGGTCAATACATTACGTTCGTGGGAACAAGGGCTACGCCGTCCGAGTGGTGCGGCAGCCACGTTGTTATCGTTGTTAAACAAACGTCCTGAACTCCTATTAGAATTACATTAATCACACACTTTATGAACTGGCAAACAGAATTAAATAACAGTTTTACTTGGCTACTTTCTGCCCTCTGTTGGCTCAGTTTAGGGCTATTTTGTACCGCACTTTTATTGCGAAAAACGCCTTTTGGGCAAAAATTTTGGCTAATTACCCAGCCTTGTGTCAAAAATAGCCATCCGCTTAAAACCCTTGGTTTGATACTGTTATTGTTGGTTTTTATTCTATTAGAAGTCCGAATTAGTGTTCTTAATTCTTTCTTTTACAATGGATTATACAGTTCATTGCAAGACAAAAAAGCTGAGGCTTTTTGGTTCTTTGCGTTACTGAATGCCATGCTGGTCGGCTTTAAAATTATCCATTCCATTTTAAATTATTTGGTGCGTCAGGTGTTTGAAATTCGTTGGTTAGAAAAAATGAACGAACAAATGCTCAATCGCTGGCTACAAAATAAAAATTACTATCGAATTAAATACGAAAAAGACTTGCCCGATAATATCGATCAACGTATTGAACAAGATGCCAAAGAATTTATTACTGGCACCGTTGATTTACTGGATGGCGTTATCGGTTCGCTGGTATCGATCATTGAATTTACCCTGATTTTGTGGGGTTTATCGGGTCTATTGCCCCTGTTTGGTTTCGACATTCCTAAAGGTGCGGTGTTTTTTATCTACATTTTTATTATCATGGCGACCGCCCTTTCCGTGTGGATTGGTTATCCGTTAATTAAACTCAATTATGCCAAAGAAAAATATGCTGGGGACTATCGTTATTCGCTTATTCGAGTACGAGATAATGCGGAGAGTATTGCCTTTTATGACGGCGAAAAACAAGAACAAGCCCACTTAAAAACAAAATTTAATACAATTATTGAAAACCGTTGGGCAATCGTTCGCCGTATGTTGGGGTTAGACGGCTTTAATACTGGCGTCACCCAATTTGCCATGATTTTGCCCTTAATGTTGCAATCTCCCCGATTTTTTGCCGGACTTGCCACCTTGGGCGACATGCACCAAACCGTGCAAGCCTTTAACCGGTTAATGCGTGCCTTATCATTTTTTCGTTTATTTTATGAACAATTCACCTTATATCAAGCACGTTTAAACCGTTTATATGGTTTTATGTTTACCTTGGATGAACTAGATAATGAGCAAATTGTTCAACCAACGGAATGTGGCTTGGGCATTCGTTTACAAGATTTTGGCTTAAAAGATCAACAGGGCGAAATCTTGTTACAACAGGTCAATTTAGAACTAAATGCCGGTGATGCGTTATTAATTCAAGGGCCGTCTGGGGCGGGCAAAACCACGTTATTAAAAGCTATTGCCGGAATTTATCCTTTTGAAACCTTTGGTTATTGTGAACGACCATGCAATGCCAATGTGCTATTTTTGCCACAACGCCCTTATATGCCACAAGGTACGTTACGTCAGGCAATTTGTTATCCGAATATTGATCCATACCATGCGGATTTGGAAAGCTATATGGAGAAATGCCGTTTGAGTAATTATATTCACGCTTTGGATCAAGAAAATGACTGGCAAGCTACCCTTTCCCCCGGGGAATTACAACGTGTGGCGTTTATTCGGATTTTCTTAACCAAGCCGAATATTGTATTTTTAGATGAAACGACTTCTGCACTGGATGAACCAACGGAGTATATTCTTTATCGTAAAATTCGGGAAAAATTGCCGAATATGATTGTGTTAAGTATTGGACATCGTGGTACACTACATCAGTTTCATAATAAGGTGTTTGATCTTGGGGTGTGTCGAATTTAATCGGGATTTCGCCCGATGGGCGACTTACTTTTTCTTTGCGTCGCCAAAGAAAAAGTAAGCAAAAAGAAAGGCGACCCCGATTTTGCCTTGTTTCCTGAAAATTCATAAATTTTTTTAACGGAAAATGGCTGAACTCGCTACGCTCAGACAGCCGCCATTTTCCTAAAAATTTATGAATTTTCAGGCGGCAAAGACGGGGCCCTGTTTATTAGAGCGTTATTTTATTTAATTTGTAAATTTAAAAATATTTTTTATATTTGCACCGCACTTTCATTACGCTCGATCAAATTGGGGCCCCGTCTGAACCGCCTTTGCGTTTTGGTATTTTTAGCTAAATTTTGCATGTCTGAGCGTAGCGAGTTCAAAATTTAGCGTTAAAAAAATACCAAATAAGCAAAGATAAGCGGTGAAGTCGGGGTGTGCTTTTCTTTGCCTACTTTCTTTTGCACAAGCAAAAGAAAGTATGGTCGCCCAGTGGGGCGAAATCCACACCTAAACAGCAAAAAAAAGTAGGTCGCCCTTTGGGCGAAACCCAATATTTATTTAACAAATTAACTAATAGGAAAATTTCATGACACAAACCTTTATCCCCGGCAAAGACGCTGCCCTTGAGGACAGTATCAGCAAATTTCAACAAAAATTAACCGCACTTGAGTTCAATATTGAAGAGGCCTCTTGGTTAAATCCCGTCCCCAATGTCTGGTCAGTACATGTACGTGACAAAGATTGTCCACAATGTTTTGCCAATGGTAAAGGGGCAAGCAAAAAAGCGGCGTTGGCCTCCGCTCTAGGAGAATATTTTGAACGTCTTTCTACCAACTATTTCTTTGCCGATTATTATTTAGGGCAAGATATTGCCAATGGTGATTTTGTTCACTACCCGACTGAAAAATGGTTTGAAATTGAAGATGAAGATCTGTTACCCGAAGGGATTTTAGACGACTATTTACTCGGCTATTACGATCCCGAAGGAGAACTTACCCCTGAATTATTAGTTGATTTACAATCCGGTAATTATGATCGTGGTATTGTGGCTATGCCTTATGTGCGTCAATCGGATCAACAAACCGTATATATTCCACAAAGTATTATTGCTAATTTGTATGTCTCCAATGGAATGTCTGCAGGAAATACGAAAAACGAAGCTCGTGTACAAGGTTTATCCGAAGTCTTTGAACGCTATGTCAAAAACCGTATTATCGCCGAGGCGATTAGCTTACCGAAAATTCCAGACAATGTGATTGCACAATATCCGAGCATTCAAGCAGCGATTGAAAAACTTGAGCAAGAGGGATTTCCGATTTTAGCCTATGATGCGTCATTGGGGGGAAAATATCCGGTCATTTGTGTGATTTTATTGAATCCGAATAACGGCACTTGCTTTGCCTCTTTTGGAGCTCACCCTAATTTTCAAGTGGCGTTTGAACGGACTGTGACAGAGCTTTTACAAGGTCGTAGTTTAAAAGATCTTGATGTGTTTACGCCACCGTCCTTTAATAATGATGATGTGGCAGAACACGCTAATTTAGAAACGCACTTTATTGATTCCAGTGGTTTAATTTCATGGGATCTGTTTAAACAACAAGCCGATTATCCGTTTGTACATTGGGATTTTTCAGGTACCACAGAGCAAGAATATCATAATCTCATGTCTATCTTTAATGCCAATGGTAAAGAAGTGTATATCATGGATTACAATCACTTAGATGTGTATGCTTGTCGTATTATCGTGCCATCTATGTCGGATATTTACCCTGCAGATGATTTGGTTTACGCCAACAACAATATGGGCATGGAATGGCGAGAAATCCTGTTAGATTTACCGCACTTCCACCATGATGCAGAGACTTATCAAGAATTGTTGGACGAATTAGACGATCAAGGCATTGATGATGCCACTCGTGTACGTGAATTTATCGGTATCGTGCCACCACCAAAATCAGGCTGGACGACCTTACGAGTCGGGGAATTAAAATCCATGCTTTATCTGGCATTAGGCGATTTAGAATTAGCCTTAGACTGGGCAAACTGGACATATAATATGAACAGTTCTGTTTTCACGCCAGAACGAGCCAACTACTATCGTTGTTTAATCAGTTCGATTGAATTATACCTAGACGAAACGCGTGCTCCTGAACAATATCGAGAAGTATTTGAGAAAATGTACGGCAAAAGTGCGGTGAATTTTGCTTGGTCTGCTGTTGATGGTGGTAATCCGTTCTATGATTTATTGGCCGATGATGAACATTTGCAAAAATTTGAAGCACATCAAAAATTGTTAGCGGCTTATGCAAAATTGCAAAAAGCCAAACGTGAAAATTGGTAATAATAGGAAGTAAAAATGGCATTTAGTTCCTTATTTACCTTACTTGATGATATTGCTGCAGTCTTAGATGATGTCGCATTAATGACCAAAATGGCCGCCAAAAAAACGGTTGGCGTGATCAGTGATGATTTAACCCTCAATGCCACTCAAGTCAGTGGCAAAGATGTGGCGGCCAGTCGAGAATTGCCGATTGTGTGGGCAGTGGCAAAAGGATCCTTATGGAACAAAGCGATTTTGATTCCCCTTGCCTTATTGTTGGCCATTTATTTACCGTCTTTAATTAATATTCTATTAATGATCGGCGGTGCCTATTTGTGTTTTGAGGGGATGGAGAAGTTACTTCATACGTTCTTTGTGAAAAATCACGAAAATAGAGACCGCACTTCAACGCTTTCTCAAAGCAATGAAAAAGAAAAAATCCGAGGCGCCATTAAAACCGATTTTATTCTGTCGGCAGAAATTATTATTATCGCCTTAGGTTCTATCCAAGAGGCCGATATATTAACCAAAATCTTAACCTTATTAGCAGTGGGAATCGGTATTACCTTTTTCGTCTATGGTTTGGTTGGACTGATTGTTAAACTCGACGATATTGGTTTATGGTTAATCAAAAAAGACAATGTCGTAGCACAACAGATAGGTAAATTTCTGCTGTTTTTTATGCCTTGGTTTATGAAATCCCTCTCGGTTATTGGGGTGATTGCCATGTTTTTAGTCGGCGGTGGGATTTTTGTGCATTATTTGCCCGTGCTACATCATTTTATTGAAGGTTTGCAAATGAGCAGTCAGTTGTCTTGGCTGACGGAATTTGTCGTGGGATTACTCATTGGAGCCATTTGCTGTCTGATTGTTCTGCCGTTAATCCACGTATTTAACAAACCATCTAAAGCAGAATAATTTCCCAATAAAAAACCCTTTGCATTATTGTCAAAGGGTTTTTCATCTGTAAATCAATGTGATATTACATAGCAGAAACGTTTAAGGTTGAACCACCAACGATACGCACTTTACGTCCCACCGTTAAGCTCGCATCATATTTTTGTACGACCACGATTTCACTGCCATCGTCTTTCTTGATAACTAACTCTAAAGAATCCACTTGAGAGGCTTTTTCTTCAACTTTGCTACCAATCATGGCACCAGCAATGGCACCAACAGCACTGGCTAATACTTGACCAGAACCACCACCAATGGTAGATCCCGCGACACCACCAAGCACACCACCACCCACGGTACCAATCACACCTTGATTGTCTGCTTGAATTTTAACAGAACGCGCGGAAACAATGGTACCATAAGAAATAGAACGTGCCTCTTTAGACTGGTTGCCAGAATACACATCACCACTATAAATATCAGTATTAGCACAACCGGTCACGCCAATTGCAGTAAACAGGGCTAATGCTAAGGTAATTTTTTTCATTCACTAAACCTCAATAATCGTTTTAATGTTATAAGGATGAACCTTGATACACACTGGATTTTTGCTTTTATCGGCAAAACTCACAGCAATGGAGGGATTCGGCAATTGCTCACCCTCAACTTTTGGCTCACTCACTTTGACATGTAGAGTTGTTAATTGGTTCCACAAAAAATTTTTTTCAAGACGTAAAAGCCATTGTGAAACACTTTCGCCCTCATCAAATGGTATGACAATCTCAATATGTTCCCATGATTCCAATGGATAACAGCTATTTTTAGGAAACGGTAATTCGACAATATCCACGGATTGCCCGAGCAATGTCAAAGGCGCATTTAATTGAATTAAATAAATGACTCGCCCATTGACGATATTATCGCTCAAAATTGTACCGCACTTCAGCAATAACGCCAACCAATTTCTAGCACTCTCCTCCGTATTTACCCGAATCGCCACATGATCTATCTCATATTTAGCGAGATCAATCTGCATGGCTTGGGCTAATTGATGAATTTGTTGTTGAAAATGCACAAAATCAGCCTCAGTGGCTAAATCTGAACAAGTGAATAAAGAAACTGTCATTCTTACGTCCTATTAATAAGCCTAAAATATCGTCAATCCATTATCATATCTCAATTATCGCTAAGAGAATATGAAAATTTCCCCTATAATACGCCTACTTGTCAAATGACCGAGATAAGGTTATATTGTCTGAAATTTTACTTTTTTAATTATTGGAGAACATAATGAACATTATTTTATTAGGCGCCCCCGGTGCAGGAAAAGGAACACAAGCGCAATTTATTATGAATAAATTCGGTATTCCACAAATTTCAACCGGTGATATGTTACGTGCCGCCATTAAAGCAGGAACCGATTTAGGTAAACAAGCGAAAACCTTAATGGATGCCGGACAATTAGTCCCAGATGATTTAATTATTGCCTTGGTGAAAAACCGTGTGGCCCAAACCGATTGCGAAAACGGCTTTTTATTAGACGGTTTCCCACGCACTATTCCACAAGCAGACGCATTAAAAGCCGTCGGCATTCGCATTGATTATGTGTTGGAATTTGATGTACCAGATGAAGTGATCGTTGAACGTATGAGCGGTCGCCGTGTACACCAAGCCTCTGGCCGTAGCTATCATGTGGTTTACAACCCGCCGAAAGTTGAGGGTAAAGATGATGTGACGGGTGAAGATTTGATTATTCGTGCAGATGATAAACCAGAAACCGTGTTAGATCGCTTAAAAGTCTATCACAGTACGACTAAGCCGTTAGTGGATTATTATCAAGCTGAGGCGAAATCGAGTGATACGCAGTATTTTCGTTTAGATGGCACCCGAAAAGTGGAAGAAGTGAGTGCGGAATTAGATCGTATTTTGGCGTAATAAAAACGGGTTTCGCCGTTGGCGACCCTACTTTCTTTTACTTGTGTAAAAGAAAGTAGGCAAAGAAAAGCACACCCCGACTTCACCGCTTTTCTTAGCTTGGTTGAAATTTTCTTAACGGTAAAATCGCAACTCGCTACGCTCAGACAAGGCGATTTTACCTAAAAATTTCAAGTCGCCAAGGCGGTTCAGACGGGGCCCCGTTTACGGGCGTAAAGATAAACCAGTATTCTATCCAAAAATTACGCTCGTTTTTGCCATTTTGCTAAAAATTTATAGATTTTCAGGAAACAAAGACAGGGATTAAATTCAAGGAAATTCATTATGTTCAAACGCATTTCAGGTCCTCTTTATCCTTTATTTATTTTTTTCCTCACCAATTTGATTCTCTTATCGATCAGCCGTGTTGCCCTTGGTTTATGGCAAAGTGAACGTATTGGTGAATTGGGAAATTGGTTCCAACTCCTTTTAAACGGTGTGCGTATTGATATTTCTGCACTCTGTTGGCTTTTTGCTCCGCTGATTATTTTAAGCGTTTTATTCAGTGGCAAAGGAAAAGCGGGACTGGTTGTTCAGTCTATCGTCAAAATTGGTTTGGTGATTGAAAGCACGTTCTTTTTATTTATGGAATTTGCCACACCGGCCTTTATTAATACTTACGATCTCCGTCCTAATCGCCTCTTTGTTGAATACTTGTCTAGCCCGAAAGAAGTGTTTACCATGCTGTGGAATGGGCATTTAAGCGCTTTAATTTCTGCCCCCATTTTAACCGCACTTTGTGCCTTTTTATTTTGGAAATTAGCCAATTATGCCTTTAAAAATGTGGCTTACCCGAAATGGCATGGGAATTTAATCACTCGCCCGTTGGTCTTTTTATTAATCGGCGGGATCACCTTTTTAGGCGCCAGATCGAGTTTACAACATCGTGGGATTAATCCTGCTATGGTGGCCTTTTCACCCGATCCGTTGGTGAATTCCTTGGTGTTAAGCTCTGGCTATTCCTTGCTGTTTGCAGTGCAACAAATGAAAGACGAGGGCAACGCAGCGGAAATCTACGGGAAAATGCCATTAGAAGAAGTGATCAGCACCTTAAAATCTGTACGCAACCGCCCAGATTCCGATTATATTTCAACCGAATTACCAACACTTACCCACAACCAAGCCACTTATCAAGGCAAACCGAAAAATCTCGTGATTATTTTGGAAGAAAGCCTTGGCGCACAATTTATTGGTACATTAGGGGGCAAACCTTTATCGCCGAAAATTGATGAACTCGCTAAACAAGGTTGGTTATTTGAAAATTTATATGCCACCGGTACCCGCTCTGTACGAGGTATTGAGGCCGTCACGGCGAGCTTTACGCCAACGCCTGCCCGTTCCGTGGTGAAATTACCCGGTAGTCAACAAGGCTTTTTCACCATTGCCGAACTGCTCAGCCAACAGGGCTACCATACTTCTTTCATCTATGGCGGTGAAAAACACTTCGATAATATGGCGAGCTTTTTCTATGGCAACGGTTTCCAGCAAATTATTGATGAAAAAGACTACGTCAACCCTAATTTTACCGGCACTTGGGGCGTCAGTGATGAAGATTTATTCACAAAAGCCCATGAAACCTTTAGTCAATTACACCAACAAGGCAAACCGTTTTTTAGCTTAGTGTTCACTTCAAGCAATCACGATCCCTTTGAATTTCCAGCGGATAAAATTGAACTCTACGAACAACCGCAAGCCACAAGAAATAATGCGGCGAAATATGCCGATTTTGCCACAGGACAGTTCTTTGAATTAGCCCAAAAAGCAGATTATTGGCATGATACGATTTTCTTGATTATCGCTGATCATGATTCTCGTGTGGGTGGTGCCGCTTTAGTACCAATTCAACATTTCCATATTCCAGCGTTGATTTTGGGTAAAGACATTGCTCCAAAACGTGACCCTCGTTTAGTCAGCCAAATTGACATGCCAACGACGCTCCTTTCATTAATTGGCGTCAGTGGCAATTATCCAATGCTCGGCTATGATCTCACCCAACCGGCGGATCCAAACCGTGCCTTAATGCAATATGATAAAACCTTTGGTTACATGCGTATGCAAAATGGCCAGTTAGAGGCGGTGATTTTACAACAAGGTAAACCGGCAGAAAGCTATGTTTATGCGAAAGACAGCGCCACTTTAACCCCAATCGCCAACAATGAAACAATGCAAAAACAAGCCTTAGCCTACTCGCTATGGGGAAGTTATGCCTATAAATTGCATCTTTATCGTTCGGCGGAAACAAAGAAATAATGACATCAGGCCCCAACTCGGGCGCCTGATTTTTATCTTAAGCCTTATTAATAATTAGACAGATTTTTCGCTTTCCACCCAAGAAAACACGACAAAACAGCTCACTAACAGCACCAATGCCGTCACGGCGCCCTCCTCGCCTCGATAGCTACCTAATTGTTGATAGAGCAAATAAGGCAAGGAACTAAAATCTTGATTGCCGAATAAGGCAATCGCCGTGAAATCTCCCAAGGACAAGCAACTCGCCAACGCAAAGGCATATTTCACCGGCTGACGCAAGGCTTGCCATTCAATCCATTTGAACCGTTGCCAACCTGTCACACCGAGCGATTGGCAAAGGCGTTCATAATAAATCAGGTTATGTGTCATTGGCACCGCCAAAATTCGCATAACAAAAGGCAAGGCAAGTACGGCATTACATAAAATAATTAATCCAAATAATTGTGCGGTGGAAAATTGCCATTCTTTCAGCCACAAAAATAAACCGGTTGCTAACATTAACATGGGAACAGCGAGCATAACCAAGGTAATATTGATCACGCCATTAGAAAAACGAGATAAGCCAATCCATTGTAATCGGCGTGAAGATAATAACAGCCCTACCGCCAACAATAAGGCCAATAACGCTGATAAAGGAGCAAGGGTGAACGAATAGCCCATGGCTCGCCATAAAGCAGATTGTTGCCAAACGGATAACATGGCAGGGGAAAATACCGCACGACATAAGGTATTCAGCAATGGGAGTAACAGAAAAGCGGAAAACAGCAGCAATAAAAAAACGTGGCCGAATTTCACCGCACTTGATTGTTTCGCCACCCAATACTGCGATTGATCTAACTGTGTTTCGGTGTTTCGCCCTAACAACGTGCTTAAGGCAAATAATACAAAAAAGCAAATCCCTTGCAACAGGGCAAATTGCGTGGCTTTGGCTAAATCAAAATCAAAAATAATCGCCTGATAAATGGCCACTTCTAAGGTGGTAAATTTCGGCCCGCCACCTAACACCAACACAATAGCAAAGCTCGTGAAACACAACATAAAAATCAACACAACGGTCGGCAAAATAGACTGACGCAAATAAGGCCATTCCACCCAACGGATAAATGTCCATCTGCGAATGCCTAATTGCGCAGCTAATTGATGTTGTTGAATGGGAATGCCTTGATAGGCTTGCAAAAATAGCCGCATGGCCAAGGGAATATTAAAGAACAAGTGGGCAATCAGAATGCCGCTGAGTCCGTAAATATCTGGTCGCCATGTCACGCCAAGCCACGCACAAAATTGCGCTAACCAACCCGAGGCACCGTAAACGCCCAATATCCCAAACACCGCCACCAAGGAGGGCAATACAAAGGTGAGCGAGAACAGACGTAACAGCGCCTTTTTTCCCCAGAATGGTTGATAGAAAAACGCCCGAGCAAACCAAGCGCCCAAGAATACCGATAACAATGCGGATAAGCCCGCTTGCCAGAAACTAAAAAAGAGGACTTGGCGAACATAACGCCCCTCAGTCACGGCTTGCCATAACTGTTGCCACACATGCCCCTGTGAACTTTCACGTCCGAAGTCAAACACCGCAAACAGGCTATTGGCGTATAGGCTGAATAACAGCCCAAACACCAATAGCCCACTCACATAATGTCGTCCTTTTAACTGGCGAAAGGTTTGTTTACCTTGCGCCCAAAAAGCGGACAGGTTTATTGACTTAAGACCGCTTGCCATTGTTCCGTCCAGCCTTTGATCGCCTGATCGGTCAAGTTATCAAAGGGCAAGGCTTTCACTTCAAATTGATGGGCTTTAAGTTGATCAAAGTGCGGTTCAATGTTCGCTGAACTGACAGAAAGCATGACATTTTTCGGAATTAACACCTTTTGTGCCTCGGCGCTCACCATAAAATCAATAAATTTATCGGCACATTGATTCGCAGGGCTGTTTGGCTTATCAATTTTTGCCACGGTATCCACTTGATACAATGCCGCATCACTGAATTCGGTGGCCATATATTGATCGGTTTTATCATGTAATTGGTGATAAATCGGCGAGGTGCTGTGGCTAAAGACAACATCCGCCTCCCCTTTTAAAAACGCCCCATAGGTTTCCGTCCAACCTTTTCCGACCGTCACCGTATGTTTCGCCAAGGTTTTCCATGCTTGTTCCACTTGATCTGGCGGATACACTTGATTTAACCAAACCAAAAAACCACGCCCCATACTACTGGTGCGAGGATCTTGATAGATCACCCGTAAATCTTGGCGTTCCACTAATTCTTTCAAGGTTTTCGGCGGGTTAGTCAGTTTATTTTTATCATAAATAAAGGCAAACTGGCCAAATTCATAGGGAATAAAGGTTTGATCTTGCCAAGCAAAAGGCAAGGAAAGTGCGGTTAAATCCACCGCAGTTTTGGCAAATAAACCGCTTTTCTGTGCGGCCTCTTGTTGGAAATTATCCAATCCAATCACCACATCCGCCGGCGTTTTTTTACCGTCCACACGCAGACGATTAAACATAGTATTGCGACTATCAAAGACTTTATAGATAACGGAACATTGCGGGTTGGCGCTTTCAAAAAGCTGTTTCACTTCATTACCGGGTCCCCAATCCGCCCCAAAGAACTCCTCGGTATAGACGGTCAGAGGTTGTAAAGACGCCAATACGCTAGTGGAAATGGCAGAAAGTGCGGTGAAAAAAGACAGTGTTTTTACTCTAGACATAAAAAATCCTTTAATGATGATTAAAGGAATTTAAGTGCGGTCAAAATAGACAATATTTTTTGACGTTTCCCAAATCCCTACGCTGATATTACTCGGTTCAGGTTCTACGGGTATTTTCTCAGCCTGGTTAACCTGATGGTTAACTCTGCACCCCGATGAGAACAACATTAGTTTAATCGTTTTTATGCGACTTTGACAACTAACTTGCTCATAAAACATTAACTTTTTTGCCGAATTCGCAACACACCGTCAAATATCAATAACAAAATAGAAATAAATAAGCCCGCCATTAACAGGTAGGAATCACTTTCTAAACGTTCGCCAATTAAAAATGACACGGTAAACATGCTAAAGGGTTCGAGGTAACTCAATAAACCAAATAAATTCATTGGCAAGGATTGGCTCGCCAACACATACACGCCTAAAGCCACCGCACCGACAATGCCTAATACCGCTAACCAAACATAAATATATGGATTTTGTGACTGAATCCAACTCATATCTGCTTGGCTTGCCAAATAAATGGAAATGGGTAACAGCAAGATCATTTCCATCACAAAGCTAGAAAAATGCAGAATATTAAAACGGCGACGAATCACGAAATACAAGGGATAACCCAAACAAGCCAAAGCACTTTCCCATGAAAATGTGCCTGATAAAATAATTTTGCTTAACACCCCAATGGCCGCAAACAACACCGCATAGGCTTTGATTTTGGAAATCCGTTCTTTGTATAAAAAGCGCCCAATTAACACCATAATTAACGGCATTAATAAATACCCCATGGACACTTCAATGGCTCGGGTATTCACTGGCGCCCACAAAAATAACCACATTTGGATCCCCATATTGGCACTCGTGACCAATAACACTAACCATAAATGGGGTTGATTTTTGAGCTGAATCAGAAATTGACCGAATACCTGATGTTGTTTAATCACATAAAGCATAACCAATAAAAAAGGCAAGGTAACCAAGGTGCGCCAACCCAATAACACATCACCCGCCATGGGTTGTAAAACCGTTGAAAGGTAATAAATAACACCGAATAACAGCGACGCCGTGACGGAAAAAATCACCCCTTTTATCATATTTCGCCTTATTTCGTTAAATCTGTTCTAACTTCGCCAAATGCGCAATCAGCCATTTAATCCCTTGCCCTTGGAAAGCAATTTGTAACCTGGTATTGTTGTCCTCACCCTCAATATTAATAATGGTGCCTTGACCAAATTTAGCGTGACGCACTTTCTGCCCTTTTTGCCAACCGCTACCATGTTGTGCAAAAAGACGGTTATTTTGCACCGCACTTTGCGTGGCGTGATCGTCCACTTTTTGCTGATTATAGGCTCTCGTCACCGTGCCACGTAAACGAATGGTTTGTAAACAGGCTTCTGGCAGTTCATTAATAAAACGAGAGGGAAGATGTTGTTCTTGAGTATTATATAAACGGCGACTTTCCGCATAGCAAATCGTCAATTTTTGCTTGGCTCGGGTAATTCCTACATAGGCCAAACGGCGTTCTTCTTCCAATCGTTCTAAATCAAATAAGGATTGTTTACTTGGGAAAATTCCCTCCTCAACGCCCACCATAAACACCCTTGGAAATTCCAAGCCTTTGGCGGAATGCAAGGTCATCATTTGTACGCAAGATTGGTGCGGACTGGCTTGCTCCTCACCGGCCTCTAAGGACGCATGGGTTAAAAAGGCAGTGAGATCAGTCATGTCCTCCGCCTCCGCAGGCTTAATAAATTCACGGGTGGCGGACACCAATTCTTCCAAGTTTTCGATCCGCACTTCGCCTTTATCGCCTTTTTCTTCTTGGTACATTTTATACAAACCCGATTGCTTAATCACAAAATCCGTTTGCTCAAATAAAGGCATTTGGCTGGTATCTAATGCCAAGGCGTTAATTAATTCCACAAAACGCAACAACGCCGTAGCCGCTCGCCCTGCCAATTTATTGTCGGTAATCGCCACTTGAGTGGCTTGCCACAAGGTAATTTGACGTTCACGAGTGAGTTCACGCAAGGTTTCCAAGGTGCGCTCACCAATGCCTCGGGTTGGCGTGTTAATCACACGTTCAAAGGCGGCGTCATCATGCGGATTATTCACTAAGCGTAAATACGCCAAGGCATCTTTAATTTCTTGCCGCTCGAAGAATCGCATACCGCCATAAATACGATAAGGAATATCCGCTCGAATAAAGGCCTCCTCCAACACCCGAGACTGGCTGTTGCTCCGATATAACACGGCGCAATCATGTAATTGTCCACCATCTTCTAGCCAGATTTTCACTTGCGCCGACACAAACAAGGCCTCATCTAATTCATTAAATGCCGCATAGATCCCGACGGGTTCCCCTTGCTCGCCACTGGTCCACAGGTTCTTTCCTAACCGATTGCTATTATTGGTAATTAATTGGTTCGCCGATTGTAAAATATTGCCCGTTGAACGGTAATTTTGTTCCAAGCGAATGGTTTGCGCTTGATGAAAATCACGTAAAAAACGTTGAATATTCTCAATTTGCGCCCCACGCCAACCGTAAATAGATTGATCATCATCCCCCACAATCATCACCTGACCGGTTTTGCCTGCGAGTAATTTGATCCACGCATATTGAATGGTATTGGTATCCTGAAATTCATCTACCAAAATTTGACTAAAACGGCGTTGATAACTTTGTAAAATCAACGGATTATGCGCAAATAATTCATAGGCTCGCAACAAAATTTCAGCAAAGTCCACCAAACCCGAACGATCACAGGTTTCTTGATAGATCTGATAAATCCGTACCCATTCTTGCGTTTCTCGATTGTGGCTGACCTCAATTTGATGGGGGCGTAATCCCTCGTCTTTTTGCTTATTAATAAACCAACAGGCTTGTTTCGGCGGGAAATTTTTCTCGTCATAGCCGTGTAATTTCAACAGCCGTTTAACCAAGCGCAGTTGATCTTCACTGTCTAAAATTTGGAAATCTTGCGGCAATTTGGCGTCGGCATAATGAGAACGCAATAAACGGTGGGCAATGCTATGAAACGTTCCCACCCACATAGAAAATAGATTACGTTGCGAATATTGCGCCAAGGTAGATTGGATCCGCTGACGCATTTCCGCAGCGGCTTTATTAGTAAAAGTCACCGCCATAATGCTCCCCTCGGTAATATTTTCTACCGCCACCAACCAAGCCACACGGTGCGTTAACACTCGGGTTTTACCACTACCCGCCCCCGCCAACACAAGATAATTCCCCAACGGTGCGGAAACGGCCTCACGTTGTTTATCATTTAATCCATCCAGTAATTCTGAAATATCTGCCATAACGATCACTTTTATCTGTTTTTATTTACAGTGCAGTATAGCGAGTTTTTTCACGGAAAACAATTAAAATTTTATGCTTTACAACAACAAAATTCGATCATATAGTAAGGCTCGTAGTTAGTCGGGGTGCGACCCTTTTTTAATGAGTCGCTGAGAAAATACCCGTGAACCTGATACAGTTAATGCTGACGTAGGAAACTAACGGACGGAACATCAATCATCTTTTTGTCCCATTCTTAGCCAAATTCCTGTTAGCTTATTTTAATCATCAACATTAAGGATAAGTTAATGCAACACTCCCTCAAAACCAGCCTAAAATACACCGCACTTTGTACTGCTTTAGTGGCAATGAACCCCCTTTCTCATGCTTATGCAGAGGGAAAACTCACGGTATATTGCAGTGTGCAAAATACCACTTGCGAAAAAGTGACCCAAGCCTTTGCTAAAAAGTACAATGTGGACGCTAAATTTATCCGTGATAGCACGGGAATTGTGCTAGGCAAAATCAAAGCAGAAAAGAAAAATCCACAAGCCGACGTGTGGTATGGCGGTACTTTGGAACCGCATTTGCAAGCAGCCGATCAAGGTTTGCTCGAACCCTATCGTTCCCCTTTACAAGCGGATGTCATGCCTCAATTTCAACCGCTGATGACCAAACTAAATCATCATATTTCCATTGTCTATTTAATGGAATTAGCGATCGGGGTGAACACGGAAAAACTGGCTAAATTAGGTATTCAAACCCCCAAATGCTTTGCCGATTTGCGCGATCCCGCTTTTCACGATCAGGTGCAATACCCCGATCCTCGGGTGTCTGGCACGGGCTATTCCTTTTTAAGTACCTTAGTGCAACTTTGGGGCGAAGAAAAAGCCTTTGATTATTTCCAAAAACTGCACCGTAACGTGACACAGTACACCAAAAGCGGTTTAGCCACCAATCGGCTCTCCACCGGCGAAGTGGCCATAGACATCAGCTTTATGCACAGTTATGTGAGAGAAAAAGACAAAGGCGCCCCTGTAAAAGGGATCTTACCGTGCGAGGGGGCAGGTTATACCTTGGGGGCAGCGAGTATCATTAAAGGGGCCAGAAATCCTGATAACGCCAAATTATTTATTGATTGGGTGATGAGTCCAGAGGCTCAGGAAATTCCATGGCGACAAGGTGATTCTTATCAAATCCCCACCAATATTCACGCTCAACCGTCACCCAAAGCGAGCGATCCGACCAAATTAAAACTCATTGATATTGATTTTATTCGTTTTGGTTCGGATAAAGAAAGTAAACGCCTATTAGAAAAATGGTTCGAAGTCACCAAAACCCAATCGGATACGCCAAAAAATTAATCGTATTTTAACCGCACTTCGCCGTGATAAATCGTGGCTCGCCCTGTTCGTGCAAAACCGATCAGGGTGAGATCACAATCTTGCGCCATGTTTACCGCAAGATCGGTGCTAGCCGAAATCGCTACCAGCATTTCAATACCGCAACTCACGGTTTTTTGTACCATTTCATAACTGGCCCGACTGGTCACTAACACCAAGCCTTGGGGTTTGCCAGTTTTGGCGTGCCAACCTAACAATTTATCCAATGCCACATGTCGCCCTACATCTTCCCGAATCGCCAACAACTTGCCTTGCGGATCGAAAAACGCCGCCGCATGGGTTGACCCCGTTTGTTTGCCTAACATTTGCGCTTGTTGAATTTGCGTTAAACAGTCGTCTAATCGGTGAATATCAAAGATTAAAGTGCGGTGTAATTTCGCCAATTTTTTGGTTACTTGGCTTAATTGTTCTGAACCGCAAATGCCACAACCTGTTCTGCCCGTCAAGGTACGGCGGTGTTCTTTCAAACGCATAAAACAACGGCTCGCCAATTCAATATGCACTTCAATGCCTTGGCAACTTTCCACTCTATCCACGCCATAAATATCCGCCGGCTTGTCAATAATCCCCTCGGTTAAAGAAAACCCGTAAGCAAAATCCTCTAGCTCGCTCGGCGTACACATCATCACGGTGTGAGAAATGCCGTTATAGACTAGAGCGACAGGGGTTTCTACGGCTAAAAAATCCGTTTGTGCATGCACGGTTAACTGATTTTCTGTATTTTTTTTCACCGCACTTATCGTACGTGGTTGGTATGAAGTAAAGGGCATGGTTTGTGGCATATCGCCTCTCTATTCCGCAATAAATTAGCCGAATTTTACCGTGTAACCAAGCAAACTGCAATGACAAAGCCCCTTCCCTTATCTATAAATAACAAGACAAATAACAAATTACATCAACACAACCTAAAGATTATTGATGAAACGCCATAAAATACAATGATTTTTTATAAAAAATTCAAAATACTCATTTTTTATCTAAATAGCTTATAAAAAACCTAGACATTTTTATCAAGAATAGCGATTATCGCCCCGTTGATTTTATTTTATCTATGGGGAACACTTTATGTTAAGCGAATTTTTTGACCTGATTGAATCAGGAATAAACTGGTTTAACCAAACCTTAAGCACGCCGTTGTGGGATATTACCATTGTGCTGTTGCTTGGGGTGGGGTTGTTTTTTACTATCACCACGGGCTTAGTACAATTACGTTTGTTGCCACAAAGTCTGCGTGAAATGTGGTTTGGACGCGTTTCAGACGGAAATTCTTTAAGCCCGTTTCAAGCCTTTACCACAGGCTTGGCCAGCCGTGTGGGCGTGGGCAATATCAGCGGTGTCGCAACAGCCATTGCCGTAGGGGGACCGGGAGCGGTATTCTGGATGTGGATGACCGCGTTACTGGGTATGTCCAGCGCCTTTGCTGAATCCAGTTTGGCGCAATTGTTTAAAGTGCAAGACAAAGACGGCACTTTTCGTGGCGGTCCCGCTTATTATATTACACAAGGCTTACGCGCCCCTTGGTTAGCGGTGATTTTCGCCTTATCGTTAATCTTCACCTTTGGTTTTGCATTCAACGCCGTACAGGCCAACTCCATTGTGGAAGCCACGCACAATGCGTGGAAATGGGACGCGCATTATGTCGGTGTCGCACTTGTTATTTTAAGCGGATTAATTATTTTTGGTGGCATTAAACGCATTGGCGGATTTTCTGCCAAAGTGGTGCCGACCATGGCGTTGTTTTATCTGATTATTGCGGTGATTATTTTAGGCATGAATATCCAAAAAGTACCAACGGTATTATCAAATATCGTCGAAAGCGCCTTTGATTTCTCCGCCATGGCGGGCGGCTTTTTTGGTGCCGTGTTGTCAAAATCTATGTTAATGGGGATTAAACGGGGCTTGTTCTCCAACGAAGCGGGGATGGGTTCCGCCCCCAATGCTGCCGCCTCCGCAGATGTTAAACATCCCGCTAGTCAAGGCCTCATTCAAATGCTTGGCGTATTTGTGGATACGATTGTGGTGTGTAGCTGTACCGCGATTATTATTCTTCTCTCCGACGACTACGCCACTTCTGGCTTGCAAAGTATTTCGCTGACTCAGCACGCTTTGCAGTTCCACGTCGGTGAGTTTGGCTTGCATTTCTTGGCGTTTATTTTGTTCCTGTTCGCCTTTTCATCCATTATCGGTAACTACGCCTATGCGGAGAGCAACATTCGCTTTATCAAAAACCGCCCATGGTTAGTGCTAGCCTTCCGCCTTGTGGTATTGTTCTTTGTGTATTTTGGCGCCGTCAATTCCGCCACTATCGTATGGGATTTTGCCGACTCCGTGATGGCGATTATGGCCATGGTAAACTTAGTCGCCATTATTCTACTGTCGCCACTGGTATGGATTATTTTAAAAGATTACCAACGTCAATTAAAAGCCAAACAAGAACCCGTATTTTATGCGGAGGATTACCCAAGTTTGAAAAAATATCAGCTTGATCCAAGATTGTGGAAAAAATAAGATAAGGTTTGAGAAAATACTGTTCGGATTGTTATTTCTTGTTCATTATAAAATACCTGTTTTTGAATATTACTTCAGAAACAGGTATTTACATAAATTTTATGATAGGTTCGCCCTTTGTTCTAAAACCTATTTATATTTCCGCCGTCTCTCACAATCTTCACCCGCCATCTTTGCGAATGAATCTGCCATAGTTTGGGAGCTTTTCGCCAGTTTTTCATAGTGAGCAAAGAAAAGTGTTTGTAACTTCTCATTGGAATACACAGGATCGCCATCATAATTGCTAAATCTCAGCGCCCTAGCATTATCCGCCAACATAGTTTCAGGATCTTCGGCCTCAAGCATTTGTCGCAAGGCAGTTTTGCCAAAAACATCCCAACCCATCTCGGGAACAACGAATTTAAACCCTTTGCATTGTGCTGGAAATTCGATTTTAGCACTGGTGCCGACAAAACTCGGGGCAACCACCACCGTGGCGGCAACCACGGCGGTGATAATTTTATGCTGACTGACAAGGTTGACCAATTTGCGTAACAAATTATTGGTTTCCGCCGACTGTTTCACTTGAGTAACCACGGGCGTGAAAATGCCTTTCAGCTTTTCCAACAGCTTTTGGAACGTTTCCGATTGCATAAACTTCTCTAGCCATTGTTTAAATTGCGTGAATTTTTCCATTTTTTCTCCTAATCTAATTTTTGGTAATGATTCACACGAACACCCAACTTATCAAAGGCTTGTTCCACAACCGAACAAGGATGTGCCTCAAAAATTTCGCTTTCTTTGGCTTTAATCAGATTGACTTTTTCCTGTTCTACCTGATTAAAATCTGTCACGCCCTGTTCTGCCACAAACGCCAACAATTTGCCTGCACATTGTTCATTGTAGGTTTGTTTCAGCTTATCAGGTTGATTTACAAACTCTTGCACCATTTGCTGTTCTTTTTCTTTCAACACTTCATTACGCAACCAACAAACGGAATATTCCCGTTTATCCGTGGCACAATCTTTTTCGGTGTTGGCTAACTCTTCAAAAGAAAGTTTTCGTAATTCGGCAATGCCTGTTTGGGCATATTTAAGATAAAGTGCCTTATCCATTTCATTTTTTTCAGAAATATGCTCTTTGCCACTCAAATAATCATCAAATGTCGTTTTCCCATCAAGACTAAAAAAACGATGGACTTTCTCATTAGGCACTAATTCTCTCACTGCTTGTTGCCACGGCAATTTGTCGTATTCCTCTGCACGTTTTTTAAGATCGTTGATAATCGTTTGAGTTAATTGAGAAATTTCCTTTGGTTTTTTTATTTCTTTACATTGATCTAGCAAATCATATGCCACTTCACTTCTTGGATGGTCAGTAAAAAATTTCTGTATTTGCGAACCATCCAAAAACCATTTCAGTTCCTCACTCTGGTTATTATACGCAAGACTATCCAATTCCGAACCACAATCCCCTTCATATTTAGTGGGCTCTTTCAAAAAAGTGAGTTGAGCATTCGCCGCATTCACACAATTTTCATCAAATTTGACAAACTGTTGTTTAAATTGCTGGACTAACTTTTCTCCTGCCTCTTCTGGCGTTTTCGCCCCACCTAGTTTTTGCATTGTAAAGCCATTCAGGCTTCCCCCTCTTGGTTTTTTTGCCTTGTCGATCATAACGTCACACAATCTAAGCGTTAAACTGCGTTCATCAGGATGTTGCAAATAATAATCCGTAGATTCCACCGTTTGTGGCAACCCAAAATTGACAGTTTGTTCTTCACCGCCACCGCAAGCGGTTAAGCCTGCACTGATCATCAGGGAAAGCATAAGTGATGTTTGAACACGGTGGTGTTTTAAAGTTGATAGTTTTTTTAACATAATTGAATCCTGTTTTCTCAATGGCGATTAATTTAATTTATTCACATAATCCACTTCTAGCCCCAATTTTTTTAAGGCACTTTCGGCAAAATTACAAGGATAGGTTTGATAAATTTGCTCTTTCTTCTCTCTCAACTGTTGAATTTGCTGGCCAGAAAGATCTTCAGAACGTTTAGGAAGATTATTCTCCGTGATATAACTTTCCATTTTCGCCACACATTGATTGAAATCAGTTTTTAAGCGATCAAAATTCATCATATAATCACGCTCTTGCTGTTGCCATTTTTGCTGTAACGCTGTTTTATAAATGGAACAAACAGAACCTTCTCGTTGATCCAACTGGCAATAGCTGTTGTCCTTGAGTAAATCAGGATAGGATTTAGCTAACAGTTCTTTTAAGCCTGCTTGATAATATTTAGCGTAAAGAGCACGGAGGAATAGCCAATCACGTTTTTCTTTATTGTGTTTTTTGTCATAATCACTTTCTTTCCTTTGATCAAAATACATCCAATCATCGTTTTTTGCTAAATAAGCTGACAGCAGATCCTTTAATGTTGGCTGATCCTCAAATTCGTTTCGCTTATTCCATCCAAGCCACCCCAAATCTGAATTAATGTTTATTAGTTTATTGATTCCCTGTTGCCAATTAATATTTGCCCATTCTTGTTCCACAGGTTGAAGAAAATGATCCAACTGTTGATTGATATATTCCTGTTTCGATCGTTCCATCTCCTTATCAAATTGGAATTCAATCTCTTTTTTCCGAACCTTCAAAATAGTGTTCATTCGCACTACTTGATATTCAGTCGAAGCCAATAAAATACCGTTTGAATACTCTGAGAGAAAATTATCTTTCTCATAATTGTCATTCCACCAAGTGTTAAATTGTTGATAAGTATTTCTTTCTGCTGTTTTCGGGAAAACAGGCTCGGCAAGTAGCCATGCCACCATAGCATTGGCACAATTTTCCAAAAAATTATAATATTTATGACTTAATGCAATGGTATCAATGATTAATTTAGGATTCTCCTCCACGTCCCTTTCGTGTCGTTGTTGTTTAAAAAGTTGACCTACAAGTTTCTCATTCGTTTTTAAAACTTGCTTACATTGTTGATTAGTGGCTTTGGCTTGATCTAAATGTTGACTATAAAACGCTTGGCTTTGCAGTTCCGTTGGGAAATCCACATCCTGCAGTGCCGATTTATCATCACCACACCCAACCAACACCAGTGCAGCCCCTAAGCTGAGAAAAAACTGTTTTTTCATTTTCATATCATGATCCTGTTGTAAAAATAAAAAGAAAGGATGTGAAAAAGGATCAAGTTCCCAAAATCACGCCAGAGATTATAATTTATGTACTGTAAAAAAAAACA
Organism: Lonepinella sp. BR2271; assembly: GCF_051851515.1. Classification (NCBI taxonomy): domain Bacteria; kingdom Pseudomonadati; phylum Pseudomonadota; class Gammaproteobacteria; order Pasteurellales; family Pasteurellaceae; genus Lonepinella; species Lonepinella sp. BR2271. The sequence goes on along the minus strand of NZ_JBPDVF010000014.1, from coordinate 10,544 downwards.
CCATTTTACACCGCACTTCGCATTTTTTCGGATTAAAAGGATCTTATTTTTTGGAGCACAAAAGATTAGGGCTTGTTAATTTGGGCGGGCAAATTAGATTAATCACGGATAAAACCGTAAAGATGGGATAACAAAAAGCGCGGTGAAAATGTTGTGCTTTTTTCACCGCGCTTGTATGAAAGCAATTATGCGCGTTTTACGCCCAATACAATATGTGATGCTTTAATTAACGCGTTGACTGGCGAGCCGACCACTAACCCCAGATTTTTAACGCTGGTTTCGGTGATAATCGCGGTGAGTTCTACGCCACCCGCGGTCTTGACGTTCACTTCGGCATTTACAGCACCGTAGGTCACTTGTTGCACCTTGGCTTCGAACTGGTTACGCGAAGATAAGATGAGATCGTTGTCGGTAGATAAAATCACTGACGGCGCTTTGAAAATCGCAATGACATTTGAGCCTAATTGTAAGCCTAAATTTTCAGTGCTTTCCGAGGTAATGGAGGCAACTAATTTTTCACCGCCGGCTAAAGCGAGTTCAATCACGTCCGTGGTGATACCTTTTTTAATGCCTTGCACGGTCGCTTGGAGTTGGTTTCTTGCACTAATGGCCATAATTTTCCTTGTTAAATGAATAGAATAAAATCACAAATTTCATTATAACCTAAAAATACTGCTTGAACATTATATAAAAAACTATATAATGCAGACGTATAGATAATAATCATGGTAGTATTTTTGCGAGTGTCGTCCCACGTCACTCGCTTTTTTTTATGCTAGCCGTTTTGTTGTCAAGGGTACGCTGTCGTTTTCCCTAATGTTCAATGGCAAAGCCTGAAAATTCACGTTCACCGGTATAATCTTGCTCCACTACACGACTAACTTCCGCGGACGGTGAGCCTTTGTGTAACCAATCACGCATGGCATTCACTTGTTCAGGTTCGCCCACCACTACGGCTAATACTGCGCCGTCAGTCAGATTTTTAACATAACCGCCCACACCTAATTTACCCGCTTGTAATAAGGTATAAAAACGAAATCCGACGCCCTGCACCCGTCCATAAACGGTAAACTGTTTTTTTTCCATATATCCACCTAAGAAATATCCATTTTTTTGCATTTTGCTATTTCCATTTTAGTAAAATTAGCATAGCATATTAGCCGTCACTTTAGGATAATAAAAAGTGCCAATCCGATCAATCCAAAAGGAGTCAATATGAAATTTCGTCTTGCTGCCATTGCTAGCGTAGCATTATTTGCAAGTTCAACCTGTTTGGCTGGTGTAGTGACCAGTTCTTCTAATCTTGAGTTTTTAGCCATTGACGGGCAAAAAGCCAGTAAATCCTTATTAAAAGACGTGCGTTCTTTCAATGTGAATGATACCAATACTCACCAAGTGGTGGTGCGTGTGTCTGAAATTGTGCGTGAAGGATCCGACCGTAGCTTGTTTGAAAGCGATCCTATTGTAGTGACATTTCAAGGCACCACGGAAGATATGCAAATTTCTGCCCCGCATTTAAGCACCGACCGTGATGCGGAACAGTTTAGACAAAACCCAAGCATTAGCGTAAAAACGACCTCAGGCAAAGTCGTTAGCATTAAACAAGATTATTTGAAACAAGAAGGCTTTTTACCGGGCGTGAACTTAGTGGAAAATTTATCTGAATACAATTCCTCTGGCGCGGTTGCCGCCGTACCTGGCTTAGCCACTGCGACGCTACCGGCCACGGTTGCCACGGTAGGCACCAATGGCAAAGTGCAAAAAGGCAAAGTCACCGTACAAGGTGAAAATGCAGCGGAGCAAATGTTGCAATATTGGTATCAACAAGCCGATAAAGAAACCCAACAACGTTTCTTAAACTGGGTAAAAAATCAAAAATAGTTCTGTTTAGTACTTGTGTGTACCAAACTAAACATATTATGATGTTCTACATCTAGGTAGGTAATAAAGCCACGGCGTGGCGTTACTTAGTATAACCCCGTACGCAAGTGCGGGGTTTAGCACTTTTGTTTATAGGATATTTTTATGGCGTTTATCTTAAATATTCTCAATTTCGTCCTCGGTGGCTTTGCGGTGACACTCGGTTGGTTAGCGGCAACGGTAATCAGTGCGATATTGATTATCACCTTGCCTTATACGCGTAGCTGTTGGGAAATTACCAAAATGTCTTTGGTGCCCTTTGGCAATGATATTGTGCATGTGAAATATTTAGAGCCTGATTATTCTGGATCAGAGGTATTAGGTAAAGTCTTAAATATTGTATGGTTTGTGTTCTGCGGTTGGTGGCTGTGTTTAATGCACATTTTTGTGGGCATTGGCCAATGTGTCAGTTTAGTCAACATTCCGACGGGTTTGGCGCATTTTAAATTAGCGCCGATTTCCTTGTTCCCCGTCGGGCAACGAGTGGTCAGCAAAGAATTGGCGGCGTTTGCTCGTCAGCAAGCCGCAGAGCGGGAATTTACCTTACGCTGTAATGCCTAAGGACAATAAGCGAACAAGGCGATCCTATGCAAAAAAAGGGACTTCAACTTAACAGTAAAATCATTGCCATCTTGCCGATTGCCATTGCGGTCAATCTGGCTTGTGTGTTGATCTGGTTATTGCAGATTACCGACCAAAGCATGCCGTTAATTTTAGGCGTGATTGCGGCCAGTTTGGTGGATTTAGATCACCGTTTATCTGGTCGCTTAAAGAATATTTTTTATACGCTGATTGCCTTTTCCATTTCTTCCTTAGTCACCCAATATTTTCTCAATCAGGGCATTTGGTTTGTCCTCTCCATGACCGCCATGACCTTTGTATTCACCATGATTGGTGCGGTAGGTCAACGTTATAGCACCATTGCGTTTGGCACCTTGGTGGTATCGCTTTACACCACCCTCGCTTATATACCAGACACGCCTTGGTATATTAATCCGTTGATGATTTTAGCCGGTACCCTGTTATATAGTGTAATTACCGTCACGGTACATCTTTGCTTTCCACACCGCCCTTTGCAAGAAAAAGTCAGTCGGGCATTTGTGGCCTTGGGGGCCTATTTGGATGCCAAAGCGGCGTTTTTTGATCCTGATGATATTGAGCAGTTAGCAAGCAAACAATTAACTTTAGCCATGGAAAATAGCCAGTTAATTCAGGTATTTAATGAATGTCGCACCGCACTATTTTATCGTATGCGAGATAATCACCGCTATTCTTACACCAGTAAAATGTGCCGTTATTATATGGCGGCGCAAGAAATCCACGAACGCGCTAATTCAAGCCATTTTGACTATAAAACCTTGGCCGAACAGCTTAAAAATGCCGATTTGATTTTTCGCATTCAACGTCTGTTAGAATTACAAGCGCAAGCCTGTCGAGACATTGCCCATGCCTTGCAAAAAGCCCAAGATTATCAACCACAAGCCCGTTTGGAACGCGCCATACAGGGGATCAGTCAATCCTTTGAATTATATGCGCAACAGCACCAAGATAATTCAGCATTACATCATATTAAAACATTGCTCGATAACTTGCATAATATTCATTGCCAACTGCAATCCCTTTCGCAACCTATACAAACGCCCGAAACCCGCACGATTTACACCGAAAATATCACGGGGCTACGTCAAATTGTACGCCATATTGGCCGTCATTTTACCTTTCAATCCCAACTGTTCCGCCATGCTATGCGCTTGTCCTTGGTGGTGTTTTTCTGCTGTGCGTTGGTGGAATATTTTCACTTACAAGCGGATCGGGGCTATTGGGTTTTGCTGACCATTATTTTTGTCTGTCAGCCCAATTATTCCGCCACCAAGCTACGCCTGAAACAACGGATTATCGGCACCATTTTAGGGGTGATTGTGGGATCGCTATTGCCTTATATGACCTCAACTTTGGAGGCCAAATTGGCGGTGGTGGTGATCGCCAGTACGCTGTTTTATTTCTTCCGTAGCAATAATTACAGTTTCTCAACCTTTTTTATTACCATTCAAGTGTTGGCCAGCTTTGATATTATGGGATTCGATCTGTATGCCGCCTTGTTGCCTCGCTTAATTGATACCCTGATTGGTACTGCGTTGGCATGGTTTGCCGTGAGTTATTTGTGGTCGGATTGGAAATATTTGCAACTTGATCAGGTCAGCCAACAGGTGATCAAAAGCCAAGCTAATTATCTATTGCATATTATTAGCCATTTACAATTTGGTCGTGGCGACGATTTGAAATACCGCATTGTACGACGTGAGGCCCATGACAACGCCACAAGATTAAGCACCACCATCAGCAATATGAACAATGAGCCGAAAAAATACGCTCGCCATTTGCAACAAGGCTTTGAATTATTAAAATTAAACACCGCACTTTTAGGCTATATTTCTGCCTTGGGTGCCTATCGTGAGCAAATGCAAAAGCTCACGCAAGATGTGCTGTTTCTCAGTGAATTTTACCCTATTGCTAAAAAAATTATTCAGCTATTAGATAATTTGCCAAGCCTAAGTGCGGTACAATTTGAGGCACTTTTTCAGCAAATCGATCAAGGCATTAAAAACAGTCTGGCACAAACCAACGACACGCCAAGCCGTGCGGTATTTAATATGCCAATGCAACAGCTTAATTTAATGGCTCAACTGTTACCACCGCTTTATCACCTTGTACAAACACCGACAAATCAGGATCGTCCCAATGAAATTACGTCCGTTTAAACTGGCCTTATTCGGATTATGTTTCAGCTTACCTCAGATTTTACAGCAACAACCCCAAATTTTGTTTTCCCAAACTGAGCAAGATCGTTTATACTAATATGCACTAGTTTAATAGTGTGGGAGTATAACATGTATATTAGCCGAAATATGGATCAGTGGCGTACCTTTATTCACACCTTGCGTCATGCGGTGGCACAAGGTAAGGACGAAGAATTACTCACCCTGTTGCTCACGGCAGACGAACGGGATGCGGTGGGATTACGTTTACAAATTGTCGCTCAATTACTGGATAAAAACATTCCACAACGGGAAATTCAGCAAAATCTCAATACCAGTGCCGCCACTATCACCCGTGGCTCCAATATGCTAAAATTAATGGATCAAGATTTCTTAGACTGGGTGAAACAACAAATTGATGAGAACAATCCTTAATCGATTATTTTCCCGCAAAAAATACCGCACTTCCCGCCCCACCTTATGCCAAAAGTGCGGTGGCTTTTTGTGGCGTTTTTTACTTGGCTTTCTCCTCCTCAGCCTGTTATTACGTGTGATCCCGATTCCCACTTCGGCTTATATGATCCAACAAAAATTGGGCCATTGGTTACATCTGGATTTTGATTATTCCATTCAACAGCATTGGGTCAGTCTTGAGGAGATTTCCCCTTATATGCAACTGGCCGTGATTGCGGCGGAAGATCAGCGTTTTCCCGATCATTATGGTTTCGATTTAAACGCCATTGAAAAGGCCATTGACCACAATCAAAGCTCCAATAAAATTCGTGGAGCCTCCACGATTTCGCAACAAACCGCCAAAAATCTGTATTTATGGCACGGGCAAAGTTGGATCCGCAAAGGCTTAGAAGTGCCTGTAACGCTGACCTTAGAAACCCTGTGGTCAAAAAAACGAATTCTCGAAGTGTATTTAAATATTGCCGAATTGGGCGAGGGAATTTTTGGGGTGGAGGCCGCTAGTCAATATTATTTTAAAAAATCCGCCAAAAAATTGAGCAAAGAAGAGGCCGCTTTGTTGGCGGCTGTGTTGCCAAATCCGATTAGCTTTAAAGTGTTAAAACCGGGTCGTATGACTAAACGCAAACAAGTTTGGATTTTAAAGCAAATGAATGCTCTCGGAACAGGCTATTTGAAGAAATTGGATTAAAAAAAATCTGGCCGTTCTGAGGGTCGGCCAGATTTTTAATAACATGAAAAAACTAAGCGTTGCAGCTTTCGCAAGCGGCTTTTAACATCCAAATGGTTTTTTCTTGTGCGCTGATATAGTCGCCCATTAATGCGGCGGTACCTTCATCTTCAGCGTCGCCCGCTAAGGCTAAAATTTCACGTTGTTGTTGTAACAAGGTTTGAAACCCTTTTAATGTCCCTTGCAACGTATCTTGTGCAGAGGTGGCATTTTTGTGTTCTTGAATACGTGATTGGCTCAAATATTCGCTGAACGCATGCACTGGCGTATAGCCTAAAGTTAAAATACGTTCTGCGATTTCATCTACTTTTTCCACTAAATCATCATAGTATTCTTCAAATTTTTCGTGTAATGAGAAGAATTGAACACCCTTGATATTCCAGTGATAGCCACGTACATTCATGTAAAATACTTGATAAGTGGCTAATAAGTTATTTAATTCTTGTGCAATTTTCGCTGAAGTTGCTTTATCTAAACCGATACTGTTTGTCATATTATTTTCCTTTTGTTAAGTGAATATTGATTGGTTGATGTGTGCATTATAGTCAGGATTAATAGACAGTACAAATCAATATCACAAATTAGTGTAATTATTTTTAACTATCAAAAATTAACATTCAATCGTTTAAATTAATTAATCTTGATAACCCACATCCTCCAAGCTCGGATTTTCCGCCCCTTGGCGGGCCAATTCATCACAGATCTCATTCTCTCTATGGCCAGCGTGGCCTTTTACCCAATGCCATTGAATTTGATGTCGTTGAATAGCCTGATCCAATAATACCCATAAATCTTTATTCTTCACCGGCTTGCCTGTACTGGCTTTCCAATTGTTTTTTTTCCAATTAAAAATCCATTGCGTAATGCCATTTTTCATATATTGGCTGTCGCTCGCAATAATCACCGTGCAAGGTTCTTTCAAGCTATTCAACGCCTCAATCACCGCTCGCAGTTCCATGCGGTTATTGGTGGTATTAAAATAGCCTTTCGACAGGGTTTTCTCATGCTGTTTATAACGCAATAAAACGCCAATTCCACCTGCCCCCGGATTGCCTAAGCAAGAACCATCCGTAAAAATTTCAATTTGTTTTTGCATAAATCTGTTAAAATAAATCAATAAGAGCCAATATTCTAACAAAGATACAGAAATTATGACAATGAACATTGATACCAATCGCCAAATTGTACTGGATACCGAAACCACAGGGATGAACGAATTTGGTGCGCATTACGAGGGACATTGCATTATTGAAATCGGTGCAGTGGAAATGATTAACCGCCGTTTTACCGGACGCAAACTACATTTATACATTAAACCCGATCGTCCCGTGGATCCTGAGGCCATCAAAGTTCATGGCATTACTGATGATGACCTGAAAGATAAACCAGATTTCAACGCCGTTGCGCAAGAATTTATTGATTTCATTAGCGGTGCCGAATTGTTAATTCACAATGCTCCCTTTGATGTGGGCTTTATGGATTATGAATTTCGCAAACATCATTTAAATATCAAAACCGACGACATTTGTTTGGTCACCGACACCCTGCAATTAGCACGCAAACAATACCCAGGCAAACGCAACGGCTTAGACGCTCTCTGTGATCGTTTAAATATCGACAACAGCAAACGTACCTTGCACGGCGCCTTACTGGATGCAGAAATTCTAGGTGATGTTTATCTGGCTATGACAGGGGGGCAAAAAAATCTATTTGATGATGTGGAGAACGACAACCAGAACAATGTTCTCAATACCGCACAACAAACAAAAAGTGCGGTGAATATTCGGCAAGATTTGCCTGTTTTAATGCTGACAGAAGATGAAATTCAAGCCCATCAAGATTACATTAAGTTGATTAATAAAAAGAGCAAAGACAACTGCCTTTGGGTTAAACGGTTAAACCCTAGCCTAGAAAGTCCAGAAACCGTGCATTAATTAAGCAAGCAAATCAAAGATTGCAAAAAAGGGTTGACGGAACATTCATTCGCTATTATTATGCGTTTCACCAGTGCGGAGTGGTAGTTCAGCTGGTTAGAATACCTGCCTGTCACGCAGGGGGTCGCGGGTTCGAGTCCCGTCCATTCCGCCAACAAATTTTATTTTCATTTTAACTCCTATGATGCGGAGTGGTAGTTCAGCTGGTTAGAATACCTGCCTGTCACGCAGGGGGTCGCGGGTTCGAGTCCCGTCCATTCCGCCAACCTTTTAAGCACCTAGTTTTTTAGGTGCTTTTTTATTGCCAAGAATATAAATAAACTTATATTTATCTTTATTTCACTTATAAAAAGAGAGATAATATAAGAAATAAAGAGAAAATATGAATAAAATAATTTTTCAGCCGAAAGCCATTAAACAATTAAGAAAAATTCCACAAGGTATCGAAATTTATGATAAATGTGAAACCTTGAAAGATTTTCCTCATTGTCCCAATGTGAAAGCATTAAAAAATCACAAATACCAATATCGTTTTCGGGTTGGAAACTATCGAGTTCTTTTCAATTTCCAAAATGGCATAATGAATATCATCTCAATTGAAGAGGTAAAAAAACGTGATGACAACACTTACTAATGTGCAGATTTTAAATGATAACAATGGGTTACCTGCTTATGCAGTATTACCCTTTAACGTTTTTGAATGGCTAAAAGAAAAAGCCAATTTAACACAGGATATAGATGAAAATTCAGGCGTTCCTTATGAAGTCGTGGGGCTTGCCTTAAAACAAAATCTCACGGCAGTACGTGCCTGGCGTGAACATTTAGGATTAACCCAATCTGAAGTGGCTGAACGATTACAAATTTCACAATCTGCTTATTCTCAACACGAAAATGCAACGAAATTACGCAAAAGTACGAGAGAAAAAATTGCTCAAGCATTCGGTATTCGTGCCGAACAATTAGATTTTTAATTGAACAAACAAATTTAAGGTTTTTATGACTATAACAACAGAAATTACCCAACCCACTCCCGTGATCGCCCTCGTCGGTCGCCCAAATGTGGGCAAATCCACCCTATTTAACCGCCTTACTCGCACTCGTGACGCTTTAGTGGCGGATTTCCCAGGCTTAACCCGAGATCGCAAATACGGCCAAGCCCATGTAGCTGGCTTTGATTTTATTGTCATTGACACGGGGGGGATTGATGGCACCGAAGAAGGCGTGGAAGAAAAAATGGCAGAACAATCGTTACTCGCCATTGAAGAAGCCGATATTGTGCTGTTTTTAGTGGATGCTCGAGCAGGTTTAACCCCAGCAGATATTGGCATTGCCCAGTATTTACGCCAACGCCAAAACAAAACCACGGTGGTGGTTGCCAATAAAACCGATGGCATTGATGCGGATTCTCATTGTGCTGAATTTTATCAATTAGGACTAGGCGAAATCGCTCAAATCGCGGCATCACAAGGACGGGGCGTGACGCAATTAATTGAAGACGTACTTGCCCCCTTCGCTGCTCAATTTAACGCTACCGAAACCGCGGTGGAAAATGACGAAGATACTGAAGCAGAAAAAGACGAATGGGATAACGAGTTTGATTTTTCTGATGAAAATGACACCGCACTTTTAGATGAAGCCCTTGAAGAAGAAAGCGAACAGCCTGAAAATAAAAACATCAAAATCGCTATTGTGGGGCGACCAAATGTGGGCAAATCAACACTCACTAATCGCATTTTAGGCGAAGATCGGGTAGTAGTTTACGATTTACCCGGCACAACCCGAGATAGCATTTATATTCCCATGGAACGTGACGGGCAACATTACACCATTATCGACACCGCAGGCGTACGCAAACGGGGCAAGGTGCATTTAACGGTGGAAAAATTCTCCGTAATCAAAACCTTACAAGCGATTCAAGATGCCAATGTCGTGTTGCTTACCATTGACGCCCGTGAAGGCATTTCCGATCAGGATTTATCGTTGCTCGGCTTTATTTTAAATGCAGGTCGCTCATTGGTGATCGTGGTGAATAAATGGGATGGCTTAGATCAAGAAGTGAAAGATCGAGTCAAATCCGAACTGGATCGTCGTTTAGATTTTATCGACTTCGCCCGTGTGCATTTTATTTCTGCCTTACACGGCAGCGGCGTAGGCAATTTATTTGAATCGGTGCAAGAGGCTTACGCTTGTGCCACGCAAAAAATGACCACATCCCTACTCACCCGCATTTTACAAATGGCAACGGACGAACACCAACCGCCACTGGCAAATGGTCGCCGAATTAAACTCAAATACGCCCATCCCGGCGGCTACAATCCGCCGATTATTGTGGTACACGGCAACCAAATGGATAAACTGGCGGACAGTTACAAACGCTATTTATCCAACTACTACCGCCGTAGCCTAAAAATTATCGGCAGCCCAATTCGAATTCAATTCCAAGAGGGCAACAACCCCTTTGCAGGCAAACGCAATACGCTCACGCCGACCCAATTACGCAAACGGAAACGGTTGATGAAGTTTATTAAGAAATCAAAACGATAGGGAAACAAAAAAGTGCGGTGCAAAAAATTGACGTTTTTTGATCTGACCCCAAAAAGTTAGACACTTACATCAAGGACTGACGACGATATTGTATCGGACTCAGCCCTTTTAATTTTAACTGAATACGCTCTTTATTGTAATAGTGAACATACTCATCAATCATTATTTTAATTTCATCAACGGTCTTAA
>NZ_JBPDVF010000013.1:0-63571 GCF_051851515.1 Lonepinella sp. BR2271 | reverse complement strand
ACACAGCTTGTTTATAATCTTGTTTTACGCCTTGTCCATCATAATAATTTAAAGCAAGATTATATTGTGCTTTTGCATTCCCTTGTTCAGCGGCTTTTTGATACCAATAAACTGCTTTAACAGGATCTTTTTCAACTCCTTCTCCTATGTCATATTTAAAACCCAGTGACAATTGAGCAAAAAAATCTCCTGCTTCGGCTTTGGTTGTGAGATCATTAATTTCATTTGCATAAGATGGTGTGGAAAAAGACATTCCGATTAGTGTTGCTAAAAGTAATTTTTTAAACATAGTTGTTTCCTTATAGAGTTAATAAACTTGATTTGGTTATTTGATATGTAATTTTTTCTTTCCAGTAATCTTTTCTTGTAACTTATTCCAACAATAAATTTTAGGTTTTTTCTTATGTTCTTTGATTTTTGTCTCGGGGATATTTAATATAGTCCTTTCTTTATTGACTGTATAATGACTATCAAATAAAAAAGCATAGTTTAGTTCAATGCCATTTTGAGAAATATAAAAATTTCTACGCTCGATTTTTTCTTTTTTATCTACCATAACAGCGAGATTTTCTTTCGTAACATTTCCATATTCTTTTTCTAATATTTCACATTGTTCCATATCAAAAAGGTTTCTATTAAATTTCACATCATTGATATTCAATTTGGGTAATTTTGCACCAATAAAATTACTTTCATCAATTTGGCAATTATTAAATGTCGCTCTTTTAGTAAATTGTGTTTCAATGAATTTACAACGCGACATATTCGGATAGTTAAAATTCACTCTCATTAAGTAAGAAAAAGAAAAATCAAGATAATTTAAACTTCTATCCCATTCCTTAGTATTAGGAATAAAATCAACATCGTATAAGTTAGAATGACTAAAATCTATATAGTCAAGTTGCGAACCATTGAATAAAATTTTATGTAAGGTTGCGTCTTTTATTTTTACGTTATGAAAACTAGAATTGTTGAAATTTACTTCGGTTAAATTTGCATTATTAAAATTCACATTATCTAATCTTAAGTCTGAAAAATTAGATTGATAAATTTCTGAATTTGAAAAATTAGCATCATCTAGTGTCGTACCTTGAAAGTTCGTTTGATTTAAATTACACCCCGAAAAATCAAGTAAACTTAAATTTGCTCCTTGAAATTGACAATGTGTTAAGTCTATGTTTTTGAATATATTTCTATCTACATTAGCGAAAACAAAATCCAAACCTGCAAAACAGCTATTTTTAACTAATTCAGGGAATAACTTTAAATACCTTCCATTTTCCGCTAATAACACTTGACTGATTGCTAAACCAAGATCGCTTTGTGCATTTTGTTGTATTTTTTCAATATTTAGTGGTTCTAAATGTTCTTGTTGTAAATTCTTCCACGCATTTTTTAACAATACAAAGCTAGAACGTTGAAAATCATCACCACGCTGTTTAGTATAAAAGGGCAATAGATTATAAATTGCTGACAGTTGTAAGGATTGATCTGATGAAGTGTCAAGCTCTAAGCCCACACCACTCACCCACTGTGCAAGTTGCTGAAATTCTTTGAGATTGGTGTCTTTTCGAGCATTATCAATTTGAGATAAGGTATTTTGATCACGGTATTGCCAAAGATGATAAGCAATAGGAAGTGATGAAACCGTGATAAAAAATGTCCAAACTCCATCTTTGCCTATCTGTGCAAAAATCTGCTCCCCCCAACAAAGAGCCATCTTAAATAAAAGAATAAAAATAAAAAATGAACAAATTGCAGCCTTGCATAGTTCTTTTGAACGTTGGGCATTTTTTTCTTGACTAGGAATACCATCAGATGAGTTTTGAGACATACAACGCCTTACTGTTTTATCTGCATTTTTTGATAAATTTTCATGTAAAATTATGCCATTTCCATCACCTATGCTACAATCAACTCCAAGTAGTGATTTACACCGAAATAGTGGGGGTTATATGAAAGTCAATGAGAAGATCCGTTTTCTGCGTGAAACCAAAAGCTGGTCGCAGGAAGAAATGGCGGATAAGCTAGGGATGTCCACGAATGGCTATTCAAAAATTGAGCGTGGTGAAACACGTTTGTCCCTTCCTAAATTAGAACAAATTGTGCAAGTATTAGATACGGATATTATTGAATTAATGTCTTTAGGTGAGAAAAATGTCATTTATTTTCAGGAAAATGAAAGTCATAACAGCCTAAATATTGTCGGTTCAAATCAAGCAGAACTCGCCATAGAACTCACCCACCTAAAAAAAGAACTCGCCCTAAAAGATGAATTACTTGTTGCCAAACAAAACGAAATTGATGTGTTAAAACAGTTGGTTGAAAGTTTGAGAAAAGAACCATTATCTCATTAAACACAAAACTTGCCCGCTTAAATATCTAAATATCACCATGAAAAAGCAGTGTTTTTCCATGTTATTTATCTCGCTCAACTTAAAATTTTTATTTACATTCAAAAAATCTTCTATATAATTTCGTTTCGAAACTTAATAACGATAAATAAGTGATGAAACGAAATCTTAACCAACGCAACACTCAACAACGTCGCCAACAGATTATGCAACTGTTACAACAACAGGGCGAGGTGACGGTTGAGCAATTAGTCCAGCTATTTGACACTTCTGAAGTAACGATTCGTAAAGATCTCACCGCATTAGAAAACAACGGTTTTTTACTTCGCCGTTATGGCGGAGCCATTTTGATGCCGCAGGATATTTTTGAACAGGAAGAGTTGCTTTCGAAACAAAAGTTAGCCATTGCCAAAATCGCAGCAGAACGCATTCGGGAACATAACCGTATTATCGTGGATAGTGGCAGTACCACAGCGGCACTGATTAAGCAGTTAGACGGTAAACAAGGCTTAGTGGTGATGACAAATTCCCTTTCGGTCGCAACAGAATTGCGTGCGTTGGAAAATGAGCCGACCTTGTTAATGACCGGTGGCACTTGGGATACCCATTCGGAATCTTTTCAGGGAAAAGTGGCGGAGCAAGTGTTGCGGTCTTATGATTTTGACCAACTGTTTATCGGGGCAGATGGCATAGATTTAGAACGTGGCACCACGACATTTAATGAATTAATCGGATTAAGTCAGGTGATGGCGGATGTCAGCCGTGAAGTGATTGTGATGGTGGAAAGTCAAAAAATTGGTCGAAGAATGCCGAATTTAGAACTGACTTGGGCACAAATTGATGTGTTGATAACGGATAATCAAATTTCAACACAGGACAAACAATTTATTGAAAACTTAGGCGTACAAGTGATTGTCGCTGAATAATATTTAGAAAAGGAAAAACAACTTATGTGTGGAATCGTCGGTGCAGTCGCACAACGTGATGTGGCAGAAATTTTAGTGGATGGGTTACACCGTTTAGAATATCGGGGTTATGATTCTGCGGGTGTGGCGGTGTTAAGTGCGGATAAAAATATGCAAATTGTTCGCCGAGTGGGGAAAGTGAAATCCCTTGAAGATGCGGTAAACGCCAAGCCATTAGTGGGTGGTACAGGGATTGCTCACACGCGTTGGGCAACTCATGGAGAGCCGTCAGAAACCAATGCACACCCCCACCGTTCAGGGCATATTGCCGTGGTGCATAACGGCATTATTGAAAATTATCTTGAATTAAAAGCCCAATTACAGGATCGTGGCTATGCGTTCCAATCGCAAACCGATACCGAAGTGATCGCTCATTTAGTGGAATGGGAATTTCGCACCGCCAAAACCTTGTTAGAGGCCGTCCAAAAAGCGGTGGTGCAACTGCGTGGGGCCTATGGCACGGTGGTGATGAATGAACAAGATCCAGAACGTTTAATCGTCGCTCGTTCGGGTTCACCGTTGGTGATTGGTTATGGCGTGGGTGAAAATTTCTTGGCCTCTGATCCCTTGGCATTATTAAGCGTGACTCGCCGTTTTGCGTATTTAGAAGAAGGCGACGTAGCAGAAATTACACGCCGTACCGTGAGCATTTTTAATCGTGCTGGTGAACCTGTTGAGCGTGAAATTCACGAGGGTAATTTTGAGGCAGATGCGGCAGATAAAGGGCCATATCGTCACTATATGCAAAAAGAAATTTTTGAACAACCCGTAGCCATTATCAACACCTTAGACGGTCGTATTAAAGACGGCAAGGTGGATATTCAATCTATCGCACCCAATGCTGTGGAGATTTTATCGCAAGTGCAACACGTGCAAATTGTGGCTTGTGGCACCTCTTACAACGCAGGCATGGTGGCGCGTTATTGGTTTGAGTCTATTGCCGGCGTGAGTTGTGATGTGGAAATTGCATCCGAATTTCGTTACCGTAAATTTGTCACTCGCCCGAATAGCTTATTAATTACCTTGTCGCAATCCGGTGAAACTGCAGATACTTTAGCCGCACTTCGTCTTGCCAAAGAATCGGGCTATATGGCAGCCATGACCGTATGTAACGTGGCCAGTTCCTCTTTAGTGCGTGAATCCGATTTTGCCTTTATGACCAAAGCCGGCGTAGAAATTGGCGTCGCCTCCACCAAAGCCTTTACCACCCAATTAACCTGTTTATTATTATTAAACGTGGCCATGGGGCGTTTAAATGGTCAGGTGAGCGAAGAGCAAGAACATCATATCGTACAAGCCTTACAACGTTTACCGGCTCAAATTGAAAGTGCGTTGGTTTTTGATAAACAAATTGAAAAATTATCCGAGGACTTTGCCGATAAACAACATACCTTATTTTTAGGTCGTGGCGAATATTACCCGATTGCCATGGAATCTGCGTTAAAATTAAAGGAAATTTCCTATATTCATGCCGAGGCGTACGCCGCAGGCGAACTCAAGCATGGGCCGTTGGCGTTAATTGACAGCGAAATGCCAGTGGTCGTGGTGGCACCTGAAAATGATTTATTGGAAAAAGTGAAATCCAATATTGAAGAAGTGCGTGCCAGAGGCGGTCAACTTTATGTATTTGCTGACCATGATGCGGGCTTTGAGGAAACTTTGGGCTTTAAAACTATTGTGTTACCGAAAGTGGATGAAGTGACCGCACCGATTTTCTACACCGTGCCATTGCAATTATTGTCTTATCACATTGCGATTATCAAAGGCACCGACGTGGATCAACCAAGAAACTTAGCGAAAGCGGTGACGGTGGAGTAAAATCTCTTTAGAATATAAGAATAGGTGCGTTTTTACGCACCTGTTTTTTTCTACTCAATCCCCAATTCCAACCCCATTTCAATCAAAAAGCGTTGTTCGGTTTTTAAATCCTGTTGTACTAACGGATTGCGTGCCAAATAATCAGGTTCAAAATCCAGTTGCCACAAAGTGCGGTGGGTTTTGAGAGCGATTTTTTCGGTTTGTTCCGTGGCTTGGCGTGAGCGGTTAAGCAGAATGGCCAAACGCAATAAACGGATTAACGCCAACACATCTTGTGGTGTGTAACGAGAAAACTGCGCAATATCATCTAAATGAAAACCATTGATTTGCAAACGCACGAGCGTGGCAAGCAAACGTTGTTGTTCTTTGTCGAAACCGGGCAATTCCATATGGGTGAGAATATAGGCGGAATGTTTTTGCATATTTTTATGATTAATTACAATGCCCACTTCATGCAACAACGCCGCCCATAATAAGATTTCTTGCATTTCGTCGGCAAATTCACTGGCTTGCCAATCGTGAAATTGTTGGGCTAATTGCACCGCCGTTTTGCTCACGCGTTCCGCTTGAATACGGTCAAGATTAAATTGTTCCGCCAAGGACTCGGCGGTACGTTGGCGGATATTTTTTACTTGGAAATTTTTATCTAAACTGTACATCACGCCCTCACGCAAGGCACCGTCAGAATAACGCATTTGTTCAATTTGATAAGTGTCGAATACCGCACTTAAAATAGCTAACCCTGGCACGAATACATCAGCTCGTTCTTCGTTTAAGCCGGCCAATTTTAAATTATCAAAGTGCGTGGCTTTTAGTGTCCGTTCAATCAGAAAATCTAACCGACCGGCGGTGATAATGCCATCAGGATCCAAGGTGGCCGTGATCACCTGATGAACGGTTTTAATGGTGCCTGATGAACCGAGGACATATTGCCAACCTAATTGTTGATAAGGTTGAGCGAGATCCTGAATACGGCTTAGGGCAGCTTGGCGAGCATGTTCAAAATTTTCCACGTTAATTTCACCATTAGGAAAAAATTGTTTGGCAAAACTGACACAGCCCATATTGCGACTCTCGGCTACCATGGGGTCAAAATCTTCGCCAATAATCATTTCTGTGGAACCGCCACCAATATCAATCACCAGTTTACGACCGCTCTCAGGCTGGGTATGCGACACGCCAGCATAAATCATTTTGGCCTCATCTTGGCCTGAAATAATATCAATCGGGTAAGGAAACACCTGTTTGGCTTGGCGTAAAAATTCCGCATTATTCACCGCACTTCGTAGCGTATAGGTGCCAACTACGTTGACATTTTCCGCCGGAAAACCTTGCAAGCGTTCGGCAAATAAAGCGAGACAATTCACCCCACGAGTAATTGCCTCTTGATCCAATATGCCGTGTTGATCTAACCCTTTGGCGAGCTGGACCTTTTGTTTTAAGCGTGACAAAATTTGGATCGAGCCATTGACGATCCGTGCCACGATCATGTGAAAACTGTTGGAGCCTAAATCAATGGCGGCAATTTCTTTGACTTGATGTCGCTGGCCTTTTGACAGTGCGGTGGCTTGGGTGATTAAATTAATATTATTCATAAATCCATCATAAAAAAGTTAAAATTCAAATTCGTACAATACATCAAAGGCTTGATTGACGCCTGACACGGATTGCAAGAAAAATTGTGGGAATAAGCGGTAACGCAAGGTGACTTCAGCCAAACCGTCAAAGAGTCCCACACCGTATTTAATTTTTAGCCGTGGGGTAATATTACCACTGACCACGACTTTTGAGCTATCGCCCACCCCCGAGGTACCGAGATTTAAATCTTGAATGCCAAAGGCCTCACCAATACCGCCGACCAGTTTACCGCTTTTGGCTAAGCCCATGCCGAGCAAGGCGGCCCCAACAGAACCGCTCGAACCGGCATCTCCGCTACTTTCTAATGAGCGACCGGTGAGAATATAAGACAAGACTTGATCCTGTGGTAAACTTGGTTCGGAAAAGACTTCGACACTTGGCGAATCCGCAATACCTGTCACTTTTACGCCTGCGGTGACTTTGCTATCTTCCATGGCTTCCGGATTACGAATAGCTTCAATGTTTAACAGCGGTTGTGATGGTAAACCAGAAAAGCTAATTTGCCCTTTACGAATCACCAAATCTTGCCCAAAGGAGGCATAGCGTCCATTTTTCAGATCCACTTGTCCGTATAAACCTAACTGTCCTTTGTCTTGCTTAACGGATAATTTACCCTCTAAATTACTGTCTAAGCCGTAGGCTTTGACATTGACATCCTTGCCAATATTAATGTCTAAGTCTGACGTAATCAACATGCCTGATTCCGTGGTAGCAGCCATTTGACGAGATGTTAACACGTCGCCATTTTTCAGTGGATTCGCACTGTCTAAAATCACTTCATCACTGCTGACCGACACCGCACTTTCTGGCAAACTTTCCACCGCAATTCTGGCCCATGGAATATCCACATTGCCACTTAAGGCTAATAATTTCGGATTGGCTTTCACGGTCACGTTCGGACTCACTCGCACTTTGGCCATGGACGGAATATTCACCAAGAATTTATCCGCTTGGGCATGCACTTGAGCGTTCCATTGTTCAAGGGTTTTCCAATCTGCCTCACCATCGATATTTAAACGGCTGTCAGCGGTTTGAATATCGCCTTGTAGCGTAGAACGGTTGCCCAAGAAATTTAACGCCACGGCACCACCTGTGATTTCCACTGGAGAAGATTTGAGTTTGGCTTTTAACTGATTAATATTAAAGGCACCATTTAACAGCGGTGCATTTAAATCCCCTGCAAAGGTTAAATTTGACGTAATGCCACCTGAAATTCTTTCACTACTGGATAGTAATTGGTTCGCCAAATTCAGATTCATGCCGTCAATCTTCAAGGCACCGGATAATTTGCGTGCTTTGACAATATCCTTAATGTTCACATCTGCATTAATGCGGCCGTTATTTTGAATCTGAATATCGGATTTCACCGCCAAATTATCGTTATCTAATTGAGCGTTTAACGCTAATTTTGGAATCGCTAATTTAAAGGTGCGGTAGTCTATTTTTTGTGCCACCGCCACGCCGTCGCCATTGACGGTGACATCAAGTTTAAGCGGTTTATTTTCATTCCACGCAAAGGTGCCAGCACTGCGTAAGGTGCCTTGTAATAAGCCATTTTGCTCGGCTAATTTATTGACCAAGGCTAAATTTAACCGTTTTAATTCAAAAGGAATTTCCCCATTTTTGCCGGCTTTAAAGGATTGCGGAAAACACAAATCAATGTCCGTATGTTTCCAACAGTGGCTCGAAATGGTAGCAAGCGTTTGTTTATTATCAAAGCTAATATCAATATTTTGGCTGTTTTTCACTTCACCGATAGGCGAATTTACCGCAACTTGGCTTAAGGTGCCTTTCCACACTTGCGAACTGCGGTCAAAACTACCGGATAAATTTAAGCCGCCGGCTACTGGTTCGCCACTGGAGCGTAATTGTAATTGGTGGGCTGTTTCATTGCCTGATGCGGTTAATTTCGCTTGATTCAATTTTATCTCGCCTTGGCTTAATCCGCTTAATTCCACATTCAGATCGCCTTGAATTTGTTGTTCCGTGCTGACGTTACCTTTGGCACTGACTTTGGCAATTTTTAACTGTTGGAATTGAATATGACTGCCGACTAAATCAAGATCTAAATTCGGTTCGGTGATTTTGCCTTTAATATGGGCTTTACCCATTAACGCTGCGGATAAATCAGGCAACAGCCCTTTTAAGTTGGGGGCGTTAATGTCTAATGCAAAATCCGATTGTTCGGTTAATTTACCCTTGGCCACAATGTGGTTCACGCCATAATTTAAGCTAATTTGTGACGTGTTTAACAAGACCTGATTATCTGACGTCAAACTGCCTTTTAGG
The DNA here is from genome assembly GCF_051851515.1 of Lonepinella sp. BR2271. Classification (NCBI taxonomy): domain Bacteria; kingdom Pseudomonadati; phylum Pseudomonadota; class Gammaproteobacteria; order Pasteurellales; family Pasteurellaceae; genus Lonepinella; species Lonepinella sp. BR2271. The sequence continues at coordinate 54,507 of NZ_JBPDVF010000013.1, read as the reverse complement.
CTAAGTGGATTTTTCGACAGCGAACCTTGAATATTTAATTCAGGTACGGCGATTGCCCATTGATTGCCTTTCACTTGTCCTGAATGGGTGAGTTTACCCGATAACACCGCTGGGAATGCAGACAAATAGGCACCCAGATTAATTTTGCTTAAATCCGTATCCGCTTGCCATTCCACGCCGTCTTGCCAGTTTAATTTTCCGCCCAAAGTGAGTGAACCGTCTAACGCATTGACCTGTAATTTTTCAATGTCCGTGTGTGAAATGCCACCGCTGGCTTGTAACGCCAGATCCGTTGACGGTGCGGACATGCCTTTGACTTGGCCAGTTAACGCTAACTGATAATCAAGCAAATTACCGCTCACATTTAGCGTAGTATTTTGCACCTTAAGCGGATCGCTTGTTTGGCTAAACGGATAATCAAATTCAGCCACATTTAAGGTGAGATTTAACGGTGTTTTTTCCTGATTAAGTTGGACGTCCGCATTGAGTGTGGCCTTGGCGACACCTTGTGTGGTCAGAGAAAGTGCGGTGGTCTTTTTTAGATTTCCACTGACGGACAGATCCACCACGGATTTTGGCAATAAAATCTCATCGCCTTGTTTAAAGGTATCCAAATCAGAATGCAAGGTTAAATTCAGTGGCATGTCTTGATCCAACTGCATATTGCCTTGTGCTTGGATATTGCCGACTGAACTGTCAATGTGTAACGTTTGTAATGCTACATTTGAACCAGTAGCATCCGCTTGCACTTGTACGCTTGGCACATCAATTTGTTGCACCAATTTGCCATCAGTGAATTGTTGATATTGCCAATTTTTACCCGAAATATCAGGAACGTGCATATCAAACGGCAAAATAATTTCACTCACATTGGCAAGTAAAGCCGGGGTTAAACGTTGCTCGATTTGTTGCCAGTTGATGGGTTCGCTTGGGCTTTTTTCGGCTTGAATCTGGGCTTGTTTGTCTTTTTCTGCTTGCTCTTGGGTATTGTTCGTCAGAATATAGGCAACATCATTAATCTGTGTCGGTTCAAGGGTTAAACCATTTTCATTGTTTAAAAACACCGCACTTTTGAATTTGCCAAGATGAATCTGATTATGATCAATGCCTAACGCCAGATTATCCACTTCCACATTTTTCACGGCGACCGAAACGGGCAAAGTGATTCGCCGCATTTCACTTTGTTCTTTTTCTTCTTCTGGTTCAGACGGTGGCAATTTACTGCTGTCAATCTGAATAGCAGGCTGTTGTAGATGTAAATTTTCAATGCAAATATCCGCTTTCAATAAGCAACCAAAATCAAATTTGAGTTCGGCCTGAGCAATATTGGTAGCCACGCCGGCGGATTGAAATTCGACATTTTTTAGCACTAAGCCATTCTGCAATTTGCCTTGCACTTCGCCAATGGTTAAACCATCTACATATTTGTCCGCTAAACCGACTGCCCATTGGGTGCCACTTTCGGTGCCCATAATGCCAGCCACGCCCACACCAGCTAAGCCAGTGATACCGGCAAGCACGCCAGTCGCCACCAAACTGCGGTGTAAAATTTTGCTTTTTTTGCCCTTTGTGGTTGGGCTAGATTGCGGTGTATTTTCTGGTTGTTTAACTGCGTCTGTCATCCTTAAATCTCCGCCCCTAATCCTATGTAAAATTGAATATTTTTGCTATCGTCCTTATCTCGTACTGGCGTCGCAATATCAAATTTAATGGCACCCACTGGCGATGCCCAACGTACGCCCATACCCGCACCATAACGCAATTCATCGGTGTCATAAGAACTGGCGGCTAAACCTGCATCATAAAATGTCGCAACCCACCAACTTGGATAGACTTGATATTGATATTCAACGGAACCGGTGGCTAAACGTGATGCACCAATTAGCTTACCATTACTGTCTTTTGGCGAAATTTTCTTATATCCATAGCCACGCACACTGCGATCGCCCCCGGCAAAGAAACGCATAGACGGTGGCATACGATGGAAGTCATCGGCGTGTAACCAACCAAGATCCAAACGTCCCACCACACGATGATTTTCCGCAAAGGTTTTAATCACCGCACCGGATGCACGTAAACTGATAAAATTCACATCCGATAGCCAAATCTTCTGCCCGACATCTGCGGTTAAACTGAATGTGTGAGCCCAAGTGGGGAAAATACCGCCCTCTAAATATTTATGGCTCACGCTTGCGGTGGGATACAGCAAAAAGGTTTTATCTTCCACATCGGCTTGGGTAAATTTATCGTAGCGAGATCGCACCCCAAGGGAATACTGCCAACCGTCAGGGTAGTCCCAATAACGCAATCCTCCCACCGTAATCGCGGTGGATTTGGTATCGGTACTGCTGTCATTTTCGTTTTCAATCCCTGCACTAAATTGATAATATTCGTACAATGGATTTTTCAACAACGGCATTTTATACGACATCTCAATGGTTTGTTTAGGCGAAGATACGTAGAAATTGGAGCTAAAACTATGCCCACGATTATTAATCCAAGGCTTTTTCCAACCTAACTGCAAACGTGGCCCCACATCGGAAGAATAACCAATCCCCACTTCCATGGAATTTTTCTTTTTCGGATACATTAACACGTCAAAATCCACGGTTTTGCTGTCTTCATTTAAGGTCGGTTTCATCAGCACCGATTGGAACCAACCTGTTGATGTGTAATCATTATTGGTTTTCAGCACATCCGTTAATAAATAAGGATCGCCTTGTTGTAAAGTTAAAATATGACGCAAATAATCTTCACGGATCTGTGAATTTTGGAAACGAAACTCGCTATAACGATAACGCTCGCCACTTTCAAACAGTAAACGCCACCACGCCTGATAGGTGGATGGCATGACTTCCAAGCGATGAACAGAAAAATCCGCATCAAAATAGCCCCGTTGAACCGCTAATTTTTGCACCGCACTTTTGTAATCATCATAGGTTTCGTGATTGACAATATCGCCTTTTTTCGGCAAATCTTTATTTAACGCCAGAAAGGCGTCATCCGTGGCCGCCGCACCTTTCATTTGGACATCCGCTTGTTCAATGCGTACCGGTTTGCCAAGCTCCACATTGGCAATCAGCTCTTTTCCGTTCGGTGATAGGGTGAAATGGAGTTGAAAATCGTAATAACCCAACACACGCAACCCTTTATACAGGGCGGTGCGGATTAATTCTTGATGACGCTCTGAACCATCAGATTCATCCGCATCAATCTCATCAAGATAAATTTGTGCATTCTCTTTTAATTTTTCATCTTGAATGCCTTGCAAACGTACCTTGACCTTTGGCGTCACCGTTTTTTGCTCGCTATTCTGTTGCGTAGGCTCTGACGGATCACCTTGCTCAGCCAACGTCATCATGGGATAACCCACAACATAACTCAATATCAACCAAGGCAGTAACTGCTTGCTAACTTTCATCTCATTCAACCTATAAACATATTAACCTTTGGGGATGTCAAAACATCAACAGCCCCCTATACTTAGTTTACATTTCAATGAGATAGTTCGCAATTATTGAATGTGATTTATTCGGTTAAAATTGATGATTTAATCACATTAAATTCAGCAGGCAATGCTTGATCGCAAACGAATATATCAAACTGTTGCAAATTTCCCACATAGGCTTGTTGTACTTTGTTAATTTTAGATGAATCAAACACCAAAATGGATTGTTGGGTTTTCGCCATGGCCTTGTGTTTGGTTTTGGCTTCATCTACATTAAAACAGGTCACGCCCTGTTTCACATCCACGCCAGCCGCCGAAATAAAGGCTTTAGTGGTGCAAATAGCATCCAGTTCGGTATTGAGCTGAATTGGCGTTAAAAAAGAATTGTGTCTGGAATAATGCCCACCGCACAAAATCACGTGGCAATTCGGTTTTTCTTGTAACACCAAAAAGCTATTAATGGAACAACAAAGTGCGGTGAATTTTATCGAAGAATTGATTTGAGAGGCGATGAAAGGAACGGTGGAACCACAATCAAAAAACACCACATCGCCATCTTGCACTAGCTCCGCCGCCAATTTCCCTACCTGCATTTTTTCCGCAATATGTTTGGTTTCTTGCTCAAAAATCAAATAGTTATTATCATTGGCTTTCTGCGGATCTTTAACAATATAGCCCCCTAACAACACCACCGAGCCTGTATTGGTGCTTAAATCACGGCGAATGGTCATCTCCGACACATTCAGCATATCCGCCGCATCTCGCAAATGGATTTTGTCCATCTGTTTCAGTAAAAATTCCAGTTTCTGAATACGGGATTGTACTTTTTTATCCATAACAGGCTCGCTTGACATTAGGTTAGAATCGGGGAATTAATATCCGCCCTGATTATCTTGCAAACCGCTAATAATTGCAATCCCTGCACTGGCACCAATACGAGTTGCCCCAGCGTTAATCATCGCCATCGCCGTTTCCGTATCACGCACCCCGCCTGATGCTTTCACGCCTAATTTTTCACCCACGGTTTGACGCATTAACGCAATATCTTCCACCGTCGCACCGCCTTTATTAAAGCCAGTGGATGTTTTCACAAAACCCACATTCAAGTCACGGCAGATCTCACAGGCTTTGACAATTTCATCTTTCGTCAACAAACAGGTTTCCAAAATCACTTTCAAGGTTTTACCCTTGCACGCCGCAAGCACCGCTTGAATATCTGCCTGCACCGCATCCCACTTGCCCGATTTAATCCAACCCACATTGATCACCATATCAATTTCTTCCGCCCCAGCCACAATCGCTTGTTCTGCTTCAAAGGCTTTCACCGCCGACAAATTCGCCCCCAATGGAAAACCCACTACTGTGCAGATTTTCACATCCGAACCTGCTAATTGTTGTTTCGCCAACGGAATATAACCCGAATTGATACACACCGAACAAAAATGATGCTCTAGGGCTTCTTGGCAGAGTTGAATAATATCTTTTTCCGTTTTTTCAGCGGTTAAAGCGGTATGGTCAATAAATTTCGCTAATTCATTTGGTTTCATAATAATGTCCTTTTTTGTTTGGTTTTTGTGATTATTTTAACTTTTTTCTATTTTACAGTAAAAATTTTTTAAATCTGTGATCTTTGTCACAAAATTAACATTTTATTTGATTTATACTTTGTTGAATTGATTTTGTTAGAATTGTAACATAGGGTGCTTACTGGTGCAGTGTTAAAGACGGATGTCTTATACGTAAAATCTGAACTGTCGACATTTTGTCGACAACTGAAATTTAGATCCAAAACTAACCATTGCAAACCTATCTGCAAAGCACTTAAATTTTCATTTATGGTTTCACTTGCCTGCATGTGTAAACCGCCAAAACTTTTTGCATAAAACTCCACAATTATTTGCATGGTCCCTATCAAAAACTATGCAAATAAAACTGACTTTTAATCGAATTTAAAAACCAAATTATCCTCATATTTCCCACTATAACTCACCGACGTTTTCACCACGATTCGCTCGCAGTTATCAAACGCTTGCCAATTATCTTTTTTATCTTCCACCATATACTCAATAAACCGAATAAATTCGCTTTTAGTGGAACTAAAGAAAATGTACGGTGGGCGAGTCAAACCCACCAATCGCAGGAAATCAATCAAATCAAAGTAAGTGGCTTGCTTATAGCTAGCTTGATGTGTACATAAATATGGAGGATCTAACACCAATAAGGCTTTCGGGTCGTCTTTAAATTGTGGTAGTAGTTTATGAAAACTCTCGTTCACCACTTCTAAACCATCTAAATAACCGTCTGCACTTGGGTAATCTGACTGGCGAATACAATTCCAAAAATCTTCTTTAAATAATGCGTCTAAATCTTTGATCTGCTGCCCACTGAAACAAAGCCAACTGCATAGAATATGCTCATTAATATAGCCATCAAACTCATTAATCACATCAATAATCTGTTGTTTAACCTTTCTATCTACACGCTTTTGCTTTTGTGTAGTAGCAAGTAGCGGAGCAATCAACCTACGCAAACGGTTAATATCATCAATATGTTTTAGACGTTCTGCATAGCTGTCAAAATCATTATAAATTACTCTAGCTTTCGGCTTTAATCGTTTCGCCACATGACTCAACAAACCGCTACCACCAAAGGCATCTACAATCGTCCACCCCTCGCCGTCATCGGGAATATTCTCATTTAATATGCGTTCAAAATATTTTAAAAACATCCGCTTTTGTCCAATAAAAGGTAGCGGAGCTTGTTTAAAATAACTTACACTAGAAATTGCTTGCTTGCTTGCTTGCTTGCTTGCTTGCTTGCTTGCTATTTTTAGTATGTGCTTGAGCTATTGTAGCTGCAACAGCTAATGCGATTAAATTTTTCTTCATTGAAGTCCCCTTAATTTCTCACCATCACCGCCAAATCATTCGGACTAAACCGCCAGCCGTTTTGGCTGTTGTAGATGGCATTAAAACACCACTCACTACAAAAAAATTTACTGCGTTTTTGCTTAATGCCTAGCACCACGCCTAACGCTCCCCACCAGTCGTAAGCCTTGCCTTTGGTTTGTTCAAAGTAGGCTTTGATTTGGCTTTCAGTGATGTTTTTCAGTTCGATTAAATCCCACTTACCATCTTTCACATTGATTTCCTTACACCGTACACCACCGTCTTGAACAGAGGCAGAATAGCACTCAAACTTGCTTTCCTGTTCATAGTGACTGCCTTGGGTAAATACAACTTTCTCCACCACAATTTCACAATGAGAATATTGCCCTTTTGTCAATTTTCGGGTGACACAATCTGCTAAGGCTTTTAACGGCTCTTGTCGCCATGAACGCTTATTTTTGTAAAAAGCTAAATAAATCTTAGTTTCCATAAATTGCACTCCAACCAGTTGAATAGTCGTAATCTAGAGGATTTTCTGCTTGCAACATCTTGATACGGTGCATTTCTGCATTTCTAAAGTCGGCTTGTTCGTGGTTGAACATAGCCAGAGAAAGTTCATCTAACAAGGCTTTATTTAATTTAACAAAACTGTTATTCATCACTTTCCAATCGGTATCAGGAAAGCTCTCTAGGGTTCGTAGAAATGTATATTGCTGACGGCTAACATCATCAGTATGAAACCATTTATCTACCGATTTCACATACACACCATTACGTCCGTTATCGTAGCGTTTTTGTTTGATTTTTTCCCACATTTGGGTTTGTTGATTAGCTTTGATTTCCGCTTGTTTTTCAACGGAAACCACCCATTGCGTGCCGTTCCATTCGCAATAGTCATTTTCAGGTTTAACTGCGGTGTAATTTTCGGGAATTTTGCCGAGTTCTTTAATTTCAAGACTTGAACGGTCAAGGGTAGAATACACGGTTTCGCCTCTGTGGTCTTCCACATATTGCCAACCGTTATTTTCACGAATAATCGCAAAGCCCTTTTTCACTTTCGGTGGGGCATCTAAATAGCTATTGGCAGACAGGCTACCACCAATACTGATAAATTCCGTGGTGGCTCTCGAAAACTCATTGTTGTTGTCGGTTTGATAAACGGTGATTTCACCGCTTTCTAGGGCAAAGCCCTGTTGGTCAAATTGGATCATTGTTTAACTCCTTTATTTGGGTTTATGCGGCTAGGCAGATGTAGTGGAAAGCGATATTGCGTGGGCGGTTTTCTTCCGCTGTTGGTACAATTCTACTCGCATCTATCCCTATTTTTTCAGCATGGGGATAATCAACTAATGGTGCATTTAAAGTATCTATATGATAGTTTTCGTCGGTTCTAACTCGTTCGCTTTTAGGTTTACTCAAACCATAAAAAACACCACTACAAAAGTCATTCGCATAAACGTCGGTAATCTTGAATGCACCCGTAATATTCCGAACCGCATCACCTTGCGAACTCAACAATGCACGTCCACTATCCACCCCACGCCCATTATCCCAGCCCCGAATAAATTCACCCCGTAAATCAGGCAATACCCCGTTAGGGTATTTTTTCGCTAAAATTGGATAAGTGGATGTGTTAAATTTCTGTCCATTCATTGCCAAACAACCACTTGGCACGGTAGATAATGGATAAGGGAAAGGAATACCGACGATTAAATCATGCAAAATAGAAAAATCGGATTTATCTGCTTTACCATTTGCTAGGTCATACGCTTGTTTCACTGCTGCACTGGTCGCCACTGTATCCTCAGAACTGGAATTAACCGCGCTGGATTTTTTATCATTAGTGATTGCGTTTAATGTTGCAGCTGTCGGAATAAGATTAACCCACGGACTCCAAGTTTTGTACCCAGATTTCAAATTTCGCTTATAAATCACATTTTCATCAAAAGGGAAATATACCTGCTGGACGTTATACGCTGAACGTAGCACCATCAATGAACCTGCTTTAGTAACAGGGTAATTCAAGGCTAATGTAGCGTTACTATTTGTGCTTTGTCCCCAAAATCCCACGTGTTTATTCGCATCTGATAAATCGTTCAGATTTTCGCCTGAAAGTTTTCTTTGCTGTAAGAGTGGATTATTTTCATAGGCTACCCAATCATCATTTTTTATTTGAAAGAATTTCCCACTTGTATTATTTTTTAAATAAACATCACTATTTGATGCACTAAGCATTGCTCCGCTATGCGATGAAATAATGAATGACGTCGCAGTTAAACTGCCCGTCATCGTATCGCCTGTTTTAGAAACTTTGCCATCTGCTGTGGTTTGGGCTGTAGCCGCGTTATTTATGCCTGTTGTGGCGTGGTCATACGCCGCTTTAACCGCCTTAGCCGTCGCCACCACCCCCTCATCATTATTATCCACCCCCGAATAAAGCGGACGCTCCGCCCCAATCACTGCTTTAATCGCCTTATACACCTGCGTCGTATCAGACGGCACGGGACGCATATTCGCCTTGCTCAACAAATAGTTCAGCTCACCCCCCACATCTCGCAAGCTCGCTTGTACATCATTCAGCCAAACATCATTCACCCTTGTCCCCACCGTTCCCGTGGCAGGATTGCCGTTATGAAACAGCCCATCTTCGCTGTCAATTTTTGTCAATAAATCTTTCATCTTTTCCCCTCAATTAACTTGAATACGCAAAATAACAATAAGTATGTGCCGGTTTTAAATCCCGAAAAAATTCCTCAATAATCGCATCACCAAAGCTCACCAACGGCTCGCCCGCACAACTATTCCCCGCCCGAAAATACACAATATTGCTGTCCCCATTGCCCACCGTCACCCGCCACATAAAAATCAAATTTTCTTCTGGCTCTTGGCGAAATTGCACCAAGTCCCCAGTCTCAGGCAAATCATGCTGCAACGGTGAAAATTCCTTAATCACAATCTGATAGCCAATACTCTCTGCCAACTGGGTAAAATAGGGGATAGACAACCCACCCACCGCATTTAACTGCACAATCACCCGATTCACTCGCTCGCTATAACTCAGGCTTAAATCTGTCGCCAACCCACACACACGCTCCCAATCGACCAACAGCGAGCCACTTTCTTCAGGTGAAATCGCATTCAATACCGCAGTGGCTTTCTGCTGCAAACGGTCAAAGGCACGCCCATCCACCTCACATTGAATCAAAAACTGTTCACCACCCACATCATACGCCACGGGTGGATAAAGCCCCGCCAACACTTGTTTATGCTCAATACTCACCCATTACGCCCCCATTAACCGCACCTGCACATTCCCCAACCGAAACCATTCAATCTTATTCACCGTATCTGCTGTTTTGTTTGCCGTTGGGGTCAAAAATTTCCGATCGACAACGCCCACCAAATCGCTCACCACCGCCTCACATTGCGACACCACAAAATTATCCCCAGGATTCAAGCCATTAAAAAACGCCACTAACGCCGACTGAATAGAAGTCTGCGCCTCCGCCAAACTCACCCCCGACAACGCCACCTTAATCACAAAATTGATTTTCGTTACATTAGGTTTCACCACCAAACTTTCTTTCGCCGTCACCGGTCGCACCGTATCAATATAGGCTTGCACTCTTGCCACCGTTTCATCACTCGGCACATTATTATCACTGGTTATCGCAATATCCACCGTCCCCAACCCACGCCGTAACGGATACACATAAGCGGCATCCACCCCGTCCACATCCAAGGCCCAGTTTTTATAATCATACCGATTGCCTCCCGCCGCAGGACGGCGAATTTTCTCAAGTAAACGGGCTAACAAAGACGCATCCGTTTCCGGATCTGTCCCGCCCACCACATTCGTCAACAACAATTCCGACTGACAACCCGCAGGCGGTGACATAAACGTCGCTTTCACTGAGGAAAAAATATTACTCTCACTGCCCACCGCCAATGCTTGAACACTTGCATAAGCCACCCCCTGAGCATTCACCGTAGCCTGTTCCGTCACCACATAAAACCGATTATCCGCTGTCTTAATCTGCACGCCTGACGCAATCACCGCACCCGCTTGCCCCGTAATCGTGGCACTACCTACGCCACTAGCAAGCGTTGCCGATTTTCGCCGAATCCCACGCAATGCCGCATGTTTTTCCAAAAATGCCGTATCCGCCGTATCAGGGAAAAACTGTTTTACCAACCATTTTTGATGGGCATACACGCCCTCTGCCACCGCAGCCAACGCCGACGCACGGGCATAATGGTCACTGTCCACACTCACATCTGCCCGACTATCCAAACTCTGATAATCACGCAAAATCGTCGTGCGAATCACCTCAAAACTTGGCACATTAAACATGCTTTAAACCCCTTTTAAATCACTTTTACATTATGCTTAAACACAAACGCCTGACCGCTCAAATCCGTCACGGTAATATGCAATAACAACGCTCCCGCATGCCACTGATTCACCGTGACGCTAATCTCCGCTGCACGCCCATCCTCTAACAACGGTTGCAACGCCTCCTCAGCATACTGTTGCGCCAACAATCGCACCCGTTCTACATCTTTCTCACGAGCCAAGGTATGCAACAGCGACCCAAGCGAACTGTCCGCCCACCAAGAACCCAGTGGGGTAGTCAACCGCACATACACCGCATTTTGTAGCGTATTAATCTGCTCACCTGTATAATCCCCAGTGAGAGGGTGAATTTCTCTATCCATAATCGCCATTTTTCGTCTTTCTGCCCAAATAAAAGAGATGAGCCAATTCAGCACATCTCCTCCCTTTAAAATCCAAAAACTCGCTAAAAAAACACCGCACTTTCTCTTTATAACGGCGGACTTGTCGCAGCCCCATCACCCTGTTCTTTATGCGTATGCGCTAAAAACGACTTGCCACTCGCCGTCATATCCCCAGTGGTCGTAAAACTGCCCCCCGATTGTGCCACATTACCCGTAAAGCTCGCCCCCGAACCGCCTTGCACTGCCATCCCCCCATTGCCATTAATCTGACCCTGAGCCGTCAACACCCGATCCGTTTCTACTAACGGCGAATGAATATCCACTTTGCTCGAGGCGGTAATTTTCAACACATCACAATCAATCTCAATCAACCGCCCCTGTTTTAACACAATAGACGACCCGCTTTTGTCATACACCGCCACCTCGCCATCTTGCAAATTTTTCACCCGAAACGCCCCACATTCCGTGGCAATCACCACCCCGTGCGTGGTCGCCCCGCCAATCGGTAAAATCACCGCCTGCGTGCCTTGTGGAGGCACAGAGGTAAACCCAAACTGCTGCATCAATTCCACATCAGAAAGCGTTTCCCCCGCCAAGCCCGACACCTGCGTTTTCTGGATTTCATCCCCTGACAACATCAAATTCAACACCCCTCGAAATGCCTGACGCACCCCAGACTGCACCTGTTCCGCCACCGTTCTCACTTGCCGAATCATTTTTCGCATACGTTCTCCCTTATTTACCCGTTATTTATGCACCCAGTGAGGCCAACTCTAATTTTTTCTTGCCTTTTTTACCTTTCTTGCCTTTGCGTTTTCTCGCTTTTTCCGATTTCGCCACATAAGCATCAGGCGTCCACACCCCATCTTGCTTAAAGCGTAATTCCGTCTGCGACCCGCCCTGACGGGACAACATAAACCGCCGACCCATTAAAAAGAAAATCCCATCTAAGCCAAATTCCTCACAAATCACATGCACCCGTTGCCCTGGTACCCAAAGCACCCCCGACTGAGTTTTATGATCGGGTACCGTAATGGTCAACGTAAACCCCTCCAACTGACTGTCCGACAAATATTTCTTCGCCCATTTCTGCAACGCAGTCAAATCCTCCACATCTGGCACCACCACGGTTTTCGGCTTATACACCGCCACCTCAGGATCTCGATATACCCACTTCAAATCATTTTTATTGCTATCCCCCGAGCGCCCATGCCGTTGCGCCAAAAACGTCACCTCACTAAACTGCTGCGACACATCAAACATCAAACTCGCCTGTGAAAAATTATTCCGATCACCATTTTTACTGCAACACAAGGTCGCCACAGGGGGCGAGCTATAATCCGCCCCGCCCACAACCAACACACCCTCTGGCTCAAACCAACAATGCAAGCCCGCCGAATTGGCACAATGAATAATAGCGTCCCACGCACTCTCGCCCACCTCAATATCCACCTTGTCCAGTGTCGGATTACTCTCCGCTTTCAACTTCACTTGCGTAATCCCCAACGGCTCAACCAGTTTTTTCACCGCCGCCAACACCGTCAAGCCTTTCACATTCACCTGTGGCGCCGAGCAGTCCAACAGAATGCCCGCCCGATCACGCCCACTTAAACTTAACCGTCGCCCCTGTTTGCTGATCTCATGTTGCACGCTGTCTATAATCCCCGTCAACACCGTTTCCCCATTGATTTTCACCAACGCCGACTGCCCCGAATAATCCGCCACCACATTGTCATCCGACCCCTTGCCCAATTCAAAACTAAAAGCATCCGCAGGGATCAGAAAATCGCTATCAATATCATAGCTCGCCCAGTTTTTATGCTGTTTGCCGTCAATTTCAACCACAATTTCATTATTAAACGGATAACCGTTATCTTGCCCACTATCTTGCATAGCCATTTAACACCGTCCCTTTTTCCACCCAATTTGGATAGCGAATATGCGGATTTAACCGCAACAACTCGTCCGCCCGAGAATAATCCCCATACAAACTATGCGCCTGTTGCACCAACGCCCCCGACACCGGCGCCTCACGCACCATCAACGGCGGTTTCTGATTAATTGCACTCAACGCCAACGCCGTCATTTGATGAGCCACCTCACGCAACCCCTCTGCGGTGTGCTGCATGGCGGTATACACCCCCGATTCGCCCTGTTGCAGCGTTTGCTTGCTTTCTTCTTCCACCAACAACGCACGCACCCCATTTAACGCCCCCAACAACTGCCATCTCGCCTGCGTGCAAATATGCTCAATCTCTGTCGGCAACAGCGTTTCTGCCTCATCTTCAATCAACAACACCGCCGCTTTCGCCACCAATCCCGCACACAACAACCGCACCGTACAAGCCAATACCGCCATATTCTCCGTGGTAAAGCCTGCCTGACTGGTTTTCGCCTGCTCAGGGTTTGCCAACGCCGACATCACCTGATCCACCGTTGGCACACTTTCACGCCCCACCAACAAATCCTCTGGCAACGCCAACACCGCCTCCACCTGTCGCAACAGTTCATCAAAACGGCTTTTGGCGGAAAAAACAGCGCTATTTTCCACCGCACTTTCATGCGCTATGGCCTGTTCCTGTTGCACCTGATCCACTTCCGCAATCGCCATCAACCCCTCATTTAACACCTCGCTTAAGGTTTTCACCGTGGCCACCGCTTGCCCCCGAAAGCTCGCTGCGGCCACCGTTCCCGACCGCAACGGTGAGGTAGCTTTTTTACCAAACATCTCACACACCGCATCAAACAGCCCCAACAAAGTATCACGCATGCCAAGCAACCGATTTTTAATACTCAACACCGTCACCACCGTTTTCATCACCACATCGTAATAATCCAAAATCGTCTCGATCAGATTATCAATGGCCTCTAACGCCTGATTAATCAGCGACAATAACGCATTGTTAAACACAAAAATCGGTTGCGCAGGGGAGGCCTCCTCAAAGCGCAAATCTACCTGTACATAATCCACTAAATCCGCCTCATGGCGAAAATTGGACGACACACACAACATATTCGGCAACCGCCCTCGAATCGGGTGCATTAACACATCAGGCTTATTTTTCTCCAACGCTTTTAAAAACGCCTGAAAATCCGCATAATAACTTTCCCCAAAAAACACCGCCGACAAACTCACCGACAACGGATTTAACCCCATAGCCTCCAAATCTGCTCCATTCACAAACGGATAGCTATGTTCCACTACCGCACGCTCAAAGCTATCTTCCACCGCCAACACATCAAAGCTCACGCCGCCAAATTTCGCCTGACGCACCGACATTGTCCAACCACGCATTAAACTCATTCTTAACCCCCTCGCTTAAATTCCCGATACTGATATTCTGACGTTTTCTCTGCCACAGGACGGCCGTCCATTTCTAGCGTAATCTTGTTCTGAATCGTGGTTTCCTTGCCCATAAACAAACTTTCTATTTTCTGCCCCAATCCCGCAATATCCGCACTCAACCCCGAGCGTAACGCCTCCCAACCTTGCTGTTGTGATTGTTGCAACGGTGCAAAATCAATCGCCCCCACACTTTGCCCAGACAATAACGACGGCTTGCCGAGTTCTGCATTCGCCAACCCTGAATAGCCCCCAGTCTCCCCACGAGCAGAAACACCCAACTTGCCTTTTTTCTGACTATCCAACCACGCCCGAGCCTCGGTTTTTTCTTCATCACTCGCCCAAAAGTTATTCAACGTACTTCTGGCATCTTCGCTTTTTTTCTTATTGGCTTGTTTCTCTTTCGCCGCCAACGCCGCCAGAATAGGCGCTAACGCTGATTCATATTCCGCCTGTTGTTCAGCGTTTAACGTTGGGCGCCCTTGCTGTTGAAAATACGCCTCACGCTTAACCCGTTTCTGCTCAACTTCCGCCCGATTATTAGCATACAAGCTATCCGCTTGTGCCAACTCCGTCGGCGTCGCCGTGCCACTTGCCACTTTTTGTTGCAATGCCACGGTGTCATTTTCGCCCGCATTTAAATTACTGGAATAGCCCAACCCAATCGCCCCGACCAAAACGGGTGCAAGCAACCCCGCACCCACTGCACTAGCCGTCGTGCCTGCCGTTGCCGTCGTTGCTCCAGCAGTTGCTGTTGCGGTGCCAGCCGTCGCAGCGGTAGTAAACACTCGTCCCAATCCGCCACGTAACATGCCCCCGCCTAACCCACGACCGCCCCCTAGCAACGCCACTGCACCAGCAGCCGTCATAGCCGCTGCACCCAAGGCTTTAATGCCTGTGCCAGCGCCCGCAATCGCACTGGCAAGCTCAGGGTATTCCTTACCATAATCCGCCAACTGCTGACTCACATTACCCAACACATTATTAAACCCTTTCATGCTCGCCATTTGCGCAAAATCAGCGGTATTTTTTAAATCTTCCGTCTTATAATCATTGGTATCTTTAATCACCTGATGGGAGGTTTCCACCGCACCATCAGAATGTTCCACTTGCTCACGCACTTCCTCGCCTAACTGCACATTATTGCGGATCCCCAACAACGCCATTAACGCCTGACGATCCGAAATCACTTGCCCAATCGCCGTTCCCTCCACCAAGTTCGTCATCTGCTCCAATAAGGCTTTGCGTTCTTCCGTTTTGGCGGTTTTCAGCTTTTTCTGCAAGGTTTTATAATTTTTGTCATTGCCGATCACATCATCCATAATCGACATAAAGGCTTGCAAACTGTCTTGCCCTTTGGCTTTATAATTTTCCATAGACTGCATTAAGTTAATGCCGTCATATTTCTTGCCTTTTTTATCCGTATATTCAATTTTCTTAAAGCGTTCCGTGGTTTCCTTACTGGTAATTTTGGCTAATAAATTCACCAAATTATTGCCCGCCTCATCACTGCTCCCTGCGGTAACCCTTGCTTGCTGATTCGCCACTAACAAGGTTTGCAAGCCATCAATGCCACTCAATCCCGCACTTTTGGCGGCTGCCATTTGTTGCGGTAGCCAACGAGCCATATCTGCTAGCTCAAAATTCCCCGCTTGCCCCGCAGCCACCGCCATATCCAACACCTTGCCAATGTCATTCTCACCAATCCCAAACTGTTGCATAGACGAAATCGCAATCTTGGCTAAATCCTCCGAGCTTGCCCCCGTGGCAACCGCCCCTTTCTGCAAAGTCGGCAACAATGCCATTGCCGTATCGGCTTTCACCACACCCGAGGCCAACATGGTATCTAACGAACTCAAGGCATCTTCTTTGCTACCGCCGCCAACTTCCACCGCTTTTTTCACTGCCTCATGCAGTTCCTTTTTGCCCGCAATACGCTGAGGTACATCCCGCTCAGAAAAGGCGGTATTTGCCACCATGGCTAATTGCCGATCATAGTTCATCTCTTTTTTTACCGGCTCACGCAATACCATTGCGCCAGCCGTCACACCAGCCGCTAACCCTGCCACGCCCTGAAATACCGAGCCAACTCTCGCCCCCACAGACACACGCCCCATCTCCGCATTCAACGCTCTCACCTGTTGCTGTTGCGCCGCAAATGCCCGTCGTAATTCCCCCGCTGAGGCCGTGCCACTACGAGCCAACCGATTATAGGCCGCCTCCGTGCGCTGAATTTCACGCCGAATCTGATGCTCTGACCGCACGCCCAACTGCGACCGCACCGCACTTAATCGCCGTGCATAATTGGCGGCTTTCTCCGACAAGCCCCGTTGCACCTCGTCGGTTTTCTTCGCACTGTTTTGTTGTTCCTGTTGCCCCCGTTTTACCGCCTCCGTGGCTTGTTTCGCCCCTTTCTCAATTTCAGACGTGACCTTTTTCACCCCATCACTG
The DNA here is from genome assembly GCF_051851515.1 of Lonepinella sp. BR2271. Classification (NCBI taxonomy): domain Bacteria; kingdom Pseudomonadati; phylum Pseudomonadota; class Gammaproteobacteria; order Pasteurellales; family Pasteurellaceae; genus Lonepinella; species Lonepinella sp. BR2271. Next base: position 37,637 of record NZ_JBPDVF010000013.1, on the reverse strand, counting down.
GCCTGATCATCAAATCGCACCGATACCGTATAATCTAAATTATCTGCCATAAAAACCTCTTTAAACCTGATTTAAACCTCATTTAACCCCTATAAAAAAAGGGCATCACGCCCCTTTTTCTTAGGGTCTATTGACCCACATTGCTTGTTTTTTCCACCGTGTTTTTCCGCCGTTGAAACACATACTGCGTATGGTTTTCCTGCGCCGAGCGCCGATCCTGTGGAGAAATCCCCAATGCCGACAACCCACTGTCCACCCAAGCGCCAAGCTCTGCATGACACATGCTCGCCACTTGCGCATACCCAAAGCCAAATTTACTCAAAAAAAGCACCGCACTTCGCAGCCCCTTTTCCAGTTCAAACAGCGAAAGAGGCACTACGGGCTGATGGGTTTCTCGCTTAGGCGCTCCCCAGCGGCGATACGCTTTTTTCGCAAATCCGCCAAACATTGCCCCACCAGTTCATAATCCGTTGGGGTGAGATGGTTTAACAGAAATTCCGCCGAAAGCTGTTCAGATGGCAAGCCCACAATGTTCAACTGTTGCGACAAATACACCATCTCAATTAACAGCATTTGCTCTGCCGACAACGTATTCTCTGGCAAACCCACCAAGCCCAACTCGTCCAACATCGCCACCGCCCGACATTCGCCAACGAGCGTGAGCAGGTTCACTTCAAAATCAAAGTAAACCGCCCCGTCCACCTCTAGCCCAAGCAACAAGCGACCGTTCATTATTCAGCCACCTTATCGCACGCCACCATTTGAATATCACGCAATTCTTCGTTATCCACGGTGTAACTGGTGCCGACTTCCGTCACAAAACAGTTTAAGTAAGAAATACGCTCTCCGTTTTGTTCTTCCACCGTCACACGGGCATCATCCACATCATCCCACAGAGGCTCTGAGCCATCTAATGGCACTGCTACCGTCATAGACAAACTAAACTCCGCAATGCCTTTCGCATAGCCTTTCACACGCCCTTTACGGTTAATGGTTTTTACCGCTTTTCGCCCTGTGATGACTTTTACATCCAGCTTAGTCAGTTCAATTTCCTGACCGTCAACGTCCACCACGCCCAAACTTGCATATTTCAACGCCATAATCTACTCCTATAAAATCAAATCAATACGATTCGCCACCACATGCAAGCCGTTCACCACATCCGCAGGGATCACCACATCTAAACGGTTCACATCCTGCCCATTGCGTTCTGCCACCAACTTGCCTTTGTTCGCTGCCACATTTTCCAAGATTTCCAAATCTTCCATCCGCAACAACACATCCAACACTTCCGACTTCACTTTGGCTGGCGTACGTGCTGACAATTTCGCCCGAGGGAAACGCAACTCAATACGCTGTTCCACCGCTTTACGCACATAATCTAGCGTGCGAATCGTAGTTAAATCCAACAACGACGGATCGTCCGTATTGGTCGCCGATTTGGTATATGTACTAATCGCACGCAAAATCTGCACCTTGTGATTGACGATTTTTAACGGCGTTAAACCATGAAATAACGCTTGATTCGCCTCCGTAAATAACGGAATCTGCGTCGCATCCACTTCCGCCAAGCCTTTCACTTGCAAGGTATTTAACGGACGAGCTGGATCTTCTTCTCCCGCAATCACCGCTCCATAGCCTGCGGCAATCAACGCCACCGAATCCGTCGAGCCTTTATACCAACCACAAGTCAAACGAGCATCATTTAACTGTTGCGTAAAGGTGGTACCACTGGCCATACTGCCAGACCAACCCAATACACCGATACCGGGCTTTTTCTCCGTTGGGCTAGATACCGCTGCTAAATGCTCGCCCAAGGCTTTGGCATTTTTCACATCTGCAAACGGCGAAATAATCACATGATATTGTTCCCCCGCCACGCTAGTTAACGCAGGGGTTAATTCCGCATTTTCTTGCCCGCCATTAAACGCCGTGGCGGACAAGCTCAAGCCCGTCACCGTATTTTGGGTACCGATTGAAATCTCATTACCGATCTCGCCTTTGCATTTTGCGGTGAAACTTAACGTTCCCTCATTGACTGCTGCCGTTACCACCGCATCAGGTGTGGCATTAATCAACGCCGCCAAACGAGTCGCACATTGTGCGGCAGTTTCCCCTGTGGTCACGCTAATTTTAAAATCCTGATTGGCAACAGATACCGTCACCACCCCTTGTCCGCCAGCGGTACCCGCTAAACTCACCGAGCCTGTCGCTGCCACCCCCGCAGGGTGATCCGCCAAACCCACAATGGATAAACGAATCAACGCATTATTTTTAATCGCCACACGGGCCATCAAATGCGCCCATGAGCCATACCCAAAGGCCTCCGCTGCCTCCACATCCGAATATACACGCACCGGCGCCGTAAAACCGTTTTCTGTCGTTTTCGTCATCGGGGCAAGAATTAACACTTCCTGCTCATTGGTGGGAAGTGTACTCACCGCCCCTTTGGTATTGTATTCCGTATATACGCCTGGATGGCGAGTACTGGTTGGAATATGTTCAAATTCAACTGCCATTAGTCTGCTCCTTTCTCTGTTTTCACTTTGCCACTGGTTTTAGTTTTTGCCACGTTTTCCACAATCACTAAATCCCCTTGCTGTACCAAACGGCGATAATACAAGCTATCTGCCACGCTCACCGCCTCTTGCTCAATCACCTGAGCGGGGTTATTTTCAAACGGCACTTTCACGCCATCTTTCGCTTTTACTAACATAAAAAACTCCTTACTTTTTAACCGCACTTTCTGCTGATGGCGTCTGCGTTTCCACATCAAACGGCACTGTTGCCCCCGTGGTCGGATCAAAAATCTTGCCCGTCACCTGTTCAAGCCAACCATACTCAGGCGATAATTCCCCCGAATAGGCATTAAACACATAATCAGCACTGCTTTCATCTTGCGTCACCTCAGGGAATCGCCCATCTTCCAACGGCGCCAAGTCATCAAACACCGCCTCATATTCGAGGCTGTACGCCGTCAACGTCTTGGCTTGCACCTGCGCATGATTAAACAGCGTTTCAATCCGCACCGGTCGCAATGGCTGACATAACCCGCCCAACGTCTGCCCATCTAACAAACGGCGCACCGCTGAAATCAAGGTATTTGCCCCAATCTCCCGACTATCCACGCCCCCTTGCCGACCGGCTAAATTACTGCGTAACGATTGGGTCACCACCAACACCGCAAAACTCGCCTCGCTTTGATACCGACCCGCCCGAATATTTTTGCAATGAATACGAGAACCGCCATAAGTCACCATCACCAACGGCAAGCGACTGGTGCCAAGGCTCTTATCGTCCAACTCACCGCCATAGCTTTTCACCGTCGCAGCAAGTCGTCCCAAGCCCCTTGTCAGCCGTTCAACTAACCCATTCTCAATTTTCGTAATCACGTCCAAACACCCGATTATTGCCATTAAAAAACTGCACCGCATTTTCCGCCGTTGAATTATCCAAGTCGTCCGCAGGCACTAAACCTAACGAAATTTTACCGCTCGCCAACTGTTCCAACTCTTTCAAGCTCAACTTATAGCGCGCAATAATTTCCTCGGTAATTTCCACATCTGACATACTGCACAACCGAAAGCGGGCTAAATCACAGCAAATTCGCACCAGATTCTGCGGAATCTCTGCCAATGGCAAACCATAACGAGCCGTCAAATAGCCGTCCATTTGCGAACTGCTATCCGCCAACGCCAATTCCAACAACAGGGTATTGATCTCCCCCTTGCCCTCACGGTCGGTCAACTGCAAACTCTGCAATTCGCCTACCCGCAAAATAAAATCCGCTGCGCTCGCATAACTTGCCATCACATCACCTAACCTTGAGAGATAAATTCCACTTGCAACCAATCATCATGGAGAAGCGCTTCAAGTTGTGCATGGCTTAATTCATCTATGCTAATCTCCACCCATTTGTCCTTGCCAAAACGCATACCCGCACGCCCATAGCTATCCAGTGGATGATTCTCACGCAATCGCACCATCACCCCGCTAGGTTGAACAAATTGCGTTGCCTCATTATCTGGCTGTACCGCCTCTTGTGCGTTATCCAACACATCCACCCCTTGTTCCGTTTTCTTCTTCGCCATATTCTTCACTCCAAAAGACATATTGCCCTAACCAATCCCCTCTCCCTTTGGGAGAGGGTTAGGGTGAGGGTATACTTACTCAACCACCTGACTAGACACCACCACTTTTAACACCCCTTTCAGAATATTAGACGAGCCATTAATCAACTCTGCCTCACAAATCTGACGAGCCTTAAACTCTAAACTCGGTGGCACTAACAACACATTCGGACGCAGATTTAACAGCTTACCGCCGTCACCTTTTAAGGCTTTCATCTTCGCCAGTGCCGCCATAATATTTTCCGCATTCAGCGTGGTATCTTCCACACGGTGCGCTAACTGCCAAAAACCAAAGCCCGCCGCACCACGGGAGCGCACCCCCCACAGGTACACATCTTCCATAAACACTTTCTCCGATTGACTCGGATCAAACTTGGTTTCAATTTCAGGCGCCGTGCGTTCTTGCCAAATTAACGGCTTAATCGCATTGCTAGTATCAAGCAAATAAAATGCCGGTTCACCCGCATTACTGCCTTTGCTAATATTGCTTTGCTGAGATGCAGACCCCGTACCGTCCACTTTCTCGTAAACAGGGTGATCGGTGTCAAAAAACGCCTGACCGTCATAGCACAGCTCGGTTTTGCCTTTTTTCAGCAAACCAAACACCAAATCGTCCGGCAATTCCGCCGCACTTTGTGCCGCTTGTTGCACCATCGGACGGAACAAGCCCACTTGGTCGTCCTCAATATCCGTGCGAGGGATAGACACCGTGGTTTCATAGGTTTTATTCTCAATGCTCATGCCTTGCGCTTGCATGGCTTGAATTTGACGTTCACCCACCCATTCACGCATTTTCGGGAATTGACCCAAAAAGCCATAAGTATTGGTTTTGGTGTTAGAGGCAATTTTCATTGCCACCTCGCCCCATTGTGGTTTAGTCAACGCTAACCCCGCCACAAAGTCCTTTTTAAATTGACTGTCTAAAATGCTTAATACCGCAGATTTATTAAAACTCATGTTCATTCTCCTAATAATTACTGTTTATGTTGTTGGATAAATTCCGCTGCCGACATACCCAACATCTTCGCTGCCGCCACTTCTTCCGCTGATAACGCCACCTGATTAACATTCGGATCAGTTTTCGCTTGCACCTCACCACTTAACGCTGCAATCGCAGGGGCTTTATCTAAATAGGCCGATAAATCCGCCACCGACAAACTGTTCGCCCAGTCTGTCAACGCAGGGGCCAACTTGCCCTGACTTAACGCTGCTTGAATTAACTGCGCTTTCTTCTCGCCCTCACGCTCTGCTTTCAACGCATTTAAATCCGCTTGCAAGGCGACAACCTGATCTACTGGCACAAATTTAGCCGGATCCACCTTACCCATTTCTGCCGTCAGACTGGCGACTTTCTGCTCCTTAGCCTGTAACGCCGCATAAACTTGCGATAATGCCACCGCACTTTCGCCCTTACTTTCCGCCAGCGCTAACACTTCCGCTTTAATTTCCGCCTCAGTGGCACCCTCACGCCCAAATAACGCACATAACGCCGTTAATAGTTCTTTATCCATTGGTTTCATTTCCTTTGTTGTTGATAAATCAAATGCTGAACTGGCCATCACAATAGCCTCGTCCATCCCATCTAAAGCAGGGAAGTTGGTTAATGCCGCATGAAAAATCTTGCGCACGAAACCGTCCGTATCATAAGCAAACACCGCCGAAATATAGCGATATTCCCCCAACCGAATATACTCCGCTGCCTTATCCGTCCACCGCACATCGGCAAAAATGCCCTGAGGGGTAAAATACAAATATTCCATCCACCCCGCACTCGGTGCCTCTTTGCCATTGGTTTTGCTATGCAAAATCTGATGTTCATAATCAATCGGCAAGGGGTTTTGCTGACCGTTCGCCAAATCCACCACATCTTGCCCGTTGCTATCCGCCACAATCCACGCTTTCACATCCGTCGGGCGACCATCTACCGCCCGAAACTCGCCATAGGGCAACAACTGAATCCGCCCATGTTGCCCTTGTTGCAACTCAAACCCAGCCACCGCCAGTTTTAACTTTTCCACGCAATCCATCTCCTCACAATGACGCCCATACTCACAGCATACCCCCGCCCCAAACGCCCAAAGAGATGACCGCATTCAGCAGATAACCAATACCCAAAAAACAAAACGAAATGAAAAGATGAAATGGAAAACCAGAAATGCAATGCGAAATAAAAAAATATCCCCAGAGGGGCATAACTATTCCTAACCTAGGGTGCAAACCCTAGCCCCCCAAAAAAATCCCCTCTCCCTCTGGGAGAGGGCTAGGGTGAGGGTAGAGAACACAACCCGTTTTAAAACCCTTTTAAAACCATTTTAAATTTTTTTAAAAACTTTTATCTAACCAACCCTACGTCTTACCCCTAAAAAACCCACAGCGAGCGATTGACGCATGATTTCAAATTATTGCAATAACCCCTGTAAATAGCGTTGAATATCCGTCACCAAATCCCCCTCATCTTCCGCAGTCAAGCGTAAAAACGGACGAGCAGGAATAGTCACCTGACGATTGCGCCCCGCCTTACCCCCGAATTGGTGAATGCCTGCATAAGGCTCATTTGTCCCTGCCTGCGCCACATCATTATCATACACCGACTGAATGCTATTTTTTAAATGTCCCGTATTCACCAACGGCACCCCATGACGATACTTCAACCCCTGCCACTTAGGACGCCCACCCTGAGCAAAGTTTTTATCTACTGCCGTTTTCAACGTCCCAGACAACGCTTTCATCAACCGCTGACGTCGCACAACCCCCCGTTGCAACTTCCGCAACTGCTCAACCAAAACCTGATCATCAATCTCAACCTGAATCATATTCCCTCCAAAAAAACCTAACCAATCCCCTCTCCCTTTGGGAGAGGGCTAGGGTGAGGGTAACCCTTGACACCCCACCCACAACCATTTATATTATCCACAGCAACTAGAAAAGCGGTGAATTCTGCCCACCGCTGCCTACTTGAGATGAGTTTACTCTGCTCAGGTGACTGAGAGCGTGTGGGGCGTGGCAGTACCCCCTAGTTGCTATAAGCCACTAGAAAAGCGATGAATCTCGATATCGCGAGCGTAGGATTGAAATAGTATCTGGACTGTGTGCAGTGGGTTCGAGCCCTGCCTAGTGGCTTATCCTACATATACATTGACACATCTTCCTCAACCGCTTATATTATCCCCATACCGTCTGCCGCAGTGAACCTCGGCAACTGCTAACGAAAGTCGTAGGACTGGGATTGAGTGTGTGGGGGTGTCCGAGTCCCACCAGACGGTATTAAGCCACTAGAAAAGCGATGAATCTCCCAGATCGCGGGCGTAGGATTGAAATAGTATCTGGACTGTGTGTAGGTGTGGGGAGCCCTACCTAGTGGCTTATCCTACATATCCCTTGACATCCCACCCACAACCGCTTATATTATCCACAGCAACTAGAAAAGCGGTGAATTCTGCCGACCGCGGCCTACTTGGGATGACCAGTTCTGCTCAGGTGTACGAGTGCGTGTGGGGCGTGGCAGTACCCCCTAGTTGCTACCAAATAATTTTCTCCATTTTTTACTTTCCACGATTCGGAACGACTGTAAAAAAATCTCATTATTTAAATTCTTAATGACCGCAACATACCGATTCCCATTAATCTCTTTCAAAAATTCAAAATGATTTTCTCTATTTCCTTTTACCACCTTATCAGGCGAATAAATCACATCAGGCAACACCCCATATTCATCAAACCCAAACTCTTGTCCCAACCGACTATTCAACTGTTTAACCAAGGTATCATCCGAAATCCAAACCGTTGCCGTATCACTTTTCAACTGCTTTTTAATCGCTTGACTAAACACCCCCGCAGCGAATTTATATTCTTTTCGTAACTGATTTCTAACGGTGATCATCTGATCTTCATTCAGTTTCCCCGATAAATTTAAACGCTGTTTAATCTGCTCCATGTCCTTTTCAAGGCGAGCCACTTCAAACCGAAACTCACCCCCACTCATTTCCCTTTTCGCAAACGCATGCGCCAAAGTTTCAGGGTAATTATCCAAATTCGGACGATAGCTCATTTTCCCCACATTATAATCAAAGCCCCGATCCGTCACTGCCAACCGCCCATCAGGCAACTTAAATGCCGTGGTTTTCTCCGTACCTTGTTTTAACGGACGCTCATGTTCAACCAGATTGTCCTCACCATCCGACACAAACAACTTATCCCGCTCAATATCCCGATCCGCCAAGGCAATCACCGTACAACGGCAATTAAACCCATTTGGCGGATAAAACACCGACCAAAACGGATCATCAAAGCGATAAATCAACCCATCCATAGCCCCATGACTCGGGCGAGTGCGGTCATCATTCACCGCACTGTATTGCCAATAAGGGCGCTCGTCCGCATTATCCCGCAACGCCTGATAATTTTGTGCGGCAAAGGCCTGTTGCATATTGGTCCGAAAAATCGTTTCCAACCGCCGAGGCGTGCCAAACAGCTCGCCCGTTTTCGGGTCGGCTAAAATCGTGCCATCAATGCCCCGACTGATTTTTTTATCATGCCCCGCTACCCAGCCTTTTTTCGCAAAATGGGCGACTAAATCCCTTTTCCACTGCCCAAACGCAATGCCTTTCGCCTGTGCCTCTGCCAGCGATTGATAAATATCTTTGGTCATCTCAAGGCTAGATAAATTGGCAATACTGATGGCTCTTGCCGTGGCACTATCAATCATGCTCGCTTGATTAAGTTTCCCTGCGGCCACTTTCTTGTTTTGTAAAAATTCAATCGCCTTTTTCGGCTCAAGCCCTAACAAAAACCCCACATCAGCCACGACCGCCCCCTAACAAATCCGCCACCAATAAGCCATTACGTAAATACCGCTGATGTTCAGCCGAGGTCAAATCAGGGTAAATCTCCGCCAACTTATCGCTCGCCTCGGCATAGCTTTCACAACGCATCAACGCCGACACCGCCACTTGCACCAGAGGATCTAACTGTGCATTAAAATCCACCGACCCTAACGCCTCATCAATCGCCCCATCTAACCGTCCTTGCGGGGAAGTTGGGTCAATCGTTGCCCCCAACGCCACCGCCTGACAACCACAAGGGCAACCCGCCCCATGTGAGAACGCAGAAAGTGCGGTATTTTTTAATGCGGTTTCATTCCCCATTTGAACGCCAGTTAAAACCCGTTTTAAAACCGGTTCATCTTCTTTCGGTTCAGGAATGCCCAGTTTATCTTTCGCCCAGTGTTCAGGAATTTGCATGCCCACATCTACCAACTTCGGCAACGCCTCCGCAAAGGTTGCTAAATCCTCCGTCTCTTGCGTATCAAAGGCAAAATACGGTAAACGGCTCACATCCATATTCGGATCCACATTCACCTGCAAATACGGCAAAATCACCTGTTGCGTAATGGTTTGCTCAATCTGTCTGGCATCTGACAACAACAAATCACGTCGCACTTCATTATGCACCGTTCCCAACGCATTGGTCGAACTCTTGCCGTCTGCGCCACTGGTTAAGGTCTGCCCCAAAATCAACCGTGCAATGGATTTTTCGCACCAATCAATCATCTGCAAAAACGGATTATTCCCGCTACTGGTGCCACTGGCGGCATTATGCAATTCCACCGCCATACTTTCTGGCATAATCCCCGCAGCGTTATGCCCAATTTGTGCCAACGCACGTAAAAGCGTTTTCTTCTCGCCCTCGGTTGCACCGGCACCATATTTACCAATCCGAATCGGCATGCCGTAAAGTTCCAAAAACTCCGCAAAATCATGCACCGCATAATGCTTAAACATATACAGCCATGCCAGCGTACGATATAACCCATTACGTGCCAGTTGCACAGAACGGTTTTTATGTACATGCACCACCCACCCAAACGGGCGCAACGGTTCGCCCATGGTGTTAGCCGGAGTTTTTAATAACAAATTATCGTCTTTATCTAACCGAAACCACGACTGCGGACGCGCCAAAAAGCGTAACGGCAACTGCTGACCATCCACCAACTGCCATTCAATCTCCATAGCTGAAAAGCCATGCCCCACCGCATCCATACAGTCCATTAAAAAATCGTCTAAATAACCCATCCGCTCAAAGAGTGCCTGTACCGATTCGGTCAATTTTTCTTCCTGCGGGGTCGCCTTTTCAGGGGCAAAAATCCCCCAATCTAGCGTCAAAATGGCACGCTTTCTTGTCCCCATATTGGCGGCAATATCGCCGTCCCGCTCTTCAATATCCGCAAACAGCTCATGTTGAGCGGTAATATCCCCCGCCTCGGCATCTTCCAACAAGCCTTTCAACTTGGCAGGGGTAATTTTAAAACTCGGATGATCCGCAATCACCCGACCACTTGCCGTCACTTCTGCCTCGTCGGTCTGCGTTGGATTAACCCATTTTTTCACCGCACTTTTTACTTTTAACCAAAATTTATCCGCCATTTACGCCCCCGTTAAATATCCCAAAAACCCGAATAATCTTCATCATTCATGGCCTCACCAAACGCCAAATTATCATTTAATGCCGTCCACTCAATCACCGCTGAATTGCTTAACGCATTTTTCCACAACATCTCCAACGCATCAGGGCCGTCATCATGATCCCCTTTCGGAAAATGCCGTAACTGCGCAATCAAAGCCGACTGCGAGCTATGCAATAAAATCAACCCATTCGCAATATGCGGTTGCAAGCTCTCAATCCGCAACATCTTATCGCTGCTTGGCTTAATCCCCACCGCCGGCACCGGCACACCACGCAACGCCGAACGCTTAACCAGTTCATCTTTCAAAAATTCCTGAAACTGCACCGTTTCCACAAACCAACGTTGACAACCGTATTGCTGATGCAACCGAATCACATCTTCAATAATCAAATCCGGCAGCCGTTTTTTCACTTGCGCCTCCACCACAAACAACTTGCCTGTGGCTCGCTGATAACCGCCCACTAAAATCGCCGACGGGTCACGGCTTGCCCCCGCCTTGCCTAAAGAGGGGTCAACCGCCCCGAAATAAACCAAATCATCAGGTAGGGTGGTCCAATACTGAATACTCTGCGAAAAAATGGCCTCTTCACCGCTTACAGGGTCATTTTGATATTCCGAATCAAACACGGCATGCCCATCTCTGGCCCGAATTTTCATTAATGCCAACAACGGACGAGCAGCCCAAGACACCACCGCCCCCTTGTCCATTTCCGCCTTGTGCGAGGCATAAAAGGCATCTGCCACCGCCTCGCCCTCATTCAGATAAAAACTTTCCCATTTATCCCACAACGCCATATCATCCGGCATTTTCCGCAATGCCTGAAAGCGTGCCGTCTGCCACGCCTTACTTGCAAGCGTTCGGCTCAACACACTGTCATAATGTAAAATCGTCCCGATATACACAATATCTAACTTGCCATCCGCTGCCCCTAACGGCAACACGGTTTTCTTCAGCCAACCATGCAATTTATCCCGCTGTTCAGGCGAGCGCACTTGCTCGTCATTTTCAATATCATCCAACACCACCAAATCTGGACGAAACGCCCCATGTCGTAAGCCACGCAATTTTTTGCCGGACCCTGCCACCTGTACTTTCTGATTCGCCGTGGTGATAATCGTCCCCGATTGCCACACTCGCCCCACGCCCGTCACTTCAGGAAAATCAATACACAACCGCTGATTAAACTGCAACTCCACCTTAATGGCCTCTAACATCGGGTAAGCCTGATCGATACTGTCCATCACAATCAACACATAGCGTTTTTGCTGCGTCACCAAACAATACAAACTAAACAACTGCGACACCAAGGTAGATTTTGCCTCACCACGAGGGGCAGCAATCGCCAAATGGGCAGAACTCGCTTTTTGCAACGCTTTTGGCAACTGCTCAAACAAATAATGATGCAAATCCGACCGGCTTTCACTTCGCACATAATGCGGAAAATAATGGCTCACAAAAAAATCATAGCCCGACACGGGGTCAAACACTTTCTCACGCCGTGCCAACACCGCAGTCGGGCTATCGTCCCACCCACTAAAACAAGCCTCCACCTTTTGCCGTAAACTCTCCGCATAGGCTTGCAACTCTTTCAAAAATTCTTTACTTTTCATCTGCCATTTCTCTTATTAATCCCTTTCTACAAAAATCCCCTCTCCCTCTGGGAGAGGGCTAGGGTGAGGGTAGATCTAGGGTGAGGGTTATTTAAACTCGCTATCCAACGTTTCCCCAAACGCCCCCAACAAATCCAAAAATTCCGCCAACAACTGCGGTTTATGCTGTTGAATAAATTTGCCCAACAATTCCACCGTTTTAAGTGCCGTCGCCAACGCTGACACCTCGGGCATAATCCGCTTGCTCGCTGCCGTCATCTTAGTAAAACTGTCCGCCATCTTCGCCAACACTTCCGCTTTCTCAAGCGGGTCTAAATCGGCCTCATTCAGGCTTGCCATGGCTTGTCGATATTCCAGAATAAACCCCGTCAACAAAGAACGGGACACATTCTCCAATTCACCGCCCGCCATCACATGCGCATCACGCACCTTGTCCCAGTCATCCCCCTTGCTTAACGCCTGCTTTTTCCAACGGCGTGCCGTATTAAACGACACCTCCGCTTTCTCCGCTGCCAGTTCAAGGCTCAACCGTTCAAACACATAAAAACGCCGCACAAATGCCTTGGTCTTCTCATCAAATGCCATTGCCTAGCCCCCGAGTTTTAAGCGAATCAACTCAAACCCCACCGCCACCAAACCACCGCCCAAACCGCCAGCCACCAAAGACTGATAGCGATTGCGACGAGCGAGGCTCTTTAAATCTTCCTGCAATCCCCGAATCTGCCGTTGCAAATCCGCAATTTCCTGATTTTGTTGGTCGACTTTATCATTAATGATTTCCGTCATCTGCAAAATCAAATCCAGCTTTTCTTCCGCTGATTTTCGCTGTTGTTTCTTCATGTTCACCCCTATTATTTGTCCACTTTCCGATCTAACTTCTCATCAATCGAATCCAATTTCTGCAAAATCCGATCTAATTGTGCCTCAAACCCATGACTGACTTGTTCCGCCAAATCCTTACGCTGATAATTGCTACGGATCCGCACAATATCCCCTTGCATGCTTTTTAAATCATTATCCAACCGCTTAAACCACAGCCCGATAAAAAACACCGCAATACTCACCAAGAAATTAAACACAATCGCCCCATTAATCTCCACTTCCATTGTCGCCTCCTTTCTGTTCAGAACCACAAATAGAGCGGTAATTACGATTATGTGCCAACACCTGTCGCAACGTTTCCGTGGTATCCTGTCGACTGGCTTTAATCAACCCGAACCCCGCACAGCTTGTATTAATCACGGAGATCGCCTTCGGCGTACAACTGCTCAATAACAGCATCACGCTCAAGATGACGAGTACTTTCTTCATTTTTCTGTTTCACCTGATAATGTTTAACCTGCGTTTCCACCACCGCTTTTTGCTGTTGTAGTGCCGCCTTTTCTTCTTCCAATGTCGCCGTCGTTTCCAGCAACCGCTCAACCTCTCGGCTTGCCATAAACCACTTAAACCACCCCACAGCGACCCCAATCAGCGCCAACACAATCCCAATCAAAATCAAATTCATTGTTCTTCTGTCCTCCGTCCTCTGTTATCTGTCCTCTGAAGTGCATTGGCAACGCCTTTCGTCGCTGCTGTCCCGACGCACGCAAATAAAAACGTACTAAACAACTCCGGCACATACGCCTTATCCATATACACCGAATAAAGCATCACCCCCACCGCTGCCACAAAACCGAAAAATTGGATAGTGGCCGTGGTAGATAATCGCCCGTCGGCATTCGTAATTAATTCTTTCATTGCCATAATTAATAACTTCCAACGGTTAAATAAAAAAGGGGTGCAGCAGTACGCCCACCATTCAATTTTTTATTGCGTTTAGCATTGTTGCTCAATTTTCCACAGCCCCCTGTAAAGTAGGTATAGCCTTTGTAAGCCGTAGTATTTTTTACTCGTTTTCTCATTTTGTTTTGTCCTTACGAAACCATGCTACATAACGGACTTTTAAAAAATGCCCGATAATTTCACCAATATCACTGCCTAGCTTAAAAAGAAAACCAATGAGTAAACACATATATACAACTTGAATAAATTCCATTTCTTACCCCTTAAACAAATGATCCACATTAATCACACTGCCACTGTCCAACCATTCCCACACATCAAAACAAGGACAAGCCTTAACCCATTCATTCGGACTAATCGTCCCGTCCCCATTTAAGTCCGGCGACAAATCACGGTGTCCATAAATTTTGGCATTCGGAAAACGTTGTTCTAACCCACAAATCAGCTCATACAACGCATACCATTGCGCTGCCGTATATTCCCCATGGTTTTTGCCGTCTGCGGTAATCCCACCCACTAAACAAATCCCCACACTATTTAGGTTATGCCCTTTCACATGCGCCCCTGTTTCGCCTACCTTGCGCCCAGTGGCAACCGTGCCGTCAACGTCAATCACATAATGATAGCCAATCGCCCCCAACTGCGGATTAAACCCTTGACGATTGCTTTCAAGTCGCTTAAAGCCTCGCTGTTTATGCCACCCATCAATCACCTGCGCAGATGACAACCCCTTGCGGGCTAATGTTTTCCCATTTCGGGTAGCCGAACAATGCACCACAATTTTTTCAATAGTTACGCCCATAAAAAAAGCCCTTAAATAACCAATATTCAAGGACTATTTTTATCTATTTTAATCACTTCACCGAGATGACCGCATTCAGCAGACAACCCACCTCAAAAACAAATCTCCCTATCTCATTCCCTCTCCCTCTGGGAGAGGGCTAGGGTGAGGGTAAAACTCACTTCATCTAAGCAAACAACCCCAACTGCGACCCATCCGCCACAGATTTCGTCACAATATCCCACCCCAATCTATCCGAAATCCCAAACTGCGGACACAAACACAACATCGCCTGCCGACCACTTTTCCCCTCTGCTTGGGTTAAATAATCAAACTCCGCCTTAAACTGCCCATTCCGCAACGCACGCAACGCCACTTCACAGCGGGGAATATACACATGCTCCGCCCGAAAATACTCCCGCATTTTCACCGCACTTTCACGCCCAATCAGTTCAACTAACTGCGGAAAATACACCGCCCCATCCGAAAACCGAAACGACACCCCACCAAATGCCCGAATGACTTTCTCTGTCTGAGCAAACCCAATCAAATCCACCATTTCCAACACCACATCAGGCAACAACTCCGCCACATCACGCAACCCCCTCGCCATAACGCCTCCTGTTAAAACCCCATTAAAAATCAGTTTCTCCGCTAAATTAGACCACAACATTTGCAAAACTTTAGATATTTCAGGCAAAAAAAAGACCGCAGGTGCGGTCTTTTTTTTAAAAATGAAGATTAATGACAATTTTGCTTTAATAGTTCCATCGTTTTTTTGTAACCTTCTTCATTCGCAGCATCTAAATAAAATTTCTTTGCAACATCTAATGAAAGACAGGCTTCTGACATTTCCCCATATTTTTTTGCCATTTCAAATGCTTTAATTTTTTCTTCTGCAAGTTGATTTGAAAGGTTAGTCGTATTTTTAGCAACTAGTGATTCATCTATAATGAGAGACATATTTTCAATTTTAACTAAAAAATCATTTGACATAGGTGAAATAGAGTATGACGTAGCAAATTTATATTCTTGTGTTTCTAAAACAGCGGAACAGTAACGAGTATTATTTTTTGAGTCTAAGTATTGTTCTCTTACAGAAGAAACTTTTTCAAGGGTTTCAGTATATCCTCTATCTTTCCAGATAGGATCTAACATTCGTTTAAGTACATCATCTACTTTATCGCAGTTTGGTGGAGTAGATGAAAACCAATTAGCGTAACTAAAACCTGAAAAAAGAATACAAATTACACATACAATTTTTTTCATTTTGACTGCCTCAATAATGTAAGAATTGCCACAAATCTACCACAAAAAAGCCCACTTTTTCAAGTAGGCTCATCAAATATATCCTAAAACAGCCCCAGCGGGGCGACACCATGCCTAACCTAGGGTGCAAACCCTAGGTCATTTCCCCCTAGCCAAATCCCTGTTCCCTAACACCTGCCCCCTGTTTCCTGTACTCATACACCGCCAACATCTGCACCACCTTATGCAACTGCCACGGTTCCAACCAATGCACAAAATCAACATTAAATGCTTTTTTTGCCATACTGTCCGCATACTGCACAGGCAACCCAAGATTGGCCAAAAGTGCGGTAATTTTGGCTAAATATTTTTGCTTATCCGCCCTTGGAATTGCCCGTTTCTGCCCCTTAAACTTCGTCGTGGTTGGCTTAAAGCCCTTTTGTTTCATCATCCCAAACACCGCCTCAAGCTCCGCCAATCCAAGCAATTTACAGCTATCCTTGCCCGTCATCTGCACCAACAACGCCCGATAGCTCACCTCGTCCATGCCCAGTTGTTGCTTGCCAATATGGATCAACTGAATCAGCTTTGCTTTGGTATATTGCATTCGCTTTTCTCCTATCTAAAACCTATTATTCAGCCCACTGCCACAACGTACAATGGGCTGTAAATAACTTTTAAGCAAAGGTTTCGAGTTTAGTATCTTGCGTAAAGGCTAATAATGTATGCTTTTCAATCCGATTTAATACATCAAATTGATTTTGGATAAAACCATAAAAAAAGCCTGTCCGCCCTGTGCCTTGTCGGTCTAATTTGTTAGCGGTTTTCGCCATGCCTGTCCAACGCATGGAACGGATCTTCAACTGTCTATCCAATTTAAATTTCACTTCATCTAAGCAATTCATTTTCAAGGATTGTACTTCATAACCGTCTTGCAAGGCTTTTTCCTTGCCACTTGGTTGATCCACATGTTTGCAGGTGAGATAGGCTTTTTCATCCGCATTTTCACGCACCAGCGTTGCTTCAAAATCAAATTCAACGCCTTTAAATAACGGCGTGCCGTGGTTTAAATAGTCTTCAAATTTTTTGTTTAAACCTAATTTTTCATCAGATACAATCACGCTTTTCACACCGGCTAAACCAAATAGCTCAATTAATTGAATTAATGCCTTTTTAGCCCGCTTTGAACGGTTGTTCATTATCAATAATTGGGTTTCAGTGTTGTAGAAAACGTTGTAGATTTCGGATACCGCAGGCAGTGTTCGCATCAATTCAGCATACGCCAGTTGTTGCAGTTCATCTTCCGCTAGACCTTCGGGATTATCTTGCATCATGGCATAAGTTTTGCTGGTCAGCATGGTGGCGGTAATCGGTTTGTATTCCGCCCGAAGGGAGAAAAACAAGCCATTCTCGCCTAATTTATGCACCTTTTCCCCTGTGATAGGGTTGCGGATCAGTTCAAGTTTTTCATCATTCACCGTATCAAAGGTGGCGTTTTCTAAAGTTTCCACCAGTTTGTTGGTTGGAAAGGCGAGACTATAAATACTCACGCTGGTCATTTTAATAAAATCACTGTTTTTCATTGTGTTCTCCTGTTGAACATGCTTGGTTAATTACTGGCGTCAACCGCCAAATGATATTCTTCAACTCTTGACTTGCGCTTTTTAGAAAAAGGCGAGATTCTTTTTTATCACCCTGTTCATAAAAATATTTTGCCATTTCAAGTTGGCAATACACATCTTCAAGATCGCAGTTAAATCCGTTCATCATCCCCCCCCTAAACGGCTTTTTCATCATACGATCACAAAACTCAATCCGATCTTTCGCCCAGTAATAATTGCGTCCTGTAGCATAAAGTTTCGCCCTTTGCCACGCCCTCGCAGCGGCTGCATAATCGCCCTTGCGTTCGGCCTCCACGGCTGCCTCGCTCCACTCTAAATAGACCGCTTTTTTCTCACTCACACTTGCCATAATTTCTCCTTGTTGTGTTAGATAAAATCGTTTATAAATGCCACTTCAAACCGCATTAAAATGGCATTGAAAACGGCTTTAATTTAAAAATAACGGGCTATCAGCCAACCCAACCACGCCATAAAAGCCAAATAGGCAAAGGGTAAATACTCTGTCATTGTCTGTTCTCCCATTGGTCTGCCAAATACCATAACCATGCAAAACACAACACCGTACAAATCACCAGAGAAGTTTCACCAAACATAACGCCTCCTTACTTCACATCTTGCTCAAACGGCTTAATCACAAATTCTTCCACACCTGATTTAATCGAAATTCCATTGACCGTTTTCGCTTTCTCAGGATCAAGCAAAATCGCATCCTTATTGATTTCCTCTTTGGTGCGGATAAATTCCAACATCCCCAAGGTTTTCAAGTTCTCCACCACCTGATCCGCCTTGGTAATTCGCACGCTCGGCGGATTAGTACGCCACTGCACCTCGCCCGTATTGAAGTAGCCCGTTTTCTGCTTACCGTTAAGGGTCAATTCATCACGGTGACTCTCACACCACGCCTGAATCGCCTGTTGTTGGTCGCCAATCTCCCCTTTTAATGCTTGCAACGGCTCCGCATAACGCTCCGTAATCACCGCAATTTCATCATTCTGAGCGGTCGTCAAGCGTTGCAACTCACGCTGTTTATCGCCTAACTGCTTAATCGCAATCTCCACTTCTTCTCTCGACTGCACACGCACCGCCTGCGTAGGTGCTTTAATTCGACTTGCTGTTTTTGCCATAATGATTTTCTCCTATTGTTTAACCTAATTTTTCTTTCTCTAACTTCACAACCACTAACTGTTGCCCCTTATCTTTCCTATGATGTGCCGGTGTCGACATATGTAATACCGTATTCACCTTCACCCCCAGAAACCTTGCCAATTCCTCCGCCGTCCCGTCCGCCAAATTTTCATCCCCCCGATAAAGAGCATAAATTTGCCGACCTTTCATCTGCCACCTCCTTACTTAATCAACATATTGGCGTAACTCTGAATCAAGCGTTCATCAATCTCCCGACCGTGCATTTCCGCCACCCGAATCACCCCACGCATCAACTTATTTAACCGTCTCGCATTGCCCTGACTGGCTTTAAATAGGGCAGTGTTAAAATCCTGTCTGCCTAGCCCTTTTTCCGCCAACAAACCAATATCTTCCTCACTTAAGCTATTGCCCAAATCACAAGCAATCCCCACCCGACTATACAACTGATCCAGTTCGCCATATTTCCCTTTCAAGTTAATAATCAACCGTGGCATACCCGCCAACACCACGCCACAGCCAGTCAAATCATGAATGCGACGGATATATTCCAGACTTTTCGTACTCAACAATTCCGCCTCGTCCACAATCAACAACCGACCTGCCACCAAACGGCCACAAATCCGCTCAAACAAATCATGATTCAAGCCAATCTCACTTAACCCCAACTGCTGACACAGATTTTTTAACAACACTTTCGGGCTACAACTTGGCTCCACCTCAATTAACAAGGTTTCAGGGTTCATCTCCACATAACGCTTTAATGCCTTGGTTTTGCCTAACCCTGCCGCACCGGTAATCACCGAAATTTCCCCCTCAATATGCGCAATCGCCACCGCATCTAAACACCGCTCCGCTGCATAAGTATTCACAAACTCCCCATTAAAACGGCGTTCCACCACCTTGTCCCGATGACGACCAATCAAACGCCCCACCGCCTCGTCCACTTCCTCGGTTTTGCCCTTATAAGTGCCTTTCAGATACTGATTCACCACCGCCACCGATTTACCAATCGCATTCGCTACCTGAATCTGTGTCATGCCGTTTTCTTGCATATATTGCTGTAATTGTGCTTTCATCTAACCCACCTTTTTCTGTTGATAACGTTTCATCTCACTTGGTAACATCGGAATGTCTTCCATATCCTCCCAAGCCTGTGGCATAGCATTGACCCGAATACCATGCAACAACACCGCCCCCTCGCTTTCCTTAACCTCAATCGCCGGCATCATCTCCGCCCGAATTTCATCAACCTGTTCTTCTTTCAACTTCAACCGACGTCTGCCCCGTTCTTCCCTCGCTTTCTCCACAAACGCTTTCGGGAACGCATCACGCTTATTACCATTCCACACCGCCTCGCACAAAAACCGCCCGTCAAGACCTCGCACAATCACATTCTCCGCACAGTGAATATCAAACGCCACCTGCACTTCTTCACCATCCACCAAAATCAAATCACG
Source organism: Lonepinella sp. BR2271 (assembly GCF_051851515.1). Taxonomy (NCBI): domain Bacteria; kingdom Pseudomonadati; phylum Pseudomonadota; class Gammaproteobacteria; order Pasteurellales; family Pasteurellaceae; genus Lonepinella; species Lonepinella sp. BR2271. The sequence continues at coordinate 17,394 of NZ_JBPDVF010000013.1, read as the reverse complement.
GTGAAAATAATAATTATTAAACACCCTCACCCAGCCACGTTCTGCAGTGCGAATCACATGCGGACGGAATAAATCCCGTGCCTCCGCCTTGGAAACCATCAACACACATTTCTCATCCAACAACTGCGCATACTTCTTCGCAGGGGTCGTGCCAATTTCCCGATGCACATGCTCCTCGTTATACCAACGCACCCCCTCAGCCACCGCATCAATAAACTGATGCCAACTAGGCAACTTGCCCTTCGCCCACTGCTGTTTATCCGTAAGCTCCGTCCGCCCTTGCCGAATCGCCTTATCCAACGACACCACCGCCGTACTTGTTTTCCGCACCGTCTCCCGATCCGCACCCAAACCATGATAAGTCTCAAACTGCCGAGCAATCCGTAGCAACAACGTCTTATTCAACCGCTCAATAATCCCACGCCCTTGCGGATTGCCCGGAATCCCTGTCTGATGATTAATCCCCAATCGTGGCAAAATCCCCGTAATATCGCCATCTAACATCCAGTTCTTCTCACCGCCGCCATTGTCTGAATAATAAATCGCCGGTAACCCATACTGCTCAACCCCCGAGCGAATCGCATCCGCCACCGCCAAACAGTTCTCCGCCAAACTCACCGACCAGCCCACAATAAACCGACTCGCCGCATCCATCACCAAAGTGACTTCAGGAATAAACGGACGACCATGCTCAGGGTGTGCCACTTTCATCTTCATAGAGTGACCATCACCCACCCACACATCATTGGCTCGCAAACCCGACCAATCTCTTTTTACATACGTTTTCATCGCTCTTAACTCCGCACCTGTTTTTCTACCTACTTCACGCACGATCGCAGGCAACTTCGCCAACCCACGTCGCACCGTACTCAAACTTGGCAACATAGCCAACCGCAACGGCTGATCCCAAAATGCCTCATGCCACCGTTGCGCAAATTCATCATAAGCCTCCGCCACACAAACCCCATTGGTCTGCCGATACACCGCCAAAAACTCCGGCAACCAACCCAACATATCAGGCGACGTCGCCTGCCGTTGCAACGGCACCAACGCCATCAACCGCTCTTCAGGCGTTTCCGCTTTCACATACCGCAACACCCAATCATGCAACGTCCTCGGACTCAACACCCGACCGCTCCCATTACCATTTTTCGCATTAGCCACCTGCACCAACCCCATAAAACGCCCCGAAATCGCACCGCACTTTGCCTGCTCACAAAAATAATGAATGGCTTTCTGACGTGACATAGACTGCTCCAATTCCAACACCGCCACCACCAACGCCATCCGAGCATCCGCCACCGCCCGCTGTTGTGCCGTCAAGCTCGCCAAATCCACCTCACGCACCCGCACCACAGGCAACCGAGGCTTATCCGCCACCACCGCCCGCACAAACCGCTCCCGAATCGCCATTTGTACCGATTCAGGGAGAGAATCAAGGGCGTATTCAACCCCACCGCCACGAGCATTACGTTTTTGTGTTTTCCAGCCTTGTTTTTTCGCTTGGTAAATAATTCCTTGCACAGAACTAGGCAAAAGGGATAAACTAAAACCTAATAATTCTTTCGCTGAATAATGTGTTTTTAACTTGTTTTCACCCATAACAAACTCTTTACGCTATCTTTCAGCGAATTTTTTATGATGACGTTGAGCGAAACGCCCTGCCCAAATTATTTCCGCAGGGATACCAATTGCCTCGGCAATAATTCGCTCACCTTTGATCCACGGTCTATCCAACGCATTTTTTAGCGTGCTAGCTTGACTATAACCGTGTTGTAATGAGAGTTGTCTAAGAGACCACCCTCGTTTATGTAAAGCAGCAATAATGTCGGCTCGATGCCAATCCATTGCTGTTTTTTTAGTGTCATTTAATGTACTCATTGGATAACCTCATTGACTTAACAAGTGAGATAATAAACCTTTTTAAAATCTATTACAACTTTAAAAATACTCTTTTAAAGTTGTTTGGTTATAAAATAAACACTACAATTATAACTATAATGTTTAAAATATTGATTTAAATAGTTATTATTGTAACTTTTAAAAGTTTTAAAATTTATGGAGATTTTTTTAAAGTTATGAAGATTAAGTTTAAAAATGATACTCAGCTTGGAACTCGTATTAGAAAACAAAGAGAATTGTTAAAAAAAACAAGAAATGAATTAGCGGACACACTAGGGGTTTCACTTTCTACATTACAGTTGTGGGAAACAAACGAAAGAGAACCGCAAGCATCAATGATTATCACCATAGCCGATCAGCTAGGGGTAACCCCAAATTATTTATTAACAGGCGAGAAAACCTCAATTAATCAACAAGCACTAGGCTTTACCCCAAGCACAGAGCAAGAGCAGCCCAACGAAACGGAAAAAAACGTAAATTTCCAACAAGAAGATGAAACCTATGATGATATTGTGGATTATAGAGATGTGCGAATTTCCGCAGGCTTCGGCTACGAAAATGACGAACCAACCGAATTAAACACAATTAAAGTAGAGCGTGCATGGTTTCTCCGCAACCGCTTAAATGCCAAGAATTGTGCCATGTTCAAAGTCAGCGGCGACAGCATGTACCCAACCCTAGACGACAACGAAGAAATCATAGTGGACTGCTCCAAAAAAGACCTCACCGAAGGCAAAATCTTTATAATAAACCACTCCGGCACCATGTGGGTAAAACGCATTAAAAGAAACTTTGACAGCATAGAACTTATTAGCGACAACAACTTCTACGACCCAATAAAACTCAACGAAGAAGAATCCAACCAACTCAACATCATAGGCCAAGTCGTCCGTGGCTACCGAGATTTTTAGCCAAAGAAAGGCAAATAAAAAACAACAAAAAAAGGGGAAGTCCAAAACTTCCCCCACAACAAACGAAAACCAATTTTAAAAACCAACCCCTAATTCTAAAAACTTAAACGCCAACTTTAAAAACTTAAACGCCAACTTTAAAAACTTAAACGCCAATTTTAAAAACTTAAACGCCAATTTTAAAAAATTTAAACCCATTTTAAAAAACATTTAAAACCCGCTCATTCTTGCCCAAACCTATGCAAATAATTATGCAATTTCCGCCCATTTTCCACCATTCCCCACCATTTTCATTATTTGCATAACTCTCCCCCAAACACCCCACAACCCAAACAAAATCAACCACCTACACCAAAAAACCAAAAACTCCCCACTATGCAAATATTGTCAGTACCCCACACATGCTGTTATTCGTATTGATTTATTGTAATAAAGATACCATCATGCGGTAAAAAATGAATAATCACATAATAAAAAGGAGAATAATATGTCAGAAGTCTTTCATTTAGGCTTAACGAAAGCCATGTTAAAAGGGGCAAAAGTGGCGATTGTGCCGGGTGATCCTGCTCGTAGTGAGCGTATTGCGAAATTGATGGATAATCCTGAGTTTTTGGTTTCTACCCGAGAATTTACTTCTTGGTTGGGCTATGTCGGTGGACAACCTATTGTGGTTTGTTCCACTGGCATTGGTGGTCCGTCGGTGTCGATTTGTGTGGAAGAATTGGCTCAATTAGGCGTACGTACTTTTTTACGTATTGGCACCACAGGGGCAATTCAGCCACATATTAATGTGGGGGATTTACTGATTACCACAGGGGCGGTTCGTTTAGATGGTGCCAGTGGCCATTTTGCACCGTTGGAATATCCTGCGGTAGCCAATTTTGATTGTACCAATGCTCTTTTTGCCGCAGCGAAAAATCAAGGGGTGCAACCTTATGTGGGGATTACGGCATCGTCTGATACATTCTATCCTGGGCAAGAACGTTATGACACTTTTTCGGGTAAAATCTACCGTCATTTTCGTGGTTCACTAGAACAATGGCAGGAACTCAATGTGATGAATTTTGAAATGGAATCTGCTACATTGTTCACTATGTGTAGTGCGTTGGGGCTACGTGCAGGCATGATTGCTGGCGTGATTGTGAATCGTACCCAACAAGAAATTCCGAATGAAACGACGATTCATAGCACGGAACAAAAAGCTGTTGCAGTCGGGGTGGAGGCTGCAGGCAAATTGGCATTGGATTATGTGTAACGCATTGAGTTTATGAGAAATGTTGAAAGTGCGGTGCTTTTCACCGCACTTTTTAGTGAAAGTAACGGATATATTTATCCGGAAAAATCCACTCAATGAATTTTTTTGAGTTTAGCGTGAGTATTACGTTGTTTCGTGCCTAAAGGTAATTCATTCTAGTTTTTTAATTGTATCTATCTTCAAGTTGATCAATTTCCGATTCTGCAACCTCTCTAAAAATACAAGATGGTTCAACACCATAAGCATTCAGTTTGTTTAATTGTAATAATCCAGTTAGATAATCTGATGGCATTCTGATAGGGTAAGCATTATTTAATAATTTTTTTGCTCCATTGAGAGTAAGCCAGTATGCGTCTGTTGCAGTAATACAACGTCTAGACGTTTTAAATAGAGGAGTGCGATAATGTACTAATTTATAACTACCCACTAGTTTACGCTTACAAGGCCAATATCTTGTTTTACCATGATCTAAAAAGATGATTTCTCGTCTTGCGGGTATTTTTTTCAACACATCTGAAATAATCCTTTTAAAATCGTGATGAATGATAATATCATCTTCAAAAATAATAGCTTGTTCAATCTGTTGCTTAACCATATATTCATAAAACTTAATATGGCTCATTGCACAACCGATTTCACCAATGGTCAGCGGTTTTTTCGCTCGATACTTTTTAGGGTAAAATTCATAATCAACTTGTGCAAGTTGCTCTTCATTGAGGTCTTTACCATAAACCGCATCAACAAATTGAAAAGGAATATTTAAAGCATTAAAACGCCGTGTAATGACTTCTCGGCGAGGTGAGTGTTTAAGGCTGATGATGAAAATTGGGGGAATGGTTGGATTCATATATTACCTCAAAGTAATGTTTATTTAGTAATGGTTTGTATTATAGTCTAACCCTAAGCTGTTCTCAATAAAATCTCTAAGCGTAATTTTGCCCTCCAAACAAAGGTTAATGACTTGCAATCTCGTCACAATTCGCTTATATTTGTAATTATATTTTGTTATTACAAGAAAAAAGTAAGGAAACGGTATGCCGACCATTCATACTAAACCATTCACGGCGGGGAATAGTCAAGCCATTCGATTACCGAAAGATTTTGCTTATCCCGATAATACGCCATTAATTTTAAGCAAAAACAACGGGGTAATTACGATCCAACCTATGGAAAATTTATCTTCCGTACCTGATATCTTTGCTCAAATTGGTAAACAAATAGGGGAATTTGAGCGTATAGATTTAGATGATAAAGAGCGGAGTTGGTAATGAAATATTTATTGGATACCAATATTTGTATTTATCTGCTTAAACATCAACCCCCCTCCGTCATTGACAAATTCTCTCGTTGTCAAATCGGAGATGTGGGGGTCAGTAGCATTACTTGGGCGGAATTATTGCGAGGATGTGGTGTATACCAACCTAAGTCTGCGTTTGATAAATTACGTTCTTTAGTACCCGTAGTGAATTTTGACGAAAATGCCGCAGTGTGTTTTGCTCAACTTATGAAAGATTATCCACATAAACCCAACTTTGATACTTTAATTGCCGCCCACGCCAAAAGCCTTGACCTTATTCTAGTGAGTAATAATACACAAGACTTTGAACGTTTTCATATTCAATTAGAAAATTGGGTTGCTCTGAATTAGGGCAGATACTATGATGCCTGATGATTTACAAAAAAATGAGATAACAGATTTACTATCTAGTGTTCACCAATCTAACTTAGCTAATAGTGAAAAAGGGCCTATCCCACATTTTGTGTAAACACCAATTTCACTTAAAGGTGATCATTTAAACGATCACCAAATTCTAGCACAAAATGGTTCAATGTTGCTCGCCAATTTCGGATTGGCATTGACCATTTTTTAGATGCACTTTTAATCGCAAGCCAGGCTATTTTAATCACGGATTCGTCTGTCGGGAAGACATTTCGTTTTTTAATCACTCGCCGAATCACGCTATTGTTGAGTTCAATATCCCCCTCATCGGTGAGCAAGGTTTTTTAAATAAATATTGCCCAAAATAAGGGGAACGCAGTATCCTCTTTTTTGGGGCGCTTATTCCTTTTTGAAATATCAAGTAACGTTAAAGTCTAACAAAGCATTAAAATTTGATTGCGAAGCGCAACACCTTTTTTTACTATTAAATCACTTTATTATTTCAACTTAAGGAACCATTATGAAACTTTCAATCAAAACACTTTTCACTACCGCTGCATTCGCCCTATTAGCCACATCTGTGAACGCCAAAACCTTAAAAGACGGTGTGTTAACCGTGGGAACCGAGGGCACCTATTCCCCGTTTTCATTTTATAACGATAAGAATGAACTCACTGGCTTTGATGTAGAAATCGCTCAAGCGGTGGCGGAAAAGTTAGGTCTTAAAATTGATTATGTGACTGCCCCATGGGATGCCATGTTGGCGGCATTTGATGCGGGTAAATCTGATGTGGTGTTCAACCAAGTGACCATTACAGATTCCCGCAAGCCAAAATACAATTTCAGTACGCCGTACACCGTCACCCATGCGGTGATTATTGCTCATAAAGATAATACCGACATTCATTCTTTTGCGGACTTGAAAGGCAAGAAAAATGCAAGTTCAGCCACCAGTAACTGGGGTGAATTGGCCAAATCGCACGGAGCAGAATTAGTGACCGTGGACGGCTTTAGTAAAGGTGCAGAGTTGGTTATCAACAAACGTGCCGACACCGTTTTGCAAGATGATGTGATTTTATATGATTACTTAAAACAACGTCCAAATTCACCGTTAAAAATTGCCTTTACCAGTGAAGAAAGTAATCAACAAGCCGCCTTGTTGCAAAAAGACAACACCGAATTGTTAGACCAAATCAACAAAGCCCTTGCGGAATTAAAAGCGGAGGGAAAATTAAAAGCCATTTCCGAAAAATATTTTGGTAAAGATATTACCGAATAACTATCCCTCCCCAAAAATCGCCACTAAACTGCGGTGATTTTTGGGGTATTTTTTTAACATTTCCCCAACAGATTAAATATGGAAGAATTTTCTCGCATTTACGAGCTTTGTTTAACATCAATTCCCATTATGGCGGACGCCATGGTGAAAGTGACCATTCCACTGAGCATTATTTCCTTTGCTATCGGGTTAGTGATTGCCTTATTTACCGCCCTGATTCAAGTCGCCAAAGTGAACGTTTTCACCCAATTATGCCAATTTTATATTTGGATTTTCCGTGGCACGCCGTTGTTAGTGCAACTGTTTATTGTATATTTTGGCTTGCCGATCATTGGTATTAGCTTAGATGTGTGGGCGGCAGCGATTATTACTTTTAGCCTCAATATTGGCGCATTTGCCAGTGAAACCGTGCGTGCCGCTATTCTTTCCGTATCAAAAGGACAATGGGAATCCGCCACGTCTCTCGGTTTATCTTATCCGCAAATTGTGAGCTACGTGGTGTTACCGCAAGCTGTACGCATTGCCTTGCCGTCCCTTTCTAACACCTTTATTAGCACGGTAAAAGAAACCTCCTTAGTGGCCTCTATCACCATGGTGGACATGTTTATGGCCGCGCAACGTATCGCCGCTCGGGTGTTTGACCCGTTGACGCTGTATGTGTTGGCGGCGTTGATGTATTTATTGGTTTGCACCCTATTAACCTATGGGCAAGCCCGATTAGAAAAATATTCATCCCGATTTGTTTAAAGGTAGGAAAAACATGAAATTTGACACCCTGATTGTGAAAGGCATTGAGGCCAAACATAACCCCCATAAAGCCATTATTCCGCCGATTTTTCTCGCTACTACCTTTGTGCAAGACGGTATTGATGAATGGCAGGATTTTGCCTATTCTCGCAGTCATAATCCGACTCGAGATAATTTTGAAGACTTGTTTGCTCGTGTGGAGGGTGCAAAACAGGCCTTTGCGTTTGCGTCTGGCATGGCGGCAACGAGTAGCGTTTTTAGTCTGTTAAAACAAGGAGATAAGGTTCTACTAAACAATAATGTGTATGGTGGCACTTATCGTTATGTACATGGCATTTTCGCCAATCAAGGCATTGAATACGAATTGGTGGACGATTTAAATGTGATTGATGAGATTGATGATAATGTCAAAATGATCTTTATTGAAACACCATCGAATCCGTTGTTAAGAGTGACCGACATTGAACGCATTGCCAATATTGCTCATCAAAAAGGGGCGTTAGTGGTGGTGGATAACACGTTCCTCACGCCTTATTATCAACGAGTCTTGTCATTGGGCGCAGATATTGTCGTTTACAGCGCCACCAAATATATTGGCGGACATGCGGATGTGATCGCAGGTGTGGTGGCGACGAATCATGAGAAATTGGCTGAACGTATTCAATTTATGAAAAATACCCTCGGCGCAACACTTAGCCCCATGGACGCTTATGCGTTGATCAAGGGCTTAAAAACCCTCAGTGTGCGCCTTGATCGTCAAGCGGAAAACACCCAAAAAATCATTACTTTTTTAACTCAACATTCGGGCGTGAAAGCCGTGCATTATGCGGGATCTTATAGCGATCACGAGCGAGCCATACAACAAAAACAAGCGAGCGGTATTGGTGCCGTGATTTCCTTAGCCTTACAGGACGGTTACGACAGCAAAATCTTCGCCAAAAGCCTTGAATTGTTTGATTTGGCCGTCAGTCTTGGTGGCGTAGAAAGCCTAATTTGCCACCCCGCCAGTATGACCCACGAATCTTATTCCGCAGAATTACAGGATAAAATTGGTATCACACAAGGTTTATTGCGGCTAGCAATTGGGATTGAAAATGTGGAAGATTTAATTGCGGATCTTGAACAGGCATTAAGCAAAGCTAAGGTTTAACAACATTTCCCTAAAAAATACCGCACTTTTACGAGAAAAGTGCGGTAAAATTTCGAATATTCCATGGTTTTACTTACCGCTAATTAATTTGCCATTCAATTCCAAAAACACTTCAAATGATAAAAATTAACAGAAAAACAAAAGCTAACTTGCTTAGATAGATAAGTTTTGTTAGTCTTTCACTATGTTGAAAAAATATAGTGATGACAAGAAAATGGCGGTAACAACATTACTCGTCAATATCAAAACATCAGATTTAATGTTGTTTGAAGGGCTTTTAAAGAAATTCGACGCCACGTACGAAATTATTTCAACATCTGAAAACCAAGAAATGGATGAAATGCCTGAGTATACCATTCAAGGCATTGAACAATAGGAACAGAAATATGACAACTATTTCCTTTGAAATTGATGTAGATAACTATGAAGTTATCCGTATAATCAATATCATCAAAGCCTTTTTGGATGTGGATATTTTAGATAGTTTGAAAATCACACAAAATGGTATTTTATATACTGAAACTGAATTCAAGAATGAAATCTTAAAACTATGAATATCCTAATCATTGCCCCCTCGTGGGTTGGCGATATGATGATGTCGCACAGTCTGTACCAAACATTAAAACAGCAATATCCCGATTGTCAGCTTGATGTGCTGGCACCGAATTGGTGTAAGCCGTTGTTGGCTCGTATGCCTGAGGTGCGTCATGCGTTGACCATGCCGATTGGACATGGTGCGGTTTCCTTGGGGGAACGTTATAAAATTGGTAAAGCCTTGCGTAATCAATATGATATGGCGATTGTGTTGCCTAACTCGTTGAAATCCACCTTTATTCCTTTGTTCGCTAAAATCCCTGTTCGCCGTGGTTGGAAAGGGGAAAGCCGTTATTTCTTTTTGAATGATTTACGATCTAATAAAAACGACTATCCCATGATGGTGCAGCGTTATGTGGCGTTAGGGTATGAAAAAGGGAAAATCCCAACGGCTCAAGATTTGCCAATTCCTACGCCGTATTTAACCGTTGACGAAAGTGCGGTGCAAAAAACAAAAGAAATATTTACCGCACAATTTGATTTGGCAGAAAATCGCCCTGCCATAGGTTTTTGCCCTGGGGCAGAATTTGGACCCGCCAAACGTTGGCCGCATTATCATTATGCCAAATTAGCGGAAAAGCTGATTGAGCGGGGGTATAGTATTCGCCTGTTTGGTTCCAACAAAGATGTGGACGTCGGCGAACAAATTCGTTTAAGTTTGCCTGAATCGTTGCAACGCTATTGTGTTAATTTGGCTGGGCAAACGGAACTTAATCAAGCGGTGGATTTGATTGCGGATTGTACGGCCATGGTGGCCAATGACAGTGGTTTAATGCACATTGCAGCAGCGGTCGGTCGTCCGTTGGTGGCGGTTTATGGACCAACGAGCCCACAATATACACCGCCATTGTCTGATAAAGCGGTGATTATTCGCTTGATTGAGGGCGGTTTAATAAAAATCCGTAAAGGAGCAGACAGTAGCGAGGGGTATCACCAAAGTTTAATGGATATTACGCCTGAAATGGTGATGGAAAAATTAACCCAATTATTGGCAAATTAAGGGGGCGTAAATGACGAATACATTAGATCTTTCCAGTTTACAAAAAGCCCTTTCTGCTTTGCAATCGGCCAATGACATTGTGTCCAATAAACAATGGTTTGAACAACAGGAAATGTCTGTGCAAAATACGTTGATTGCAGGCTTAATTCAAAATTTTGAGTTTGTTTATGAGTTGAGTATTAAAATGCTGAAACGGCAGTTGGAACAAGACGCACTCAGTCCTGATGAAATTGACCAAAGTAATTTCCGTGATCTGTTGCGCTTGGCGGGTGAAAAAGGGCTGATTGATAATGTAGAAAATTGGTTTGAGTATCGCAAAATGCGAAATATTACTTCGCATACTTATGACGAAGATAAGGCCCATCAAGTCTGCGATTCAGTGAATGATTTTTTGGCAAGTAGTCAGGCGTTATTAAATCAATTAGAGCAGCGAAATGGCGAGAATTTGCATTATTAAAACCTCCTCCCTTGGTGATGTATTACATTGCTTGCCTGCACTCACCGACGCACAACATGCGTTAGGTGATGTGCAATTTGATTGGGTGGTGGAGGAAAATTTTGCGGAAATTCCGGCTTGGCATTCGGCAGTCAATCAGGTGATTCCTATCGCTATTCGCCGTTGGCGGAGAAATTTGTGGGATAAACAAACCTATCAGCAATGGCAATCTTATAAAAATCAATTACAAAGCACGCAATATGATGTTGTAATTGACGCACAAGGGTTAATAAAAAGTGCGTTGTTTGCAACCCGTTTGGCACAGGGTGAAAAATTCGGTTATGACCGAAAATCGATTCGTGAACCTTTGGCGAGTTGTTTTTATCGGCATAAATTTTCCATTCCTTATCAACAACATGCGGTGGAGCGAATTCGTCAATTATTCGCACAATCCTTAGGTTATCACTTGCCCAACAGCAAAGGGGATTACGGCATAGCTCGGCATTTCCAACAGCAATCGTCAGCAACGCCTTATATGATGTTTATTCATGCCACAACCAGATCCGATAAGCATTGGGTAGATAGCGAATGGAAAAAATTAGCGGAAAAAATCACCGCACGTTATCCCAATATAGAGATTCGTTTACCTTGGGGGAATGAGAAAGAAAAACAGCGAGCGGAGTGGATTGCGCAAGGCTTACCCAATGTGCTTGTGTTACCCAAATCCAGTTTAACTGAATTAGCCCATCAACTTGCCAATGCCAAAGCGGTGGTGTCCGTGGACACAGGGTTGGCGCATTTAACAGCGGCGTTGGATGTGCCGAATGTGACCTTATATGGCGCAACGGATCCTAAACTCATTGGTTGTTATGGTAAAAATCAGCATTATTTACATAAAGATGATATGACTAAAATTGGTACAGAAGATGTGCTTGAACAGCTGGAAATGATTATGTAGGCAGAAAAAAGTGCGGTATTTTTACCGCACTTTTTCTCTTGATTAAATCAATTAGTTAGATTTATTGTTAACAAAATCATCCACCGTGTTTTTTAACACTGCTAACTGTTGCTGCATTTGTTCATAATTGGCCGGATTGGCTTGCATAGCACTACGGAATAAAGACATCGCCGTTTCCATTTTGCCGTAATGGCTTAAACTGGCGCCACGCATGGATAATTCATTCGCTCCCCAAGTGGCACCAAAACGGTGAAATTTTGCTTGAATGTCATCTATGTTTTTACTCGCTAGCACTTGTTCTAAATCTTGCAACGTTGGCACCACTTGCTCGGCAAATTTTTGACGATTTTTATCGTGATTCACGGGGTTTTGTTCTTTCTCAAACGCATACAGATCTTTAGAAATTTGTTCTACATTGGCTAACGTTGGGGTAGCAATAGCGGTTTCGAGTGCTTTGCTTGTTTGTATGCCTGCCTCAGAATCATGGTTTGGAATCGCATTAAACTCTTGTTGTAAGGCTTGTAAATACTGTTTTGTTTGCTGTGTATTTTCTTTTTTAACGGCAGACAAAGCGTCCGATAAATGCACAAATAACGCCCCCAATTCCACTTTGGCATAAACCGAAGTGGAGAAACATAAGCCTAATAATAAACTCAATTTAAAGGGATTCAAAAAGGGCTTTGCCCAAGTAGTCATTTTCATCTTTTACTCCTGCGAAACAAGCGAACAGTCCACTGCCGATATGGGTAATGTACTCGTTCATTTTATCAATATTGCCGAAATGATTTTGTATGGTAATAAATTGTTGTGGATCTTTTTGGAATGACACAAATAATAAACCTGCGTCAAATTGCCCTGTGCGTGGATCAATGCCACTGGCATAGGAAAAAGAACGGCGTAATAATTTTAACCCCGTTTTATGGGCAATATGCGTATGCGAATCTTCAGGCACGAGCGGTTGTCCATCTTGACCTTTTTTGTCTAAATCCACTGGGTCAAATTCTTTTTTCTGTCCGTAGGCAGCGCCTGAATCACGATGGCGACCAAAGGTATTTTGTTGTTCGCTTAAACTGGTACGATCCCAAGTTTCTAAGAACATCTGGATTTTACGCACCACGAGGAATGAACCACCTTTCAGCCAGTTATTTTTGTCGTACCACACGGTTTTGTCTAATTCTTCTCCTTGTGGATTACCGGTGCCATCACGGAAACCGAACAGATTGCGTGGCGTGTCGGTCCCCTCGAAGGAATTAAACCCTGATTGGCTCCAACGCATGGTGACTTCAGAACGAGCCACACGAACCAAATTGCGCACTGCATGAAAAGCTACTTGTGGATCGTCCGCACAAGCCTGAATACAAATATCGCCCCCGACAAATTGATCTTTGAGTTGATCACGTGGAAAATGCGGTAAATCCACTAATTCTGCGGGTTTGGCTTTTTCAATACCTAATTTAGTAAAGAAACTTGGGCTGACGCCGAACGTTAGGGTTAAATTATAAGGATTTAAGCTATCCGCCTCACCGGTATCTACCGCAGGCACATAGCCATTTTCGCTATATATCTGGACATTTTTTCCTTGTGTTAATTGTTGGCTGTATGCTGTCCAAGTTTTAAACATCTGTTTAATTTCATCAAGATTTTGACTATGCAAATCCAGCACAATAAAGTAAATATGATGTTGTGCAGGAGAAGTGATGCCTTGTTGGTGTGTGTTGAAAAATGGATAGATATTTTTAATGGTGATTTTTTGGCGTGGTTCTAAAGAATAAGCGGTGCTAGCCATGAGGCCAGCACCGATAATAACACTACTCTTTAGGAAGTCACGCCGAGCATTATTTGTATGACTCATAGTGACTCCACGGATTATTTACCTAAAATGACACCTAATTGAGCCAATGGTTCACCCAATTTATTCACAGCCTCAGCCAAGGCTTTGGTGTCTTTTTCGGTTAAGCTATTGTATGGAACATATTCATAACCTGAGCTAGATTTATTATAAGTTTGCAATAAATCATTCACTTCTTTGAAATGTTTTTCAATTTTAGCACTTAATGCTTTGTCTTTTTTCAACAATTCAGGTTTGAATAGTTCATAGATTTTTTCAGCCCCTTCAATATTGGCTTTAAAATCATACAAGTCAGTTTTGGAGAAAATATCTTCTTCACCGGTCACTTTGCTAGTGGAAACTTCATTTAACAAATCCACCGCACCTGTAATCATTAACTCAGGGGTGACTTCTGCGGTTGGGATTTTAGCACGTAACTCTTTTACATCTTTGAGTAACTGATCGGCGGTTTCTTCGGTGCCTTTAGTGGTATTTTGTTCCCATAAGACTTTTTCAATTTTGTGGAAACCTGACCAATCTTTTTCGGTTTTGCCTTCTTCGGTTAAATCTGCCAAACGAGCATCAATACGTGGATCTAAGTCCCCAAAACTTTCTGCAATGGGTTCAGAACGTTCATAATACATACGAGCTTGTGGGTAAATCGCTTTGGCTTTTTCTACGTCGCCCGATTTTAATGCTCCAACAAAAGATTCGGTTTGGGTCACCAATTCATCAATTTGTGCCACCACAAAATCTTTGTAGTCTTTGGTTTCTTTAGATAAATCCGCTGCCATAGCCGGTGCAGAAAGTAATAAACCAGAAATAACGGCAGCAATGAGTTTTAAACGCATATAAATCTCCTTAATTTGAAGTGAGGATAACATGAAAAATCGCCTTTATCTTAGATCAAATAAAAATAATTCTCAATAGTCTATTGATATATTTTTATTACGGCAACGCCTCTCTTAATCGCCCGTTATACTCCGCCAACAAGGCTTTGGCTTGTTGAATATCAAGCTGTGACAAGATCATCATAATCGCCAACTTGGTATCATTTTCTGCTAATTTTAAGGCTTTAGTTGCCTTATATTCATCACAATCCGTGGCTTGCATCACAATACGAATCGCCCGAGCTTTAAGTTTTTCATTGCTAGCTTGCACGTCAACCATCAGGTTTTGATAACATTTTCCGAGTAAAATCATGCTTGCTGTGGTGAGCATATTCAAAACTAGCTTTTGTGCGGTACCCGATTTCATTCGGCTAGATCCAGTTAAGATTTCGGCGCCAACCACGGTTTCAATGGCTATATCGGCAATTTGTGCCATTTTGGAATTTGGATTACTAGCAATAGCCACCGTGGTGGCTCCAAGTTCTTTCGCATAGTGCAATGCCCCGATCACATAAGGCGTACGCCCACTCGCTGCAATGCCAACCAATACATCTTTTTGTGAAAAATTAATTTGTTGCAGATCAATTCTGCCTTGCTCCAAATTATCTTCCGCTCCTTCAATCGGATGACGCAAAGCACGTTCCCCACCGGCAATCAACCCCACCACCATGTCAGGGGAAACACCAAAGGTCGGTGGACATTCCGACGCATCCAACACACCTAATCGTCCACTGGTGCCAGCCCCGATATAGACCAATCGGCCACCAGTTTGAAAGGCTTGTACGATTTTTTCGACGGCTAACGCAATCTGTGGCAAGCATTGTTCAATGGCTTGCGGCACGGCTTTATCTTGCTGATTTATCAAGCGCACGATTTCCAAGGCGGTCATTTGATCTATATTGGTCGAGTCAGGATTTCGTTGCTCCGTGAGCATTTGCCCGAGGGCGTTGAGTAGATTTTTTTCTGTCATATTAGTAAGTGTGTGGTTGGGGGTATAATCGGCGAGAATGAATAACGGTAAGAATTTCTACTCGATCATCAACTTCTTGATAGATAATACGATAATGGCGACAAAAGATGATTCTTGTACCATCAGGTTGTAATTTTCCCATTTTAGGTGCTATGCCTAACAGCCTAAAGGTACGCCGAAATTCATCATATAATTTCTGTGGCGTAGAAGCAAATAGCGTATATTGATAAATACTTTCTAAAATATCATCAATGTCTTTATTGGCTTCTTTAGAAATAATCACATCTTTAGGCATAATTTAACTCTTCAGCTAATTCTTCATCCAATAACGCCAACTCTAAGGCTTTGCGTTCAATGGTACGTTGCCAATGAGCTTCCGCTTCTTCTAACGTATAAAATCGTCCATTTGCAATATCTTCACGCCCTAAGCGGACTTTCTCTGCTAAAAATTCATCATAGCCTTGTTCTTTGGTAATCATATTTCCCCCTTCTGTGGATGTGATAATCCTAGCACTTTTGATTTATATGGACAATCAAAAAATGGCTTGGAATAAGGAGCTTATCTCGGAAAAATTGCCCCAAGACTGACCGCACTTTTTGCTCCAGTGACGGCAGGCAAATTACTCGGTAAATTATGGATGCGTTGATAAGCCAACCATGCAAAGGCAGCCGCTTCCATATAATCTATGTCAAACCCGAGATGATTGGTCGTGGTCACCCACCAAGTTGACAATAAATCCGTTAAGCGTTGCATAATCAACGGATTTTTCGCCCCACCACCACATACCAATAATTGGTTGGGGAAATTGTCTTTGGCTAATTTATTCAGCTCATTTGCCACTGCTTGCACGGTAAATTCTAGCAAGGTGCGTTGCACATCTTGTGGTAAAAGTGCGGTGTGTTTTTGTAATTTTTTTTCTAACCAAACTAAATTAAACAGCTCTCGCCCAGTGCTTTTCGGTGGGGCTTGTTGAAAAAACGGTTCATCTAATAAATCCGCTAATAAAGACTGGTTAACCTGTCCACTGGACGCCCATTCGCCATTTTTGTCATAACGCTTGCCAAGGTGCTTTTCAATCCAACAATCTAACAATGTATTGCCTGCTCCCACGTCATAACCAATGGTTTCGGCACTGGGGGCTAACACAGAAATATTGCTGATTCCCCCGATATTCAAAATGACCCTAAATGTGTTAGGAGCACTTAGCATGGCTTGATGAAAGGCCGGCACAAGTGGTGCCCCTTGTCCCCCAACGGCCATATCTTTACGGCGAAAATCTGCTATCGTGGTAATGCCAGTTTGAGTGGCAACAAGATTCATATCGCCTATTTGCATCGTGAAAGGATAATCTGAATTAGGGGAATGCCACACGGTTTGACCATGACCACCAATGGCGATAATTTCATCTGATTTTAACCGCACTTTCAGCAAGAATTGATTCACTGAATCGGCATAAAGTTTGCCTAATAGATGATCCAGTTCGCCAAATTCCTGTAAGGTCGTTTGCCCCGATTGCACCAGTGCGGTGATTTTTTGCCGAATTTTTTCAGGCATGGACACAAAATCGCAAGCGACGGTTTTTGGTGGAGATTGCCCAAAATCCATTAACGCCAAATCCACGCCATCAAGGCTCGTGCCTGACATAATGCCGATGTAGTATTGAGGTTGCATTATTTATTCTCATTTTGTAGGGGCGTATTGTATACGCCCTATTGCTCGATCTTTTTTGGGCGTATGCAATACGCCCCTTGTATACAAAAAACAAAGTATAATAGGCACCGAAACCCAATAAGTTATCCACAGCTTGAACGCC
>NZ_JBPDVF010000012.1:0-65392 GCF_051851515.1 Lonepinella sp. BR2271 | reverse complement strand
ATCTCGTTTATACCTTTATTTGTCTTGTTTAACTGTTGCAACGTGACTGTTGATAACTCTGTGATTTATTTAATTCGTAGTATTTATCAACAATAATTACCCAGATTTTACGTAGCGTTGTCAAAAATAGCCGTTAGAAATACCTGTCTAAATCTTCTTTTTTCACTAGTACAAATACTGACTTTATGTGAACAACCTCTAGAAATAACCGTGACAGATCTCGTTTATACCTTTATTTGTCTTGTTTAACTGTTGCAACGTGACTGTTGATAACTCTGTGATTTATTTAATTCGTAGTATTTGCTAACCTGATAACAGATTTCGCATAATGTATATTATGTTAAATTAAATAATAAAAACGTCACATTTCAAACTACTCTTTTCAAGGAAGAAATAAAATGGAAATGAGGAATAAAGGCACAAAAGGAAATGGGCATATTTAGGTATGCGATTAGAAAGATGGCGGCACGCTATTTTGATTGATGTTGTTTTAATTTTGGTAACGCTACGTGAAATTTGGCAAAATATTGGGAATAAATTGGCGTAGAAAATAAAATTTGAAAAAACTTTCTCTTTCGTTTATTTTTACCATTTAGTGACATTGTCACAATGTTATAGAGTTTCAATGCCACAAAACACGGTGAATTTCAAAAAATTTACTCAATCTTTGTAAAAATCGCTTGCATTTCATAAGGTTTAGGCTTAGGCTTGCTAAGCAGTTAACACATTATATTGTGAGGCTGTTTTCTGTTCTGTTCTGTTCTGTTCTGTTCTGTTCTGGGATGTTCGCATGCTAGAAAAGGCAAAATGGCAACGAGGCAGATAAGATTTAGATAAGAGTAGAATATAAGATAATCCCACTTATCTTAAATCCAGAACATGATAAATTTTAATAACAATTAAGGTTTTTATCATGAATAGTATTTTTAATGTATTTTGGAACCAAACGTTGCAGCGCTTTGTTGTCACGTCCGAATTAGGTAAATCCCGAAGTAAACCCCTCTCCTCTGTTCATCATATTATTCGTCCCCTTTCCGCTGTATTTGCTAGTACTCTCGCCACCATGACGGCAATCACTACACCCACAACCCTTGGGTTAGGATTGGCAGTGACAGCACAATCGGCATTGGCTGAGCCAATAGGGTCACTTTACCAAGATTGCCGGTATCCCCTGACCTCGGGTAAATATAGTGTTTGGATTGCAACAGCTTCTATACATTATCCCCTTAATACTGCGCCAAAATCTGAAACACTAATGCTAGTTTATGGAGATAGTAATTATGATGTTGATATGCAAGGAAAAGAGGCACAATATTTAGCACGTGCTACTGCAGATTCAGTATGCGCGGTTTATTTGACGAAAGTAGCCGCTACACTCGCCTCCACCTCTGCGTCAGAGGCCAGCAGTTCTGTCAGCGTTACTTCAACGGCTGCGGTGCAAGCCAGCAGTGCATTTTCTGCGGCTACCAGTGCTGCTGAACAATCAGCCAGTGCCGTTCCCCTTGCCGAATCGTCAGCAAAACAAGCGAGCGTTGCGGCCTCAAGTGCCACCCATTTTGCCGATCACGCCTCCACTTCCGCTCTGTCAGCCTCTACCGCGATGGTTGCCGCAAGCCAGTCCCATGCCTCTGCCACCAGTTCAGCAGAACGTGCCAAAATCCACGGTTGCCGTTCGGGAATGGAAGCAGGGTCACAAGGCGCGGTGGCTTGTGGTGAAGCGGCTAGTACATCTGCCGTTGAAGCCACCGCCGTGGGCAAAAATGCCTATGCTTCCGCTGACAATGCAGTGGCGTTAGGCGCCGATTCGGTGGCAGATGAAGCCAATACCGTTTCTGTGGGCAATCCTAATCTTGAACGCCGTATTACCAACGTGGCAGATGGCATTGCACCAACAGATATGGTCAATAAACGGCAATTAGATCGGGTCAGTAAAAAATTGCGTTCAGGCATTGCTGGCGTTGCCGCCGTGGCGGGAATACCGCAAGCTACCCTAGCCGGTGCCTCCATGTTTGGTTTGGGCGTCGGCAACTATAAAAGCGAAAACGCGATAGCCATTGGCTATTCCCATGCGGCCGAAAATGGCAAGCTCATTTTCCGAATCAATGCCTCCCTCACTACCCGTGGTGATGTGTTAAGCAATGTTGGCATCAGTTATCAATATTAGATGAATTACAGTCATTAAGGAATTATCATGAATCGTATATTTAAAGTGTTCTGGAACCACAGATTACAACGTTTTATTATTAGCTCAGAATTCGGCAAAGCCCATGGCAAAGGACGAGTGTCACAACATAAAATTCTTCGCCTAATTTCCACCGCGCTTACTGGCATGATTGCCACAGTTGCTGTACTAGCGACCTCAACAGCCTTAGCTGCAGGTACAGATGACCCAGAGGTAAACAAAGAGAACAATATTATTCTGGCGGCAAGAGAGCAATCAATATCAGATGCAAATAATAGTGTCAAGTCTTGTATGGGAGATAACTCACAGGTTTATCAAATTACCCTTCAAGATTCAATCTGTTTAGCTCAAAAATCGGCAGATTCCACCACGCAATCCACTACCTCAGCTTCAGAAGCCAAAGAATCAGCGACAAAAGCCTCTGACGCTGCCAATCAAGCCAAAGAATCAGAAAATAACGCCGTTGCCGCCGCTGATCAGGCAAAAGAATCGGCAGAAACCGCTTTGCAACATGCAGAACAAGCGAAGCAATCTGCCCAAACAGCGGAGGATTCTGCTAACCAAGCCCAGCTTTCATCTGAATCCGCTGTTCTCTCTGCAAAAGAATCCGAACGGTTGCGTCAATTAGCCCATGAGGAGGCTGAACGAGCCAAAAACTACGGTTGCCGTTCTGAGGCAGACGGCGGTGGAAAAGATTCCACAGCGTGCGGAAATAATGCCAGTGCCTCGGGTGTTGCCGCGACGGCTATTGGTCAAGGTGCAACCGCCAGTGCGGAGAACTCGGTCGCTTTAGGCGCCAATTCCGTTGCCAATCAAGCCAATACGGTTTCCGTCGGCAATGCAGGCAAAGCACGTCGCGTTACCCATGTGGCAGATGGCGTCAACCCAACCGACGCAATCAACAAACGCCAATTAGATCGCGTTGAAAAAGAATACCGTGCCGGCATTGCTGGCGTTGCAGCCTTGGCTGGCGTACCACAAGTGATTCGCCCCGACGCGTCCATGTTAGGCATGGGCGTGGGCAACTACAAAAATGCCGACGCCGTGGCTATTGGTTATTCGCGCGCCTCTGCGAACAACAAAATCATCTTCAAAGTCAACACCTCGATTAACAATCGAGGCGATATGGTCAGCAATGCAGGGATTGGTTATCAATACTAATTTGCTGTGAATATTAACAAAAAAGTGCGGTGAAATTCACCGCACTTTTGTATTAAATGGTTGAAATAAGTTAATATCAACTGTGTAACATTGATCTGCACCTAAAAAAGTTGGACTAATAACCAACTTAGTAAGGTGCAGATTTTTATTTATGTATTGTGTTCATTTGCATTTGTATCGGAAATGTAACAATATCTATTGCTAACGTGACAGGAATTAAGGCTTTCATTATACTACGAGAAACATTACCTCCATTAGGCGTATAATTTAAAAATTTAATCTGCATTGGTTTTTTAAATTGATATTCTAATTTTGATGTGGGTATAGCTGAGGCTGTTTGTATGCTAAACTGAATATTATCTAAACGACAGTCTAAATACGTTGGCCAAGCACTATTACATTCAAATCCTATTTTTTCTAATTTCTGTTCTTCTTGCTTAGAATTGATATCTCGCTCTTTAAAGAATGATAAATCAACTGCTAAACAGCTTTCAGTATTACAGCCATTGTGATTGCCTAATTTTATAGGGAAATACTCTCTTTTCTCATGGTAATCCAAATGAGGTCCAACAATTAAATTTGTAAAATCTACCTGTTGCGTAAATATCTTATTCAAAATATTTCTTTTACTATCAGTATCTTGTATTAAGTAACTTTGTTTCTGACCGACTAAAATCATTGCCTGTTCATAGCCTTTTATTGGCTGTTTAGCTTTAGCGATTGCAAGCACAATATCATCTTTATCTGCTAAAACTTGCCATTGTTCAGTGGCTTTAGACTCATCAATTTTATTACTTATCCAAACACTCGACATACAGCCCGTTAAACTTAATATGCCGATCATTAATGCCGATAATCGAAAGGTTGTATTCATGAAATATTCTCTTATTTTATTAATATCAATATATAAAAATGCGGTCAAAAAATAATAACTTTTTTAACCGCACTTCCATTATTGTAACCTATCTATTAAGCCAATTTCAACGGCTCAATTTTCCAGATTTTTTCCGCGTATTCCGCAATGGTACGGTCAGATGAGAAGAAACTCATGTTGACAATGTTTTGTAATGCACTATCAACCCAAGCGGCTTGATCTTTATATTTCTCGTCCACGGCTTTTTGGGTTTCTACATAGCTACGGAAATCCGCAAAGGCTTGATAGAAATCGTGGTATCTTAATCCATTTAATAAATCTTGATAACGATTTGGATCATTTGGTGAGAAACGGCCTGAACTGATTTGGTCAACCACTTCACGTAATTGTTCGTCGGCTTGATAAATATCAAATGGACGGTAACCTTGACGGCGTAATTCTTCTACTTGCTCAACGGTGTTACCAAAGATAAAGATATTATCTTCGCCGACATTTTGTAGAATTTCAACGTTGGCACCATCTAGCGTACCTAAGGTTAATGCACCATTTAGGGCAAATTTCATATTACTGGTGCCTGATGCTTCCGTACCCGCTAAAGAAATTTGTTCTGAAATATCTGCTGCTGGAATAATGATTTGAGCAAGACTCACGCTGTAATTCGGAATAAAGACTAATTTTAAACGACCTTGTAAGCGTTCATCATTATTGATGACGTTAGCAATATCATTAATCAAATTAATGGTTTGTTTCGCCGCATAATAAGCAGACGCTGCTTTACCTGCAAGAATGAAAACACGTGGTGTCCAGTCTTTTTCTGGGTGAGCCAACATTTCGTTGTAACGTGCAATAATGTGCAATACATTCAAACTTTGACGTTTATATTCGTGGATACGTTTCACTTGAACGTCAAATAACGCATCTGGATTTAATTCCACGCCCAATTCTTTTTTCACGTAATCTGCTAAACGCACTTTGTTAGCACGTTTAATCGCAGGAATGGCTTTTTTCACATCTGGATCTTGAATGTGTTTTTTGAACTGTTCAAGCTGAGTTAAATCACGACGCCATTCAGTGCCAATGTATTTATCAAACAATGCCGATAAATCAGGGTTGGCTAACGCAATCCAACGACGTGGTGTAATCCCGTTGGTGACATTGGTGAAACGTTCTGGATAAATGCGAGCAAAATCGGCAAAGGTTGATGTCACCATTAAATCAGAATGGATGGCCGCTACCCCATTGACTTTGTGTGAACCGACCACGGATAACCACCCCATACGCACTTTACGTACATCGCCTTCTTCTACCAAAGAAACACGGCGGATAAAGTCATTATCGGTTGTTACATGATTTCTCACATGTTCTAAGAAATAATCGTTGATTTCCAAAATCATTTGTAAATGACGTGGTAAAATTTTCGCCATCATTTCCACGGGCCATGTTTCTAAAGCCTCTGACATTAAAGTATGGCAAGTATAAGAGAAAATACGGCAACACATATCCCATGCTTTACCCCAAATATAGCCATTTTCATCCACTAAAATACGCATTAATTCAGGAATCGCTAAAGCTGGGTGGGTGTCATTTAAGTGAATGGCTACATGATCAGCAAGATTTTCAATGGTACCGTGAATACGCACATGACGGCGGATAATATCTTGCAATGAAGCAGATACTAAGAAATATTCTTGGCGTAAACGCAATTCTTTCCCTGCGGTGGTAGAATCATCTGGGTAAAGCACACGAG
The DNA here is from genome assembly GCF_051851515.1 of Lonepinella sp. BR2271. NCBI lineage: Bacteria > Pseudomonadati > Pseudomonadota > Gammaproteobacteria > Pasteurellales > Pasteurellaceae > Lonepinella > Lonepinella sp. BR2271. The sequence continues at coordinate 59,428 of NZ_JBPDVF010000012.1, read as the reverse complement.
AGACGTTTTCAATAGATGAACGTTCTTCAATCGCACCAAAATAATCCCCTTTGTTAAATTCTGCCAAATTAAAAGTATCACTGGCATTGGCAGACCACAAACGCAATGTGGTGGCACTGTCATTGTCATAGCCTGGGATCATTTGGTCATAAGCAAGTGCGGTGATTTCTTCGGAAGGATTCCATACACATTTTTTGCCTTCAAAATAAATATGACCGCCAAAGCGAATGTCAAAACGTTTAGAAGGGCGAATAAATTCCCAAGATGACCCTTTTTCTAACCACGCATCCGGTTTTTCAACTTGATGTCCGTCCTCAATATGTTGTTGGAACATGCCATATTCATAACGAATACCGTAGCCCATACTTGGAATAGCTAATGTGGCTAAGGAATCCATAAAGCAAGCGGCTAAACGACCTAAGCCCCCGTTTCCTAAACCTGGGTCAACTTCTTTTTCTAACACATCTTCTAAATCGACATCTAATTCGGCAAGTGCTTTACTTACCGTGGTATAAACGCCTTCCGCTAACATAGCGTTAGATAAAGTACGACCGATTAAAAATTCCATTGAAAGATAATAAACTCGGCGAGTTTCTTCCGCTCTGGATTGTTTGGCGGTAGAAATCCAACCTTCGGTGACTAAATCACGTACGGCATATAACGTGGCATTTAACCAGTCACGTTGGCTAGCTTCTTCTGGCGAACGTCCGATAAGGTAAACTAATTTATAAACAATGGCTTTTTTTAGAGATTCCACGTCGTTGGATGGACGGGCATAACTTTGAATTTCGTGCATAGAAATATCCTGAAATAATTAAGTAAAAAAAGTGCGGTTAAAATACCGCACTTTCGCCAAATAAACAACAAAATTTTACGAAAAAAGTACAATGAGATGGCAGATAACCTCCTAATTTTGTGATCTTCATTCCAAAAATGACATCAGATGATTTAGCAAGACGATTTTTTGTTGTATTGTGTGAAAAATAACAAATTGATTTTTAATTTTTTATGGATACAATGGAGTTGTCGCTATGCAAATAGAATATGATTGTCACAAATCAAGGCGAAATGTTTTGGAACGGGGCTTGTCTTTTGAGTTGGTGAGAGACGTGGATTGGAATAGTGCGGTTATTCGTCCTGACACTCGCTTTGACTATCCTGAACCAAGATTTATCGCTTTAGGATTTATACATAAGAGATTACACGTGATTGTTTTTACGCCGGTGGGTGAAAAATTGCGTGTTATTAGTTTACGAAAAGCAAACAAAAGGGAGATAAGAGACTATGAGAGAACCCTTAACCAATGAAGAAGGCGAAGTGCGAGAATTGACCGCCGAAGATTTCGCGGAATTCCGCCCTTTAGTTGATGTAATGCCCCCCGAATTTGTGGAAATGGTATTGGCTCATCAGCGAGAAATGGAACAAGAACGGGCGAAAATGCAACATAAAGAATCGGTGAAATTATCACTCTCTTCTGAAGTGCTTTCGGCTTTCCGAGCGACGGGTAAAGGTTGGCAAAACCGTATTAATGAGACGTTATTAAACTATGTGAGAGCTGCTCAACAGAATTAATCTGTTAAACCCTTATAAAAAAACGGCGTTAATTACTTAACGCCGTTTTTGGTTAGATTTTATTATACAAATCAAGATAACGCCGTGCGGCTAATGCCCAGCTGAAATCTTGGGCCATGGCGTTTGCTCTGACATTTACCCATAAACGTTGTTTTTTCCATAACGCAAAGGCATTGTTAATGGCATAACGCAAGCCTTGTGGGTCAGCATGTTCAAATACAAAACCAGTAGCAATACCGGCTTTAATGTTCTCACTGGTGCTGTCCACTACGGTGTCAGCAAGACCGCCAGTTTTGCGGACTAAAGGCAATGTGCCATATTTTAAACCATATAATTGGGTTAATCCACAAGGTTCAAAACGACTTGGCACTAAAATAACGTCACCACCTGCGACCATAAGGTGAGATAAGGCTTCATCATAACCGATTTTCACCGCCACATTGTTTGGATAATATTGGGTTAAGCCCCACAATCCTTGTTCAAAATGTTGAGCACCAGATCCTAACACAATTAACTGTCCGCCTTGGCTAACGATTTCGTCGGTGGTTTCCAATAATAAATCCACACCTTTTTGTTCAGTTAAACGGGTAATCATGACGAATACAGGCACATCTGGATTTTGTGGTAAATTGAAATAGGCTTGTAACTGTTCCTTATTCTTTTTCTTACCGGCCATAAATTTTAATTTATAGTGGTCCGTAATATAAGGATCGTTATTTGGATGCCAAATATTGTCATCTACCCCATTTAAAATGCCGTGTAAACGTCCTTGATAAGCTAAGGTGCCTAATAGGCCTTGTAAACCATAAGCAAATTCTGGTCGAGTGATTTCTTGGGCGTAAGTTGGACTCACGGCGGTGACGGCATCAGAATAATATAAACCGGCTTTCAAATAAGACATTTCGCCGTATAATTCTAAGCCATCCACATGGAACATGCCCGCAGGTAAACCAATTTCGTATAAATGATGATATTCAAATCGGCCTTGGTAAGCGAGATTATGAATCGTGAATACGGATTTAGCCGGTTTACCTTTGTTATATAAATACGCACTGGTTAAGCCAGCGTGCCAGTCGTGAGAATGCACCACTTCGGCATGCCACCAACTGTCTAAACCGGTAGCCAACTCTGCCCCGACCCAACCGAGTAAAGCGAAACGTTTATAGTTGTCGGTGTAGTCTTGATACCATTGATCATGATACGGATTGCCTTGGCGATCATAGAGATGGGGTGCGTCAATAATATACACGCCTACCCCATTGTATTCGCCATAACGTAATAAAATACGGCCAGCAAAATTGTAAAATTCAGCCACCACATAGGTTTCTGGAATCCCTGCAAAAATCGCAGGATAACCTGGTAATAAAACGCGTGCATCAATCCCTTCTTGCTTTTGTGCAAAAGGTAATGCCCCCATCACATCGGCTAATCCGCCAGTTTTGAGTAATGGATAGAGTTCAGAACAAACGTGTAATACTCTCATTTAATTTTGTTTTCCTTGAATAAATAAAACCCTCACCACCCGAAAATCCAGATCCCCTCTCCCTTTGGGAGAGGGCTAGGGTGAGGGTAATGAGGGTGAATAAAATTAATCTAAATGGGTTTCGTCACCAATGTGTTCACCGGTTAATTTTTTAACCATGGATTCTGTCACTAACACGACTTTACCTGTACTGCTGACACGGAAACGTTGGCGATCTTCTTCAATGTTTACTCCAATGTGAGTGCCATCAGGAATCACCACGTGGCGGTCGATAATACAGTTTTTCAACACACAATCTTTACCAATGGTCACTTGCGGTAAAATAACACAGTGATCAACACTGGAATTGGCTTTAATTTTTACATTGTTGAATAACACGGAATAACTAATGCTTGCGTCGGTAATCAAACAGCCACCAGAAATCAACGAGTTATCTACCGGTTTAACATGAGGGTTATTGTAGAAGAATTTGGATGGATAAGTTTGTTCCGGATTACCACGAATTGGCCAACGCTGATCGTAAATATCTAATTGCGGTTTTTCAGACACTAAGTCAATGTTTGATTGCCAGAAACTGTCTAAGGTACCCACATCACGCCAGTAAATTTCGCCATCGGTATTGCGCCCCATGCAAGAACGGCTAAACGGATGTGCATACAATACGCCCTCTTCCAAGGATTTCGGTAAAATATCTTTACCAAAGTCATGGGAAGTGTAAGGTGATTTAACTTCACGATCTAATACATCATATAAATAATCCGCATCAAACACATAAATCCCCATGGAGGCCAATGAAACATCTGGTTTACCAAACATAGCTGGCGGATTTTCAGGTTTTTCCACGAATTCTTTGACTTTTAAATGTTCATCCACGGCCATCACACCAAATTCGGACGCTTCTGAACGTGGCACTTCAATACAACCCACGGTACATTTTGCCCCACTGGAAACGTGGTCGAGTAACATTTGGCTATAATCTTGTTTATAAATATGGTCACCGGCTAAAATCAATACATATTTTGGTTTATAGTGATTTTTCAAAATCGCCATATTTTGATATACCGCATCCGCCGTGCCACGATACCATGTGGAATTATCAATTTGTTGACGTGCTGGCAACATATCCACAAATTCCCCACGTTCTTGTGGCAAGAAAGACCAACCGTTTTGCAAATGACGCAACAGAGAATGTGCCGCATATTGTGTTACCACGCCAATGCGGTTTAATCCCGAGTTAATACAGTTTGATAAAGCGAAATCAATAATACGACGATTACCACCAAAATACAGTGCAGGTTTTGCACGTTTATCGGTTAATTCGTGTAAACGAGAACCACGTCCACCCGCTAAAATTAACACCAAGGTTTCTTTAACAAGTTCGAATCTGTTGGGTACTGCTACTTTGCTACTCATAATTATTCTCCATAAATAAAATTTCGGGTTAATCGTTTAGTTAAAATGGTGAGAACTTCATCATCTGTTATCACTATACAGAAAATAAAAATAAAATTCTGTGATAGACTTCAAACTTTTGAAAAAATTAATTAAAAAAAACGTTTATTTTCGTTGTAATACACAGAAATCTAAGGTTTCAAGCAATAAACCTTGCCCTTTTAATAGCTTGGCTTGTTGTGACGCTAAAATTTCCCAATTTCCCTCCGGTAATACAAAATTCTGCAATTCATCTTTTGCGTTGATCACGAACAGCCATTCATCATCTAATAAGATTTGCATGGCTTTTACAGCTTTATCGTTCCAATGCGCCACTTGCATAGGGTGGCTAAATTCATTTAACCAAGTCACGTTCTGGTCTGTCCACCATTGATCACGAGATAAACTGCTGATTTTTTTACGTAACTGAATCATTTTCTGGGTGGCCGTAAATAAATCATGATTAAATGCCGACCATTTCAACCAAGCAATTTGGCTGTCCTGACAATAGGCGTTGTTGTTGCCATATTGTGTATTCCCAAATTCATCACCGGCCAATAACATGGGCGTCCCATTGGATAATAACAACGTACGTAATAACGCCACACTGGTTAAAAATCGTTGTTTTTCCACCGCACTTTTTTCAGCTAATGGCAAGCCCTCGGCGGAGCCCTCCACGCCATGGTTGTAACTGTAATTTTCATTACGTCCATCACGGTTATCTTCGCCATTGGCCAGATTATGTTTATGGTTGTAACTGACTAAATCACGTAAAGTAAAGCCATCATGTGCGGTGATAAAATTTAACGTTTTATGCGGTTGTTGGTGATCTTTGCGATACATATCACTTGACCCCGCAAAGCGTTCTGCCAACGCCCCTAATGCGCCATTTTTCCATAACCAGAACTGTTTGATATCATCACGATAACGATCATTCCATTCGGCAAAATACGGTGGAAAATTGCCGACTTGATAGCCACCCTCGCCTAAATCCCAAGGTTCGCTGATCATTTTACAACGGGATAATAATGGATCCTGTTCTATGGCCTGAAATAATAAAGAATGCGGATTAAAATGCGGTTGTTCTCGCCCTAAACTACTGGCTAAATCAAAACGGAAACCATCAATATGGTATTCTTCCACCCAATATCTTAAACAATCTAACACCCAAGCTCGGCCTTGTGGCGTCGATAAATTTAAGGTATTACCACAGCCTGTCCAGTTTTCATAATATCCGTCTGCGTTGTGATAATAATAAGCCTCATCATCAATGCCTCGTTGACTAAAGGTTGGAAAATGTTTTTCGCCCTCGGCACTGTGATTAAATACCACATCTAAAATCACTTCAATCCCCGCTTGATGCAAGGCTTTGACCGCTTGTTTAAATTCATTTTCTGGATTATCCGTCGCCGCATAACGAGGTTCTAATGCAAACATGGCTAAGGGGTTATAACCCCAATAATTGTGTAAGCGTTTTTCTTGTAAGTGCGGTTCATCTACCGCATAATTTACGGGCAATAATTCAACCGCTGTAATGCCTAATTGTTTTAAATAGGTGATACTTTTCGGGTGGGCTAAACCCGCATAGGTGCCTCGAATATGTGCGGGCAAATCCCCTCTTAATTGGGTAAAGCCTTTCACGTGTAATTCATAAAGAATACTGTTTGCCCACGGAATTTGTAGCAGGTCATCACCTTGCCAATCAAAATCAGAGGGCGCAGTCACGACGCCTTTCGGGGCAACTTTCGCATTATCACGAGGGTCGTTTAATAAAAACCACGCTCGTTTGGTGGCGGTAGATAAATCGGGTTTCCCAACGACTTTTTTGGCGTAAGGATCTAACATTAATTTGTTGGGGTTGTTCAAACTTTTTTCATCTTTAGGATAAAGACGGTAAGCGTATTTTGTCCCTGCCGCCACATTGGCTAACCAACAATGCCAAATATCTTGTTCATTTTTCGCCATGGCAATGCGTTGTTCCTGATCGTTATCATCAAATAAACATAACTCAATGCGACTGGCTTGGCTTGAATAGAGGGCAAAATTCACCCCTTGTTGATTATTGCGAAATTCAACATTCGCCCCTAATAATGTACTCATAAAATAATAATTTAAAAATAATCCATTAACATCAAAGCGTTTGGAATGGTGTAGTTAACTACACCACTCCGTTACGCAATGTTCTACCTGTTATACTTCGGCCGTTTTTTTCGCTTTTGCTTTGGTTGCTTTTTTCACCGTTTCAGTTTCTGAGGTGGCTTTTTTCACTGCTTTCGCTTTAGTGGTTTTAGGCTCCGCCTTTGCTTTCACTGCTTTTTTCGCCGGTTCGGCCTCTAACGCCGCTTTTTTAGTGGTGACTTTGGTCGCCTTTTTAGCGGTCGTTTTTGTTGCCGTGGTAGGCACAATTTCGGTTTCGATAGGTGTAGTTATCTTACTCACATCCATTTTTACCGTATCCGATTTTACTGATTTAGATCGGGTTGTTTTTGCTTTAGTCGCCTTGCTTTCGGCCACCGCCACTTTCACACTCTCCGCTTTCGTTGCTTTCGCCTTGCTTACTTTCGTTGTGGTCGCTTTTTTAGCTGTTTTGGCTGGTTTTTCTACCGCAGTTTCAGCACTTTTCGTACGTTTAACGGCTGTTTTTCTGACCTTTTTTGCGACTTTTTTCCAACGCAAATAAACCGTTGCCAATGGCGGTATCACAATTGAAATAGATTGTTTTCTGCCATGACTTTCAATTTCTTCACTGGCGACCACACCAGAATTACCCACATTGGAGCCTTTATAATAAGCCGAGTCGGTATTAAGAATTTCTTCATATTCCCCTGCTTCATTGACACCAATACGATAGTTTTCACGCACCACTGGGGTAAAGTTACTCACCACCAAAATACGTTCGCCATTGCTGTCACGACGTTCAAAGGCAAACACAGAATTTTGATAATCGTCCACCACTAACCAATCAAAACCCTCTGGTTTGTTATCTAATTGATAAAGTGCGGCGTTTTCTTTGTAGGTTTTATTCAAGTCTTTGACTAATTGCAACACGGCTTTATGCCAGCCACCGCCGTGGAAATCATCCAATAAGTACCAATCCAGACTTTCTTGATAATTCCACTCACGGCCTTGAGCAAATTCGTTACCCATAAAGAGTAATTTTTTACCCGGATAGCCCCACATATAGGCATAGTAAGCACGCAAGTTAGCAAATTTTTGCCATGCGTCCCCCGGCATTTTGCCTAACAACGAACATTTACCATGCACCACTTCATCATGGGACAACGGTAATAAGAAGTTTTCGCTGTATTGATACACCATACCAAAGGTCATTTTATTGTGGTGATATTGGCGATAAATCGGATCCAGTTTCATATAAGAAAGGGTATCATTCATCCAGCCCATATTCCATTTAAAATGGAACCCTAAACCGTTATTTTCAGGAGGTAAGGTGACGCCAGCAAAAGAGGTCGATTCTTCCGCAATACTGGTTGCCCCAGGGACTTCGGTACCCACAATGCGGTTAGTTTGACGTAAGAAATCAATGGCCTCTAAGTTTTCTCGACCACCGTATTCATTTGGAATCCACTCTCCGTCTTTACGGCTGTAATCACGATAAATCATAGACGCCACGGCATCCACACGTAAGCCGTCTAACCCAAAGCGTTCTAACCAATATAAGCCATTACCAGTCAAGAAATTTTTCACTTCATGACGGCCATAGTTATAAATTAAGGTATTCCAGTCTTGGTGATAACCCTCTTTCGGATCCGCATGTTCATACAATGCCGTACCGTCAAAGGCAGCTAAACCATGGGTATCACTTGGGAAATGCCCTGGTACCCAGTCTAAAATCACATTAATACCCGCCTCGTGTGCTTTAGCAATAAAGCGTTTAAAGCCCTCTGGCGTACCAAAACGGCTAGTCGGTGCATATAAACCTAACGGTTGATAGCCCCACGAACCGTCAAATGGGTATTCAGAAATGGGTAACAATTCAATATGGGTAAATCCCATATCTTTCACATAAGGAATTAATTCATCCCCTAATTGGTCATAGTCTAACCAGAAATTATTTTCTAAATTACGACGCCATGAACCTAAATGTACTTCATAAATGGAAATCGGTTGATCCGATTGGTTCGCTTTACGGCGAGCTTCAGTCATTTCCACGATTTCAGGTAAAGCACTCACTTGTGAGGCGGTATCTGGGCGTAATTGTGCGGCAAAGGCATAAGGGTCGGATTTTAACCGCAGTTGATTATTGCAATCTAACAATTCAAATTTATATAATTGTCCTAAAGCCACTTTCGGAATAAAGAGTTCCCACACGCCGCTGTTCGCATGGAAACGCATTGGATGACGGCGACCGTCCCAATAGTTGAAATCCCCTACCACAGACACACGTTTGGCATTCGGCGCCCATAAACGAAAGTTCACCCCTGTGACATTGTCACACTCAGTGAAATGTGCACCCAACACTTCATAAGGGCGTAAATGTGAACCCTCAGCTAATAACCAGTTATCTAATTCTTCAATCATTGGATGGAAACGGTATGGGTCTTCTACTACAATGGTTTCATGCCCCCAAGTGACTTGAAGTTGATAATCAAAGAAATCATGGGTTTGGGCTGTCACGCCAGTGAAAAATCCACGTTCATCAATTTTTTCTAATTGGATTGCCACCTCTTGCGTGGCACGATTAATCACCACTACGCTATCTGCGTCAGGCATTAACACGCGAACTTCAATCCCTCTTTCTGTTTCGTGCATACCTAACACGGAAAATGGATCAGCGTGCGTTCCATTAAAAAACGCATCAATTACGGATTGTTCTACTAATTTTTTCATAATGACTTCCTATTATGGTTAATTTCATTTAGCAACGCTTGAATGCGTTGGTCACTAAATATCTGCTCTAATGGCAAAGCGAGTTTCACTTGCCAATTAGGATATTCATCAGATGTACCAGGTAAGTTAAACGACACTTCCTGAACAATCAAATTCTCTAACTGCACGCCAATTAAACGGCTTTCACTTTGAGCCAAATAACGATGAACCACAAAATTGAGATGATCGTGCATGGCCATTGTCATGGCATCCCCTTGATAATCTTCGGGTAAATACTGGTCGCGGTGTAAACTATTTAATAAGGCTTGTTTATCCTGTACGCGTTGTTGATATTTTTGCTGTAAGAAATCCCCTTGTAACACACCGAGTTGTTCAAACAATGCTAAATCTTTGCAATGCCAGAAACTGCTTAATGAGGGAACATCATGGGTGCCAACGGTAGCAAACGACTGTGTTGGAAAATATTCCGCTTTTGGAAATTCACCGTTTTGTTGGGAAAAATACAGTACAAAATACGAATAAATCAAAAACTCTTTTAATTTACACCGCACTTCATCCGACACAATACCCAAATCTTCCCCCACAATCACACATTGATTACGTTGACTTTCAATGGCTAAAATCGCCATGAGTTCATCAAAGGGATATAATACATATACGCCGTCTACGGCAGTTTTGTTTTCAGGAATGAGCCACAAACGGAATAATCCCATCACATGATCAATGCGCAACACGCCAAAGTGTTGCATATTGGCACGCAACATATCAATAAATGGCTGAAAACCACGGGCTTTTAATTGGGTTGGGTTATAAGGCGGTAAATTCCAATTTTGCCCCACCGGGCCAAGGGGATCAGGCGGTGCGCCAATGCTGGCGTTGACACAATACAAATTCGGATCGCTCCACACATCCGCACTGCCTCGGGAACTTTGCACGGCTAAATCGCCATAAATCCCCAAAGATAACCCGACTTTTTGCGCCGTGGCTTGCACCTCGGCTAATTGTTGTTCGGTCAACCATTGCAACCACATATAAAATTCAATTTGCGGTTGATATCGTTTAATTAAGGCTTTGCGATTTTTTTCACTTAATTGTTGCCATTCTTTCCGCCAACCCAACCAGCCAATATTTTGTTCATTGGCTTGATGATCAGCATGCTCAATGCTATCCAACACATCAAATAAGGCTTGATTTAACAAGTTATCCCCTTGTTGTTTTACAAAGGCTAAAAAATCCTGACGGCGTTGGACAATTTTCGCTGTTTTACTGCGTTGACTAAAGGCAAAAAGCTGTTCAAGGGCGGTAAATTTAAGTTGAAAAACCTGATCGTAATTCACGCAATCTTGCTGACGTAACTTCTCAATTTCAGCTTGTTGTTGTGAAACCCAAGTTTGCACGGATTTTGCCAGTTTAAATTCTGGCAAGTTATCCACCGCAATATAAATGGGATTTAACCAACGGCGAGAAGTGGCACTATAAGGACTTGCCCAATTTGGTACAGCGGCATACATTTTATGCAACGGATTGACGCCAATAAAATCTGCCCCAAATTGCACCGCACTTTTCACTAAATAGGTTAAATCGGCAAAATCGCCAATGCCCCAGTTACGAGCAGAACGCAAACTATAAAGTTGCACATTAATGCCCCAAGCCTTGTGTTTGGTTAATACGGGGGATTGAAAAGTGGTTTTGGGTTGCACCAATACACGGACTTGACGTTTTTGTTTTGAAGTGGAAAGGGTTAATTGATAATAGCCAATCGGCAAAGCGGGGAAGCGAATTTTCTGTTGTTCAGAAGTGGTAAAAATAATCTCATTTTTTTCATTAATTAACTGACAATGAATAGGTTTGTTCAGCTCACTGACAGAAAAAATATCCTTTAAAGCATAATCTGCTACTTGCTCTGCATTTATTACCACCACATCATCAAAAAAATCCTCATGATGAGCAACGTTTCCCAAAGGTGGACTTTCTGCCGAGAAAAGTGCGGTGAAAAAATCCAACGTTTCTGCACTTGCCTCAACTAAATGCCCGTCAATATCATAATGAGATGTACAAATTCCAAGATCTTTTGCTTTCTGTTGTTGTACTTGCAGATTTTCTTCGGTTACCTTCACGCTACCCTCTCAAATAATAGTTCTTTCTTAAGGTTACATTCTAACAATCCCACAAATAAACTCAATCAATTTAAACGACTTTTTGCATTTAAATTCAATGTGTCAGTACAGAGTAAATTTCTATTTTTGTGATCTGGATTCCAAATTTTAATTTTGTTTCTCGTGATAATCTAGAAAATCTATTATGCTAATGATGTTCTAAACTTAATTGTTAATTATAGTTTACATTTTTTAAACTTGATTTATAATATCAGAGAAAAATATGATTCAAATTAAAGCAACCTCTCTTTTTAACCGCTGGCTTGACGAACTTAAGGATTTAAACGCAAAAGCCAAAATTCAAATGCGAATTAAACGGTTACAATTCGGCAATTTTGGTGATGTTAAAGCGGTGGGTGGAGGTATTTCGGAATTGCGAATCACAGAAGGTAAAGGCTATCGGATATACCTTAAAAACCAAAATGGCATTTTAGTTATTTTGTTATGTGGTGGGGATAAATCTACCCAAGATAGCGATATTAAAAAAGCGAAAAAATTGGCTCAAGAACTCGGAGTATAATATATGGTTGAACTACAAAATTTTGATATAGCAGAACATTTAAAAAGCGAAGAACAAATTCAACTTTACTTAAATGAAATATTACAAGAAGATAACGTGGAATTGATTTTATCCGCATTAGGCGATATTGCCCGTGCAAGAAATATGAGTCAAATTGCTCGTGAAGCTGGCGTTACTCGTGAAGGGCTTTATAAAGCCTTATCAGGCAAAGGCAATCCTACGTTTTCAACCGTGCTAAAAGTCATGAAAGCCTTAAATTTACGAATGGAAATTAAAGCGAATAGATTGGTTCAGGCATAAAAGTGAGATTTAATCTATAACATACTCAAACCAATCAATCACATCTTTTTCGTGAATGCCGTTTTTAATCATGACACCAGCGAGTTTAACGGAGTTGGGATTATTGGAAATCAGCGGATGCCAGTCAAATAATGGCTTGTTCTCATAAAGTAAACGATAAGCACAAGTATCTGGCAACCAACTAAATTGAGCAAGATTTTTCTTGGTCAGTTTGGTGCAGTCGTCAATTAATGTAAAACGATTGCAATAATCACCGCACTTCCCAGTTTCGAGATTTAATAAATCACAGGCAATTCGGGTGTAATATAAGCGTTCACGCTTGCCTCGTCCCTCAATAAATTTGCGGTAACAACATTTTCCACAGCCGTCACAAAGGGATTCCCATTCTGACTCGGTCATTTCAGAAAGGGATTTTTGTTGCCAAAAAGGGAGTGATTGAGATGTTGTCATGGTTGATGATAAATACAAAATCCCCTCTCCCTTTGGGAGAGGGTTAGGGTGAGGGACTAAGGATTTAGCCCAAAGGATTCACTACTTTTATCATATTTAATACCAGAATGTGATCCCTCTGCCCCATTGAAATAAATATCTTTCGGTTGGGAACAGGCGACTAACACACAAGCTGTCAACATGACTAACACTAATTTTTTCATTTAAAATCCTTCTTTTAAACTCACGGTGAGATTAAACACTAAATGATCTGCACGGCTGTCTTTGTTATCCGCACAATAATAGCCTTCACGTTCAAATTGATAGGCTTGTTCCGCTTTCGCATTGACTAAAGATTTTTCTACAAAACCTTGTTTTACCACCAACGAATTTGGGTTAATAGCGGCAATAATATCCTCTTCTGCCCCAGGGTTTTGCATATCAAATAAACGGCTATATTGACGAAATTCCGCTGGGTTATTTTCCGTAGCTGACACCCAATGAATCACGCCTTTCACTTTGCGACCGTCCGCAGGATTTTTACCAAGGGTTTCAGGGTCGTAAGAACAATATACACAAGTCACATTGCCGTCCGCATCTTTTTCCACCCGTTCGGCTTTAATCACATAAGCATTACGTAAACGCACTTCTTTGCCCAATACCAAACGTTTATATTGTTTATTGGCTTCTTCACGGAAATCTGCTTGATCGATATAAAGCTCTTGAGTAAACGGCAATTCTCTTGTGCCTAATTCATCTCGATTTGGATGATTAGGTGCGGTTAAAATTTCCGAATTTTTTAAGTTTTCAATCACAATTTTTAACGGATTAATCACGGCCATGGCTCGTGGTGCATTGGTATTTAAATCATCACGAATACAGCTTTCTAACGCCGAAAATTCCACCACGTTATCTTGTTTGGTCACCCCAATTCGGCGACAAAATTCACGCAAAGCAGCTGGCGTATAACCCCGACGGCGTAAGCCTGAAATCGTTGGCATACGTGGATCATTCCAACCATCTACGGCTTTTTCTTCCACTAATTTTAATAATTTACGTTTAGAAGTTAAGGTTCCCTCTAAATTTAAACGAGAAAATTCATATTGATGTGGCAATGGACGTTCAATAGAAATATGCTCCAATACCCAATCATATAAACGGCGGTTGTCTTGAAATTCCAAGGTACAAATTGAGTGAGTAATGCGTTCAATGGCATCAGAAATACAATGGGTGAAATCGTACATTGGGTAAATGCACCATTTATCCCCTGTTTGATGGTGACTCGCGAATTTCACCCGATAAATCACAGGGTCACGCATCACCATAAATGGCGAACTCATATCAATTTTGGCTCGTAAGCTCATTTTGCCCTCGGCTACTTCGCCGTTTTTCATTTTTTCAAATAAGGCTAAATTTTCTTCAATCGGACGATCACGATATGGGCTGTTTTTACCTGCTTCGGTTAAAGTACCACGATATTCACGCATTTGTTCCGGTGAAAGTTCATCTACATAGGCTAAACCTTTTTCAATTAATTCAATAGCATAACCATAAAGCTGATCGAAATAATCTGACGCATAATGCGGTTCACCCTCCCAATGGAAACCGAGCCATTCCACATCTTGCTTAATACTGTCCACATATTCCACATCTTCTTTGGTTGGGTTAGTGTCATCAAAACGCAAGTTACATTTACCTTGATAATCCTGTGCAATACCAAAATTCAAGCAAATAGATTTGGCGTGGCCAATATGTAAATAGCCATTGGGTTCAGGTGGAAAACGCGTGTAAACATTGCTATGTTTACCGGACGCTAAATCTTCATCAATAATTTGACGAATAAAGTTCGTCGGACGAGTTTCGTTTGTTTCAATATTTTCTGCTGTCATATCATTAAAAGTTAAACGGTTAAAAAATTGGGGTTATTCTACACGGTTTGCGGTCAGATTACAAAGTGCGGACAAAATCTTTGAAATTTTTCCTGCAACTTTTTCCTAAAAATGCAATCTATCAATCATACTTAAGGATTTATTAAGATTTATCCTTTATACTTCTATTACTTTTATTTATTATCGGACATATTATGATGAAAAAATTATTAATTGCGGTCATTATCCTTGCTTTGGGTGCAGCAGCTTGGTTTTATTTTAAAGCCGATCAAGGATCACAAGTCACCTATTTAACCGAAACGGTAAGCCGTGGCAATTTGCAAAAATCAGTGATTGCCAGTGGCACAGTGCGGAGCTATAACCGTGTAGAAGTGGGTGCACAGGTTTCAGGAAAAATTGAGAAAATTCACGTGAGCTTAGGGCAAGAGGTGAAAGAGGGCGATTTAATTGCGGAAATTGATTCCAAAACCCAAATTAACAGCCTGAACACGGCTCAAGCACAACTTTCTTCTTATCAAGCACAGTTAAAAGCCAAGAAAACCGCTTATGATGTGGCATTGTCTGCTTATAATCGGATGTCGAAGTTATACAAACAAAATTCTGCCACCCTAGATGATGTGAATACGGCGAAAAATACCCTATCTAGTGCCGAAGCCGATATTGAAAGCGTGGAAGCCTCGATTAAACAATCGGAAATTGAAGTGAGTACGGCTCAAACCAATTTAGGTTATACCAAAATTGTTTCTCCGTTAAACGGTACGGTGATTTCGATTCCGGTTTCCGTTGGACAAACCGTGAACGCCAATCAAACTACGCCGACTATCGTACAAGTGGCAGATTTAAGCAAAATGCTGATTAAGCCTGAAATTTCCGAGGGCGATATTACCAAAGTGAAACAAGGCATGCCCATTGAGTTTACCACGCTCTCCGATCCGAATACGAAATATCATGCGGAAATTAATTCCGTGGATCCAGCCATGACGACCTTAACCGATAACGGTTATACCGAAGATGTCACGGATACTAATGCGGTGTATTACTATGCAAATGTGGTAGTGGATAACCCAGAGGGCAAATTACGTATTGGGATGACCACGCAAAATACCATTACCATTGCCGATGTGAAAGATGCCTTATTAGTGCCGACCACAAGTTTACAAAAAGACGGTAATAACGTGTATGTCAATGTGTTAAACGAGAATAAACAAGTGGAAAAACGTGACGTGACCATTGGTTTAAATGACGATGTGAATACGCAAATCTTATCGGGTTTAAATGAAGGCGATAAAGTCATCACTTCACAAGTAGCTGAGGGTGAAACCGTGGGCAATAGCAATCGTGGCCCAAGAATATTTTAAAACTGCGGTGTAAAAAGAGATAATTTTATGAATATTATTGAAATCAAAGGCATTACCAAATTTTTTGGTGAGGGCGAAAACCGTACGCAGATTTTAAAAGACATTGATCTAGATATTAAAAAAGGCGATTTTATTGCCATTATTGGACAATCGGGTTCAGGTAAATCCACCCTGATGAATATTATTGGTTGTTTGGATACGGCGACGTCTGGATCTTATAAAATTGACAACCAAGAAGTTAGTCATTTAAATCGTGACCAACTTTCTGATTTACGTCAGCAAAAATTTGGCTTTATTTTCCAACGTTATAATTTGCTTTCCACCTTAAGTGCGGTGGAAAATGTGGCTCTTCCAGCAATTTATGCCGGCGTCGATCAACAAACTCGTTTAGCTCGTGCAGGGAGTTTGCTGGATAAATTAGGCTTAGGCGATAAATTAGAAAATAAACCGAGCCAACTTTCAGGCGGTCAACAGCAACGTGTGAGTATTGCTCGAGCCTTGATGAACGGTGGGGAAATTATTTTAGCGGATGAACCCACAGGGGCATTAGACAGCAAAAGTGGCGAAACTGTGATGGAGATTTTAACTCAACTCCACGGCGAGGGGCATACCATTATTTTGGTGACCCATGACAAAAATGTGGCGGAATTTGCTAATCGAGTGATTGAAATTAAAGATGGTCGGATTATTGAAGATACTCGCAAAAGTGATTTAATTGCCCACAAAGACACCACGCCCAAAATCAATAAAAACGCATTTAGTTTCTATAAAGATCAATTTATGGAATCATTCCGCATGTCGGTCAAAGCTATTGTGGCACATAAAATGCGTTCCCTATTAACCATGTTGGGGATTATTATTGGGATCACGTCGGTGGTTTGTGTGGTGGCCTTAGGTAACGGTTCTCAGCAAAAAATTCTGGCCAATATTAATTCCATGGGAACCAATACTATGGATATTTTTAACGGTACCGGCTTTGGTGATCGACACGCTGATAAAAACCAGAATTTAACCGTCAATGACAGCGATATTTTGGCCAAACAAAGTTATATTGAAAGTTCCACCCCAAATAGTTCGGTCAGTGGTACGCTAACTTATGGTAGCCAAAGTTTTACTGCACAAGTATATGGTGTAGGCGAACAATATTTTAATGTGAAAGGGTTAACCACTGAAAATGGTAAAATTTTCACCGCAGATGAGGTGAAAAATAATGAAAATGTGGTGGTGATTGATGATAATACGGTGAATCAAATTTTCCCCAATAAAGATCCACTCGGCGAAATTTTAATGGTGAATAAAAAGCCGTTGAAAGTCATTGGCGTAGCTAAATCAAACAATAATATGGGTGGAAGTAGTAGTAGTTTGAAACTTTATCTTCCCTACACGACGGCCATGAATAAAATTTCAGGCAATCAAAAAATTGATAGCATTACGGTAAAAATTCGTGATGATGTCAATTCTACGGTGGCAGAAAAAGGCTTAACTAATTTATTACAAGTTCGCCATGGTAAAAAAGACTTTTTCGTGATGAATACCGATACCATTAAACAAACTATTGAAGCCACCACCAATACCATGACGTTGTTAATTTCCTCTATTGCGTTGATTTCCTTAGTGGTCGGCGGCATTGGTGTGATGAATATTATGTTAGTTTCCGTCACTGAACGCACCAAAGAAATTGGGGTTCGCATGGCAATCGGTGCCAGACAAGCCAATATTTTGCAACAGTTTTTGATTGAGGCGATCTTAATTTGTTTAATTGGTGGGCTGACTGGCATTGTATTATCGGTGTTATTTGGTACCATTTTTAATCTGTTTATGACGGATTTCACCATGGTATTTTCCAGTTTCTCGATTATTTCTGCGGTACTCTGCTCCACGTTGATTGGTGTGGTATTCGGTTATATGCCAGCGAAAAATGCGTCACAGTTAAATCCGATTAATGCTTTGGCGAGAGAATAGTAGAAAATTTTTATTTTTCTGTTAGAATAAGCAAGTCAAAATGAACGAACGTTCATTTATTACAATTTGATGTAGGGGCGTATTGCATACGCCCTATTGCTCGATCTGTTTTGGGGGTATGCAATACGTCCCAACGATTATATTAAAGGACAAAATATGTTAAAACTAAACAAAATCGCTTTCACTGTGATTTTATCGACAGCCTTAGTTGGCTGTGCAAGCAATATTGAAGATAGTTACCAAACTAGCCAACAAGACTATCAACAATATGAACAGCTTACTCAACAATACAACATCAAAGAAAACTGGTGGACATTGTACAATGATGCACAATTAAACCAAGTGGTTGAACAAGCCTTATTAAATAATAAAGATTTAGCCAAAGCCGCTATTTCCGTCAACTCAGCTCTTTACCAAGCCAATTTATTGGGGGCAGATTTAGTGCCAAGTTTTAATGGTTCTGCCAGTTCTTCTGCCAGTCGTCGTACCGATACCCATGCCAATTCAACCATTAGCCATGGTGGCTCATTGGGCGTAAGTTATACTTTAGATTTATGGCGTCGTTTAGCCGATGCAGCCGATGCCGGCGAATGGACCTACAAAGCTACGCAACAAGATTTAGAGGCAACACGTTTATCGTTAATTAACTCTGTTGTGGTGACCTATTATCAACTTGCTTATCTCAATGATGCGATTTCAGCCACCAACGACACGATTAGCTACTACGGACAAATCAACAACATTATGCAAAACCGTTTAGCACAAGGTGTGGCCGACCGTGCCAGTACCGACCAAGCACAACAAGCAGTTTTGTCAGCTCGGAACAGTTTAATTGCGTACCAGACTCAACGTAAAACTGCAGAACAAACGTTACGTAATTTATTGAATTTAAAACCAGATCAAGCGTTAAATATTAACTTCCCACATATTTTAAATGTGAAAACCGCTGGCGTGAATTTAAATGTACCGGTATCGACTATTGCGAATCGTCCAGATGTAAAAGGCAATTTATTCCGTTTAAGCAGTGCATTTAAAGATGCTAAAGCGACCCAAAAATCTTGGTTCCCAACGCTTAGTTTGAGTGGCACCTTGTCCTCTAGTGCCACCACAGTGGGATCCGCCTTAAGCAATCCTATTGCAGCCGGTGCGTTAGGTATTAGCTTACCGTTCTTAGATTGGAACCACGTAAAATGGAATGTCAAAATTTCCGAGGCAGCTTATGAGTCAGCTCGTGTAACCTATGAACAGGGCATTACCACGGCATTGAATGAAATTGATACTAACTATTTTGCTTATACCCAATCGCAACAAAATTATACCAATTTGAAGAAAAAATACGATTATGATCAACGGATTACCAAATACTATCAAAATCGTTATAACGCTGGCGTATCAGAGTTAAGAGAATGGTTAACTGCGGCGAATACCGAGAAAGCCTCTCAAGTGGCTATCTTAAATGCAAAATATGCGGTACTTCAAAACGAAAATGCCATTTATAGTGCAATGGGTGGATATTATTCCGCAAAATAAAAGATCTTCCCCTAAAAAATTCCCTCTCCCTTTGGGAGAGGGTTAGGGTGAGGGTAAACTACAAATTATTCAAATCCAACACATCGGTCATATCAAATAAGCCAGAAGATTGGTTTTCAATCCATTTCGCCGCACGCACTGCCCCATTGGCAAAGGTCATGCGACTTGAGGCTTTATGAGAAATTTCCACTCGTTCACCAATATCCGCAAACCACACGGTATGCTCCCCCACGACATCACTGGCACGAATGGTGGAAAAACCAATTTCATCCGCTTTACGTTCACCAATAATACCATCACGGCAAAATACCCCATGGGTTTTCAAATCACGACCAAGGGTTTTGGCAATATGTTCACCCATGGATAACGCCGTGCCTGATGGAGCATCTACTTTATGACGGTGATGGGCCTCAATAATCTCAATATCGCAATAATCCCCCATCACTTTGGCGGCTTTTTCTAGCAATTTAAATACTAAATTTACGCCAACACTATAATTTGAGGCAAATACAATGCCAATTTTTTCAGCGGCCTGTTGAATCTGTTGTTTACCTGCCTCATCAAAACCCGTGGTACCGATAATCATATTTTTATGATGAGCTACGCAGAATTTTAAATGTTCCAATGTACCTTCAGGGCGAGTAAAATCAATCAACACGTCAAATTGATCCGCTTGATTTTCCAATTTTTCTTCCACTTTAATGCCTAACGCACCGATACCCGCTAATTCGCCAGCATCTGCCCCAATTAAAGATGATCCTGAGCGTTCAAAAGCCGCCCCTAATTCTACGCCACTGGCAGAATGTACCGCCTGAATTAATTGACGCCCCATGCGTCCGCCCGCACCCACAATACCGATTTTTAATGTCATATTCTGTTCCTTATGTTTAATTTTTTTCATTATAATAAAAAAAACACCAACAATCAGGGATTATTGGTGTTTTTCAACAAACAAACTAAAAATTATACACGTTTGAAATCGATATGCGCTAATTTTGGTTTAAATGGGTGACGTTGCATAGCTTGTACTTTAACAGCCACTTCTTTACCACCAATCACCAACGTAATCACGTCAGAATAGAAACTCTCATGTGCTTGTGCGTTGTTTAATTCATCATGGTTTAAGATGATTGAAACCGGTGCTTCGCTGCCACCATAAACGATTGCAGGGATTTGACCGTTGTGACGCAGACGGCGGCTCGCACCCGTACCTTGCGTTTGACGAACTTCAGCGTTAAATTTAAATGCCATTTTCATGTTCTCTTGTAAGATTGTTTAAAAACAGAAACCGCAGGCGACCCAACGATTTCCCATAATTTGCTCAAAAGTCATTTTGAGAAAGCGTATTATAGTGAATTTATGAGATAAATCAAATGTTCTGACAACTTTCTTTTCGAGCAAAATAAAAGTGCGGTTAAAAAATGCGAATTATTTCCAAACTTGTTTATGTAAAGAAATTGTTAAGTTATTCTAAATGATAATAGTTGTTATTGATTTTTCCTTTTAAATTAATCACTTATATTTAAATAAATATTGCAATTCTCATTTAGATGGTTATAATAGCAGCCGTTGGATTTATTCCACTTTATTTTTTTACGAGGAAACAAAAAATGTTAAACCAAGCAATTACTACTAAATTGAATGAACAAATCAATTTAGAATTCTTTTCATCAAACACCTATTTACAAATGAGTGCTTGGTGTGCAAACCATGGTTACGAAGGTGCCGCCAAATTCTTTATCGGTCATGCGGATGAAGAAATGGAACATATGCAAAAATTATTCGATTATGTTAGCGAAACCGGTGGCTTGCCAATTTTAGGCAAAATTGAGGCACCACGTACCGAATATGCGTCATTACGTGAAGTATTAGAAATCGCCTTTGAACACGAAAAACACGTGACAGCGAAAATTAATGAATTAGTCGAAGTCACTTTTGCCACAAAAGACTACTCGACTTTCAACTTTTTACAATGGTATGTGGCAGAACAGCACGAAGAAGAAACCTTATTCAGTGGCGTCATTGATAAATTTGATATTTTAGGCAATGACGGTAAAGCCATTTACTTAATTGATAAAGAATTATCCACATTAGAATAAGAGGACAACATCATGTTAGCAAAAAAAATCGTTGAATTATTAAATGCACAAATGAATTTGGAATTTTATTCTTCTAATCTTTATTTACAAATGAGTGCGTGGTGTGATCAAAAAGGTTATGTCGGTGCGGCCAAATTCTTACGTGAACATGCGGCTGAAGAAATGGAACATATGCGTAAATTGTTCACTTATTTAAATGAAACCGGTGCAGGCGCACAAATTTCTGCGATCGAAGAAGTGGCTCACGAATATACATCATTACGCGAAGTCATTGAATTAACGTTCGCCCATGAAAAATTCATTACCAGTAAAATTAATGAATTAGTGGGTGCGACCTTTGAGGCTAAAGACTATTCTGCATTCAATTTCTTACAATGGTATGTGGCAGAACAACACGAAGAAGAAAAATTATTCGGTAGTATCCTCGATAAATTTAATATCTTAGGGGAAGACGGTAAATCTATTTTCATGATTGATAAAGATCTTGCGACATTAAATTAATCTGCGCATAAATCGATCAAAGCTGATGAAGATTTCATCAGCTTTTTTTATGATTATTCGTTTTTAATATCTAATTAATGATAATACTGGTAGGTCTTATAACCAAACGCCACAAGAAGAATCACAAACATAATGATAATTTGAATAAGACGTTTTTTGGTTAATTTTTCTGCTGGCATAATTTCCCTTTTTTCATTTCTTTTTCAAGGCCTTTTTTCATTTTCTACTTCTTAATTTTGCATTTTAATGCTATTATTTTTGAGTTAGATCAATTTTATCATAAATTTTGAGGCATAATGAGTATTTTATCATCTGAACCACGCATGACTCGTCGTATCCAATCTGGTGGCTGTGCGATTCACTGCCAAGATTGCAGTATTAGCCAATTATGTATTCCTTTTACCCTGAATGCTCATGAATTAGATCAGCTCGATAATATTATCGAGCGAAAAAAACCGATCCAAAAATCACACCTGTTATTTAAAGCGGGAGATGAATTGGTTTCCCTGTATGCGATTCGTTCTGGCACCATTAAATCTTACACTATTAATGAGGCGGGCGAGGAGCAAATTACCTCTTTTCATTTACCCGGTGATTTGGTCGGCTTTGATGCCATTATGAATATGAAACATCCAAGCTATGCTCAGGCCTTGGAAACCGCCATGGTGTGTGAAATTCCCTTTGATATTTTAAACGACCTTTCAGGCAAATTACCGAAATTACGCCAACAAATTATGCGATTAATGAGTAGCGAAATCAAAAGCGATCAAGAAATGATTTTGTTGTTATCCAAAATGAATGCGGAAGAACGTTTAGCGGCGTTTATTTACAATTTATCCAAACGCTACTCTGCTCGAGGTTTTTCACCCAGAGAATTTCGTTTAACCATGACCCGTGGCGATATTGGTAATTATCTTGGTTTAACCGTAGAAACCATTAGCCGTTTATTGGGGCGTTTCCAAAAACTCGGCGTGTTAGCGGTGCAAGGCAAATATATTACCATTAACAGTTTGCCAGAATTAACCGAAATTGCGGGTATTCACCGCACCAAGATTGCATTTGAATAAAAAGTGCGGTGCATAAATCACATAAAATTTGTCGGCTAGATCACATTTTTAAAGACTGTTGCTTGTTATTTTATGCAATCCGCACTATGCTAGTTGTATTCAAAATTGAATAAAACTGAACTGCAACATCTCCATGGAGGTTATGATGAAATTCAATAATATTCTCGTTATTCTTAACCCAGAAAATGAAAAACAATACGGTCTTGCACGTGCTGTTCGTTTGGTCAAAGAACAAAAAAGTGACACGCCCGTCAACATCACGGTTTTTCTGCCCGTCTATGATCTGTCTTATGAAATGTCTGCGTTGCTATCTTCCGAAGAACGGGAAGAAATGCACCAAACCGTGGTGACACAACGTCAAAAAGATGTATTGCCTTATTTAGAAAAATACGCCGATCCGATGATCAACTTCCACTCTCGTGTGGTATGGTCAAGCAATGAATCAGAGGCCATTGTAGAAGAAATCGACAATCATCATTATGATTTAGTGATTAAATATACCAAAGAAGAAGAAAGTTTAACTTCCCTCTTTGTGACGCCAATGGATTGGCAATTATTGCGTAAATGCCCAACCCCATTATTAATGGTGCGTGATGGCGACTGGAAACATCAACGCCGTATTTTAGTGGCGGTGAATGTGTCTGGTGATGAAGAATACCATGATATTTTCAACAAAGAATTGGTGTCCCTCAGCATGGATTTAGCCGATCAGTTGGAACGTGGCAATGTGCATTTGGTGGCGGCTTATCCGCCAACCCCAATGAACATGGCGATTGATTTACCCGAATTTCATTCCAGTGAATACGTCAACGGTGTACGTGGCCAACATTTAATTAATATGAAAGCCCTCCGTCAGCATTTTGGCATTGCAGAAGATCATACGCATGTGTATGAGGGATTCCCTGAAGAAATTATTCCGCAAGTGGCCAAAGACATTGAGGCGGAGTTAGTGATTTTAGGCACCGTGGGGCGTACGGGATTATCCGCTGCTCTCCTCGGCAACACGGCAGAACATGTGATTAGCAAATTAAAATGTAATTTATTGGCCATTAAGCCAAGTAAAAAAGCCTAATCCATCACTGGCACGAAACAGAGCAAAAGTGCGGTGAAAATCACCGCACTTTTTTATTTTAAAACTTCCCAAACGTAATCATATATGACTGAAACGATAAAAAAACTGGATCCCGATACGGCGATTGATATTGCCTATGATATTTTCCTTGAAATGGCCGGTGAAAATTTAGATCCTGCCGATATTCTGTTGTTCAATCTGCAATTTGAAGAACGAGGCGGTGTGGAAGTGGTGGAAACCGCTGAAGATTGGGAGCAAGAAATTGGCGTGCTAATTGACCCAACTGAATATGTCGAAGTATGGGTGGGTCTTGTTAATGAGCAAGACATCATGGACGACGTATTTGCTAAATTTTTAATTTCACATCACGAAGATGAACGTGAATATCATATTATCTGGAAGAAATAATGTACGACCATCAGGACAGCTTAAAAGCGTTAAAACTCGGGCAAAAAACAGAATATTGTGCCATTTATGACCGCACTTTACTGCAACCTGTGCCACGTTCACTGAACCGTGATAGCCTTGGCATAACGGAACAGCAGCCCTTTACATTGGGGGCAGATATTTGGACGGCCTATGAAATTTCATGGCTCAACCCAAAAGGCTTGCCACAAGTCGCCATTGCGGACGTGGAAATTGATTACCGATCATTAAATTTAATTGAATCGAAAAGTTTTAAACTCTACTTAAACAGCTTTAACCAAACGAAATTTGATTCTTTTGAACAGGTACAACAAACCATTCAACAGGATTTAGCACAATGCGCTAACGGTGATGTCAACGTGCGGTTAAATTCTCTCGAATTTTACAGACAGCAAAAGATTGCGGATTTTACTGGCGAATGTATTGATGATCAAGATATTGAAATCACTGATTATGCGTTTAATGCGGATTACTTACAAAATTGCACCCACAATTTACCGGTGGAAGAAACCTTAGTCAGCCATTTACTTAAATCGAATTGCTTAATTACCAGTCAACCGGACTGGGGCTCCGTACAAATTCATTATGTGGGCAAACAAATTGACCGAGAAAAATTATTACGCTATTTCATCTCATTCCGTCAACATAATGAATTTCATGAACAATGTGTCGAACGGATTTTCACTGACTTAATGCGTTATGCTCAACCAGAAAAATTAACGGTGTATGCACGCTATACCCGTCGTGGCGGTTTAGATATTAATCCATTCCGTTCTAACTTTGAACCGATTCCCCTTAACCAACGATTAGCCAGACAATAAGATGAATCAAGTGTATTATATTAATCCGAAAGGCAGCATGGATCAGCTTTCCCATATTGAAGTTTGCCAACTCACCAAACAAGCAGGATCGCCACTCTATCAACTTTATCGTAATTGTACTCTGGCGGTGTTAAATTCTGGTGCGGTAACAGACGATAGCCGAGCATTATTAGCCAAATATGATAATTTCGATATTAATTTAGTCGCAAGGGAACGTGGCATTGCCCTTGAATTACATCACCCGCCTGAAACGGCGTTTGTGGATGACGTGATGGTTCGCAATATTCAATATCATTCCTTTGCCGTGTTACGTGATATTTTATTTGTTAACAGCATGATTTCAAAGACAGATTTAACTAGCGAGCAAACCACCAATTTGGTGTTTAGTATTCTACGCAATGCCAAAGCCTTGATAGTAGGCGAAAAACCGAATTTAGTAGTCTGTTGGGGCGGTCATTCCATTAGCGAGGTGGAATATCAATACTGCCGTGCCGTTGGTACAGAATTGGGCTTACGTGAGCTGAATATTATCACGGGTTGCGGCACGGGTGTTATGGAGGCCCCAATGAAAGGCGCAGCAATTGGCCATGCCAACCAACGCTATAAAAACAGTCGCTTTATTGGCATTACTGAACCGTCCATTATCGCCTCCGAGCCGCCGAATCCGATTGTCAATGAATTGATTATCATGCCCGATATTGAAAAACGCCTCGAGGCGTTTGTGCGCATGGGACATGGTATTATTATTTTCGCTGGTGGCCCTGGTACTTTTGAAGAATTTATGTTTATTTTAGGCATAAAACTTAATCCGAAAAATCAAGCACAAACCTTGCCGTTAATTCTCACAGGGCCAAAAGAAAGCCAAGGGTATTTTGAGGCCATTGATCGCTTTGTCAAAGACACCTTAGGCGAACAGGCACAATCGCTGTATCAAATTATTATTGATGACCCTGTGACGGTGTCACGTCACATGAAAGCCGCCATGACCCAAATTCAACAACAACGCTTTGAAAAAGGCGATAGTTACAGCTTTAATTGGTCACTGGAAATTGACGAGGCATTCCAACAGCCTTTCGTGCCGACCCATGAAAATATGGCGAATCTTAACCTCCATTTAAACCAAAGTGCGGTGGAATTAGTGGCCAATTTACGCCGTGCTTTTTCAGGCATTGTGGCAGGTAATATTAAAGCGGAAACCCAAGATAAGATTGCCAGTTTAGGGAAATTCCAACTACGGGGCGATCAACAACTGATGAATAAAATCGATCAACTCTTACAGGACTTTATTGTGCAACACCGCATGAAATTACCGACGGGTGATGCCTACGAACCTTGTTATGAAATTATTCAATAGGAAACCTAAAAATGATGAAACGAATTGAACAATTATTCGCTAACAACCACAGTTGGGCGTTGCGCATGAAAGAAGAAAACTCCCATTATTTCAAAGAATTAGCCGAACACCAAACCCCTCATTATTTATGGATTGGTTGTTCCGACAGCCGTGTACCCGCAGAAAAGCTCACCAATTTAGAACCGGGTGAATTATTTGTCCACCGTAATGTGGCAAATCAAGTCATTCATACCGATCTCAACTGTCTATCGGTAGTGCAATATGCGGTAGATGTGTTAAATATTGAACACATTATTATTTGCGGCCACACGAATTGTGGCGGTATTAATGCCGCCATGAAAAATCAAGATTTGGGACTAATCAATAACTGGTTATTGCATATTCGAGATATTTGGTTCAAACACAGCCATTTGCTTGGTAATCTGTCGCCTGAAAAAAGGGCCGATATGCTGACCAAAATCAACGTAGCAGAACAAGTATATAACCTCGGTCGCTCCTCTATTGTGCAATCGGCTTGGGAGCGTGGTGCAAAATTATCCTTACATGGTTGGGTTTATGATGTTAATGACGGCTTTTTAGTGGATCAAGGCGTATTAGCCACCAGTCGAGAAAGCCTAGAAATCTCTTATCGTAATGCCATTTCTCGCTTGCTTACCTTAGATGAAAATAATATTTTAGAGAAGAAACCAACACAAACGGAATAAAATACAAAAAAAGAACCGCACTTTTAAAGTGCGGTTCATTGTTTAGGACTTTTTTCTTACCATTACAATGCTTTTAAAATATCATCCACACGTTCTTTGGCATCACCAAACAACATTTGGGTATTTTCTTTAAAGAACAATGGATTTTGTACGCCTGCGTAACCCACCGCCATAGAACGTTTGAACACAATTACATTTTGTGCTTTCCAAACTTCCAATACTGGCATGCCTGCGATTGGACTGTTTGGGTCGTCTAATGCAGCAGGGTTAACGGTGTCATTGGCCCCGATAACTAATACCACATCCGTATCAGCGAAATCATCATTGATTTCATCCATTTCTAATACCACGTCATAAGGCACTTTGGCTTCGGCTAATAACACGTTCATGTGACCTGGTAAACGGCCTGCCACAGGGTGAATACCGAAACGTACGTTAATACCACGTTCACGCAATTTGGCGGTGATGTCAGCCACTGGATATTGTGCTTGAGCAACTGCCATGCCGTATCCTGGGGTGATAATCACAGAACTCGCATTTTTCAATAATTCTGCCACTTCTTCTGCGGTGGTTTCACGATGTTCACCTTGTTCTTCATCAGAACTTGCTACCACATCATTACCAAAACCACCTGCAATCACGCTCACAAAGGAACGGTTCATGGCCTTACACATAATGTAAGAAAGGATTGCACCAGACGAACCGACCAACGCCCCCGTGACGATTAATAAGTCGTTGTTCAACATAAAACCGGCTGCCGCAGCTGCCCAACCTGAATAAGAGTTCAGCATTGACACCACCACTGGCATATCTGCCCCACCGATAGAGGCGACTAAATGCCAACCGAATGCAAGCGCAATGGCTGTCATTAATAACACAGGGAAGATGTTTTCAGGGGAATTTAAAAATACCACCATTAACAACGCTGACACCACCACGGCGGCTAAGTTGAGTTTGTGACGATGTGGCAGTGTTAAGGCTTTGGAATTAATGATCCCACGTAATTTGCCGAATGCCACAATTGAACCTGTGAACGTCACCGCACCGATAAAGATGCCTAAGAACACTTCCACATTATGAATGTTGTTTAACACATTCAATTCTGCATCAAATGCCACTTTAGCCGCTTGAATGGCCGCTTCTAGCTGTTCAGGGCTATCAAAGGTCAAACCTTGAGGTGGCACAAATTCAGGGGTGACATGTAAACCGTAGCTATTAAAACCCACTAAAACAGCGGCTAAACCGACGAAACTGTGCAAAATCGCCACAAGCTCTGGCATTTCGGTCATTTCCACTTTTAAGGCACGGTGAATCCCGATCACTGCCCCAATAATCATGGCAATGATGATCCAAAGTTGCCCTTCGGTGGCTGGACCAAAAATGGTAGCAATTAAAGCAATCGCCATCCCCACAATGCCGTACCACGCCCCTGCTTTGGCGGTTTCGTGTTTAGACAACCCTGCTAAACTCATAATAAAAAGTAATGCGGATACGATATATGCTGCTTGAACTAAACCTAATGACATATTGTTCTCCTTAACCTTTTCTAAACATGGCAAGCATGCGTTGGGTAACTTTAAAGCCACCGAAAATATTAATACTGGCGACTAAAATAGCGATAAAGGCGAGAATACTCACAAAGAAACTACCTTGAGAGATTTGCAACACTGCCCCTACGATAATAATGCCCGAAATAGCATTTGTCACCGCCATTAATGGCGTATGCAAGGCATGGCTGACGTTCCACACCACATAATAACCCACCACACAAGCCAACACGAACACGGTGAAGTGAGATAAAAATGCCGCAGGCGAAACAGAAGCAAGCCACAGGAACAAGATACCCGTTAATGCCAATACACCATATTTAACTTTTGGATTGGTTGGTTTTTCTTCTTTTTTCGCTACTGGTGCTGCCGCTTGTTTTTGCGGTTGAGCCGATACTTGAATTGGCGGAGCAGGCCATGTGACCTCACCATCACGAATGACAGTCACGCCACGCAACACAACGTCTTCAAAATTAATATCAATTTGACCATCTTTATTTGGTGCTAATAATTTCAATAAATTAACTAAGTTAGTACCATAAAGTTGAGAAGATTGGGTTGGTAAACGCGCTGGGAAGTCGGTATAACCAATCACTTTCACTTGATTATCAGTGACAAAAATTTCACCTGCTTTGGTGTATTCGCAGTTACCGCCAGTCGCTGCCGCTAAATCCACAATCACTGAACCCGGTTTCATGGAATCGACCATTTCTTTAGTGATTAAACGTGGCGCAGGTTTGCCCGGAATCGCTGCCGTGGTGATAATAATATCCACTTCTTTGGCTTGTGCGGCATAAAGTTCCATAGCACGACGGTTAAATTCTTCTGACATCACTTTCGCATAACCGTCACCAGAACCACCTTCTTCTTCAAAATCAATTTCTAAGAAGTCTGCACCCATGGATTTCACTTGCTCTTTTACTTCTGGACGGCTGTCAAAGGCGCGTACAATGGCGCCTAAGCTATTTGCCGCACCAATCGCTGCAAGGCCTGCAACACCCGCACCAATCACCAACACTTTAGCCGGTGGCACTTTACCCGCTGCAGTAATTTGTCCCGTAAAGAAACTACCGAATGAATTGGCGGCCTCAATCACCGCACGATACCCCGAAATATTGGCCATAGAACTTAACGCATCCAAGGCTTGCGCACGAGAAATACGTGGCACCGAATCCATGGCTAGCACATTAATTTTTTTCGCCGATAATTTTTCCATTAATTCTGGATTTTGCGCAGGCCAAATAAAGCTCACCAAGGTGGCGCCTTCTTTAATTAGCCCGATTTCCGTATCCGTTGGCGCATTGACTTTAAAAATCACGTCCGCATTCCAAACATCTTGCGCCGAACCGATTTTTGCGCCGACATCTATAAAGGCTTGATCTTCAAAACTGGCTTTAAACCCCGCACCCTGTTCTACGAGTACATCAAAGCCGAGTTTTTGAATTTGCTGAACCGTCTTTGGCGTTGCCGCTACCCGACTTTCATTCTCAAGCAGTTCTCTAGGTACACCAATTAACATAATGTTTCCTTCAAATTGGTTGATTACAAATAAATGGATAAGCCAGAACATTTCTGGCTATCCAACCCGTCAATATGACAAAAAAGTCAAACTACACTAACTCTACCCTAAATAAAGAGAAATTAAAAAGGATTTTTAGCAGTAAAAATCAATTAATTTAATAGAGCTAAATTTTTGTCTAAAAAATACCGCACGTTGCATTATTTTTAACAAAGTGCGGTAAATTTTTCATTATTTTTGAGATTAGCGTTCGTTATGAATTTCTAAATTCGCCGCGTCTTTCTCACGTTTTGTTTTTGCTTTATCATTGCGTTTTTCCGCTATACGTTCTAAATATTCAGGCGTAATATCGCCTGTGATATATTGGCCTGTAAACACCGACGCATCAAATTCCCGAATAGCAGGGTTTTCTTGCTGAATGGAAATTTTTAATGCCTCCAGATCTTGGAAGATTAAACCATCCACCCCAATTAACTGCGCAATTTCCTCAACGTTACGGCCATAAGCAATTAATTCATTCTTGGTTGGCATATCAATGCCGTACACATTCGGATAACGAATTTCGGGTGCCGCCGAGGCAAAATAGATTTTATTCGCCCCCGCCGCACGTGCCATTTCCACAATTTGCTCGGAGGTCGTGCCACGCACAATGGAGTCGTCCACTAATAGCACGTTTTTGCCTTTAAATTCCGCAGAAATCGTATTTAATTTACGTCGTACTGCACTCACCCGTTGGGTTTGTCCGGGCATAATAAAGGTACGTCCTACATAACGATTTTTCACAAAGCCTTGACGATAAGGTTTGCCCAATACGTTCGAAATTCGCAAAGCAATATCATTGGAAGTTTCTGGTACAGGAATCACCACGTCAATGTCAATATCTTTCCATTCTCGAGCAATTTTCTGGCCTAAACGTTCGCCCATGTGTACTCGCGCCGCATACACCGAAACGCCATCAATGGTGCTGTCAGGGCGGGCAAAATAGACGTATTCAAAAATACAAGGTGTCAGTTGCGTCTGTTCCGCACAAATTTCAGAAAAAAGCTCCCCCTCAAAGGTCACATAAATGGCCTCACCCGGTTTTACATCTCGCACAAATTCAAAACCAACGGTATCTAACGCCACGGTTTCAGAGGCAAACATATATTCCATTTTTCCATTTTCTTCCCGTTGTCCTAACACCAACGGACGGATACCATTTGGATCACGAAACGCCACTAAGCCATGCCCAATAATCATTGCCACACAAGCATAAGCGCCTTTAATATCCTGATTCGTGGCACGAATGGCGCAAAATACATCTTGCGGAGACAGGATTTCTTTGTCGATCTGATCGATATGGTGAGCAAGAATATTCAGTAAGGCTTCAGAATCAGAATTGGTATTAACATGACGACGAGCTAGTTTATATAGTTTCTCTTTCAGTTCATCCGAATTGGTCAAATTACCGTTATGCACTAAGGCTAACCCATAAGGTGAATTCACATAAAACGGTTGCGCCTCCGACACATTTGAACTGCCCGCCGTTGGATAACGCACATGCCCAATTCCGGCATTCCCTTGTAATCGTTGCATATGCACTTGCTGAAACACATCCGTGACCAAACCATTAGCTTTGCGTAAGCGGAAACAGTTTTCATCATCAACAGTGACAATTCCTGTGGCATCTTGCCCACGGTGTTGTAACACCATTAACGCATCATAAATGGCTTGATTAACGGGAGTTTGAGAAACGATACCGACGATGCCACACATTTGCTATGCTCCTTTTATTTCACGGGGGTTAAGGTTGAATTTAAGAAACTGGAATTGGCTTGTAATTGTTGGAAAAACCACTCGACCACAAAACCAAAGTGCGGTATTAATTGCGACGATTTCCATGCGTCACTTTGCTCAAAATTAGTAAAGGTATCCACAAAGAACAGTAAAGCGGCAACAATCAATACACCACGTAAAAAGCCAAAACAGGCGCCCAACACCCGATCCGTGCCTGACAGCCCTGTTTTATCCACTAATTGCGAAATGACATAATTCACAATCCCCCCCACAATCAGGGTTAATATAAACAAGATACCGATAGCCACGCCGTTACGGATATATTCAGAATCAATTTGGGTTAACAGACCGGCTAAATAAGGGTAAAACTGACTAGCAATAATAAATGCCACAATCCACGTTGCCAGTGACAACACTTCACGCACAAAGCCCCGTAATAAGCTCACAATCACGGAAAATACAATAATACCAATAATAATATAATCAATCACTGACATAATCATCTCAAAAATAGGAAAAACAACGTTGGCTATTCTACCGAAAATTCCGCAAAAAGAAAACGATTGCTTTTAGATTTAGAGGTCTTGCCAGAATGTGTCGGGTAAATGTTGGTTGGCTTTGTTTAATAAAAAAGCTAAATCTTGATAAGTCGGTTTATCCATCTGTGGCAACGCTACACCTTGTTGGCGAAGTTGCATAGAAATTTGCTGAAATTTCACCGCAGTTTGCTTAGGTAATGTGGTTTGGGCACGTTTACCGAGCCAATATAGTCCTTGTAGCGGAATACACAAGGCAAACAACGCTGTTAATATTGCCGCCGCCAATGCTACTTGACTATGTGGTACGAAAAATTGTTGCCAGACAATGGCAAAGACGGCAATAAAAGGCATGAGGGTTTGGGCAAATTTGGTGGTTTTAATGACCCGATTTTCAGGGAAAATTTGGTTGAGTTTGGGGTGAGGGAACCACGTTTTTTGGTAGGTTTGGCCGTTTTGTAGTGTGTTGAATAATGTCATTTTTTCTTTTTATTACAATATGTTGTTGTTTTTAAATTGGGTTTCGCCGATGGCGACTTACTTTTTCTTTACTCGTGTAAAGAAAAAGTAAGCAAAAAGAAAACACGCCCCAACTTTGTCTTATTTCCTAAAAATACGGGGACCCCATTTTGTTAGAGTATTATTTTATTTTTTCCGCTCAACCCAATGCTTACCATCAAAATCAACAATCCATTTAGTCTGCTTCCCATTTACTTCCGATGTCACATACTGCCGTTTTTCCTTACGACTAAACCGCACAATCGCCGCATTACCCTCAGGATCTTTTTGTGGCGCATCGGCTAAATATTGCAATTTTTCAGGCAAACGATCTCGATATAACGCTAATTCAGCCACTTTCGGCGCTCTTGTTTCACGAGATTTCGGGAAATTATGCGCAGACATAAATACGCCACTGGCGCCGTCACGCAACACAAAATAAGCGTCGGATTTTTCGCATTTCAATTCTGGGAAATGGGTTGGATCTTCTTTTGGTGGGGCAACGTCGCCATTTTTCAATACTTTACGGGTGTTATCACATTGCGTACAGGCCATGTATTTGCCAAAACGCCCTAATTTTAAGTGCATGTCCGCACCGCATTTATCACATTCCACTACAGGGCCGTCATAGCCTTTGATTTTGAAACTGCCCTGTTCAATCACATAACCATCACAATTTGGATTATTCCCACAAATATGTAATTTACGTTGCGGATCCAATAAATAGCTGTCCATGGCGGCATCACATTTTGGGCAACGTTTACGAGCAATCAAGGCTTTTGCCTCGCTTTCGCTGTCTAACACGTTTAACAGCTCTGCCTCTGGAATTAAATTCACCGTGCTTTTACAACGTTCTTTTGGCGGTAAGGCGTAGCCTGTGCAACCTAAAAAGACGCCAGTACTGGCAGTACGAATCGCCATCTTGCGACCACAAGTTGGGCAAGCGATATCGGTTTCCACCAAGCTATTCGGTTTCATGCCACCGTCTAGTTCATTTAATTCTGCGGTGCTAAGTTGCTCAGAAAAATCTTTAAAGAATTGATTAAGTTCGGTTTTCCAATTTTTGCTACCGTTAGCAATTTTATCTAGCGTATCTTCCATGTTTGCGGTGAAATCATAGTTCATCAATTCACTGAACGATTGATTTAAACGATCGGTCACAATTTCGCCCATTTTTTCCGCATAAAAACGACGATTTTCGGTGCGTACATAACCACGTTCTTGAATGGTAGAAATAATTGCTGCATAGGTTGACGGACGGCCAATACCTCGTTTTTCTAACTCTTTCACCAAAGCGGCCTCAGTAAAGCGTGCCGGTGGTTTCGTAAAATGCTGACTTGGTAACACGGCGTCTAATTGCAATGTGTCTTGCACCTTGACGGACGGCAATTCTTGATCTTCAGGCGATTTGGTTAATTGTGGCAAGACTTTTGTCCAACCATCAAAACGTAAAATACGGCCTTTGGCTTTTAATTCATACTCCCCTGCCGTTACCGTTAACGTGGTGCTGTCATATTGCGCTTGTGGCATTTGGCACGCCACAAATTGACGCCAAATTAAATCATATAAACGTTCAGCATCTTTTTCCATGCCTGATAATTGGCTTGCTAATACCTTAACATCAGAAGGACGAATGGCCTCATGCGCCTCTTGGGCATTTTCTTTACTGGAATAAAAATTCGGTTTAGCGGGTAAGTAATCCGTTCCGAATTGTTGTTCAATATAATGACGAACCATGTTTAACGCATCCGCACTTAAATTGGTGCTGTCGGTACGCATATACGTAATGTAACCCGCCTCATATAAGCGTTGTGCCAACATCATGGTTTTTTTCACGCTAAAACTCAATCTTGTACTGGCCGCTTGTTGTAAAGTGGAAGTAATAAACGGTGGACGTGCTTTTGATGTGGTCGGTTTGGTTTCTAAATCAGACACCACAAAGGCGGATTTTTGCAAAAAATCCACCGCACTTTGTGCTTGTTGTTGGTTTTTCGGCTCAAATTTTTTGCCTTGAAGTGCGGTGACATCTAAACGAATTTTTTGTTTTTGGGCCGTTTGCGTATCTACCGCCACTTGCCAGAATTCTTCAGGCAAAAAGGCTTTAATTTCACGCTCACGTTCCACCAATAATTTCACCGCCACCGATTGCACACGCCCTGCGGATAAGCCTCGAGCGACTTTTTTCCAAAGTAACGGCGACACCATAAAGCCCACCACTCGGTCTAAAAAACGGCGGGTTTGTTGTGCATTCACTCGGTCTAAATTTAAATGTTCTGGCTTTTCAAAGGCTTGTTTAATGGCGTTTTTAGTAATCTCATTAAACACCACCCGACTAAAACGCTCGTCATCCCCGCCAATCACTTCACGCAAATGCCAAGCAATGGCCTCCCCCTCTCTATCCAAGTCGGTGGCCAGATAAATGTGGTCGGCTTTTTTGGCAAGGGATTTTAATTCTGCCACCACTTTTTCCTTGCCTGGCAAAATCTGATAATTGGCTTTCCAGCCATGATAAGGATCAATCCCCATACGTTTGACTAAAGCGTTCTGATCTTTCTCTGCTTTGATACTGGCCTTTTCTTCCGCACTGAGTCCTTTGGTGGAAATAGGCTTTGCTTTTTCGCCGCTAACTGTCCCTGTGGTCGGCAAATCACGGATATGCCCAACACTGGATTTCACCACATAGTTACTGCCCAGATATTTATTAATGGTTTTCGCTTTGGCTGGCGATTCCACAATCACTAAGGATTTGCTCATATTTAGATACCTAATTTTGTTTAATTTGTGTAAAATTGATTACTTTCTTTTTTTATATTGCCTAAGGAATGGTTATTAGGTCAACAATTTTTTTTCAAAAGGGTGTTAAATGGATAAACTAAACGCAATTTCGGTCTTTTGTAAGGTGATTGAAACCCAAAGTTTCACCCAAGCCGCCCAACTTGAAAATATTTCTGTTGCCATGGCGAGTAAATTAGTCGCTCAACTGGAAGAACAATTACAAACACGTTTATTGCAACGCACAACCCGAAAAATCTCCCCGACCGAGGCCGGCTTGGTTTATTATCAACATTGCCAACCCATATTAACAGAATTACATGAGGCCGACGCAAGCATTAGTAATCTATCTTCTTCCTTACAAGGCAACCTTGTGGTGTCTGTCCCAATGGATTTTGGTTTACGTTTTATTGCGCCGAATTTAGCCGCCTTTACCAAAGCCAATCCCAATTTACATATTGAAATGGATTTTAGTGATCGTCGTGTCGATCTGTTATCGGAGGGATATGATGTCGCCTTGCGTATCGGCACCTTGCAAGACAGTTCCTTAGTGGCCCAAAAGCTCGCCACCACAACCATGCACCTCGTTGCCTCGCCTGATTATATTGCACGAAAAGGCCAACCACAAACGCTCACGGAACTCCAACAGCACGATTGTTTACTCTACAAAAATTCTGGCAATCAGATTTATTGGGCGTTTACTCATAACGATGGTCAAGTTCAACGCATAAAAATGCCGTCCAAACTCATTTCCAACAACGGCCTCACCCTTGTAGAAATGGCTAAAGCCGGCTTAGGCATTATCCATCAGCCTTATTTTCTCATTGAAAAAGAACTGGCCTCTGGTGAATTAGTGGAACTGTTAACCCATTACAAACCACAAACCCTAGACTTACACGCCATTTACCCACACCGTCGCCATTTGGCGGCGAAAGTCAAAGCGTTTGTGGGATTTTTGCAAGGGTTGAAGTTAGGGGGATAAAAAACAGCCACGATTAAAGTGGCTGTTTTGGGCTTTCTAAAACTTTGTATTTAATTCATTACAGGCTTCTTGCAAGCCACTTTGACAGGCTTTATTAAACAAATCTTTGGATTTAGCTCTATCTTGCTTAACTCCTTCGCCAAAATAATACATAGCAGCAAGATCATGTTGCGCGCCTGGGTAAGGAAATTTATGATTTATTGCTTTCTTCAACCACTCCACAGCTGTACGCTTATTTTGCTTTACCCCAGTCCCAAAATAATACATTTCTCCAAGCAGAGCTTGACTTTCTGGATGTCCCGCATTAGCAGATCTATTTAAGTATTTTATTGCCTCTGAATAATTTTCTTGTGATAAATACAATTGCCCAAGCCTATGACAAACAAGCAAAATCCTATTTTTATCCTTACTAGAACGACATTCTTTTAAATGTGCATCTGAAATTATATCAACATTTAATAGCCCTATATACATACCGAGAAACTCTGCGTTTTTCTTGGATGATAATTTATCTGCATAATCAAAATGCCATTTTGAACTCCAATCAGCATGCCAATCATTTTCAGCATAACCACTCAATGGGATCGTTAATCCAAACAGACATAAAGCCATCAATTTCATTTTTTTAAACATAATGTTTCCTTTTTATTAGTGAATAATTTAAATACTAACATTGTTTTTTTTTTGCACAATGTGTTATTGTAGAAAATAGCGTAAATGAGAAGTGATGGTTGGAAATATTAATTCTGCTGTATTTTTTATCAATACTATATAAAAAAACAAACAACCACTTTGAAAAGCAGTTGTTTGTGTTATAATCCCTTTCGTGCTATCGGCGTGGGCGTTGTGCTATTCCAGTAGCACATTGCCTAGTCGCTTAGTCTTGTAGCACTAAGGGGGTGACTTATGTGAAAACATCAGAAGTTATTACTCTGATCTTGTTGCTAGTTTTACTAGCACTTGCAAGTAGTATTAAAGTGTTCGCTATACTGAATATACTACTTGAAGTTGTAAGCAAAATAGCCTAACGGCTAGGAAGTGGGTGGGTTCGCTACCTATCCACGACCTTTCTTTATTATAAGCCTTTCCATTTCAATTTCAAGCCTATTGTAGCAATCTTTGCCAAATCGGTAGCACATTTTCAGGCAAGGTGAGGGATTTTCCTAACTCAATCCAAGCACAAGGGAAATGAAAATCAGACCCTACCGAGGCCAATAATTGATGTTCATTGGCCCAACGGGCGATTAATTGGCGTTGATCAGGCGATTGTCCACAACCGGCGACTTCAATTCCGTCACCATGCCATTGGCTGAAATCCACCACTAAACGTTTTATCCAACGATTGGTCATGTTATAACGCAAGGGATGGGCTAATACCGCCAATCCACCGGCTTGATGAATGACGTCAATGGCCGTGGCAATATCCACCCAATCGGCTTTTACATAGGCGGGTTTACCGGCGGATAAATAGCGTTTAAAGGCTTGTGTGTCGTTGGAGACTTTGCCTATTTGCACCAAAAAACGAGCATAATGCGCACGGGTCACTTCCCCACTGGCTAAGGCTTTGGCCCCTTGATAGGCGTCGGGAATGCCTAATTGTGCTAATTTTTCGCCAATTTGTATCGCTCGATCTAAACGTAAGGCGGCTTGTTTGGCTAAAAGTGCGGTCATTTCTGGCGAAGTTTCATCAAAGCCTAATCCCACAATATGAATGCCCCGATCTTTCCCTTGCCCTGACCAACAGGTGGAAATTTCCACGCCATTAATCAAGTGGATACCTTGCTTTTGGCATGCTGTTCTGGCCTCGGCTAATCCTGCAATGCTATCATGATCACATAAGGCCAACACATTCACCCCTTTTTCAGCCGCTCTCTGTACCAGTTCGGCGGGGCTTAACACGCCATCTGAGGCGGTACTATGGCAATGCAGATCGTAAATTTTTTCGTTCATCTTTTTCACTTCAAACGGAAAAAGTGCGGTTATTTTCACCGCACTTTCATATTCTGTTATTTGATATTCTTAACCAAGGCTTTCACTAAAGCGGGGCCATGATAAATCAAGCCAGAATACAGTTGTAATAAACTAGCACCCGCCTCAATTTTTTCCTGTGCATGCGGTACGCTATCAATTCCCCCACTCCCTATAATCGGGATTTCGCCTTGCAATTCTTGCTGTAAACGACGAATAATCGCAGTGCTTTTTTGTTGTAATGGCTTGCCACTTAATCCACCGATTTCTTGTGAATATTTTAAACCTGTGACATTTTCTCGATCGATTGTCGTATTGGTTGCAATGACGCCGTCCATGTTGTGACGGCGTAAGGTGTCCGCCAGTTGTACCAGTTCTGCCTCGGTTAGATCTGGGGCAATTTTTACCACAATCGGCACGTATTTATGATATTGCGCCGACAATATCTGTTGTCTGGCTTTAATGCTTTGTAATAAATCTTCTAAGGCCTCGCCATATTGTAATTGACGTAAGTCAGGCGTATTAGGCGAGGAAATGTTCACCGTAATATAATCGGCATAATT
Organism: Lonepinella sp. BR2271; assembly: GCF_051851515.1. Lineage (NCBI taxonomy): Bacteria > Pseudomonadati > Pseudomonadota > Gammaproteobacteria > Pasteurellales > Pasteurellaceae > Lonepinella > Lonepinella sp. BR2271. The sequence continues at coordinate 19,745 of NZ_JBPDVF010000012.1, read as the reverse complement.
ATAGGCTTTGTTTAAACAAAACAGATAATCGTCCTTACCTTTTTCAATCGGCGTGATTTTGTTTTTGCCAATATTAATGCCTAATATGCCGTTAAAACGAGCCTTTTTCACATTTTCAATTAAATGATCTATCCCTTTGTTATTAAAACCATTACGGTTAATTATTCCCTCGACTTCGGGTAAGCGAAATTGGCGGGGTTTGGCATTGCCGTCTTGCGCCAATGGCGTGACGGTTCCGACCTCAATAAAACCGAAACCTAATGCCGCAAAGCCATCAATGGCTTCACCGTCTTTATCTACCCCTGCAGCTAAACCAATAGGATTGGGAAATTTCAACCCCATGACGTTTTTTTCTACGCCTTGCGGACAAGGGAAAATCGTTTTTAACAGCGGTTGCAACAACGGTTTTCCCGCCCAATGTAAGGCTTGAATCGTCACATGATGAGCGGTTTCGGGTTGCAAGGAAAATAGGGCTTTACGAATTAGGGAATACATAAAAATAACGCTCGCTATAATATTCCCTCTCCCTTTGGGAGAGGGCTAGGGTGAGGGTTCAACTAACTATTTAACGCTTTTTCAATTTTCTCAAATAAATCTCGTGACAAATTTTCCACTTCAAATAAGCGTTGTAACGCACGTTTCATCAACTGTTGACGTTGGCTGTCGTAACGTCTAAAACGCACTAATGGCTCAATTAAACGGGCGGCTACTTGTGGATTACTTTGATTTAAACGGAGCAAAATTTCCGTTAAGAAACGATAACCCGAACCATCTACCGCATGGAATGCCCGTGGATTTTGATTAATAAAACTGCCCACCAAAGCACGCAAGCGGTTTGGATTGTTAAAATTAAAACTTGGGTGATCCATAAGTTGTTGGACAATGCTCAACACATTTTCGTCAGGACGGGTGGCTTGTAAATTAAACCATTTATCCATCACTAAGCCATCTTGTTGCCATTTTTGTTCAAAATCCGCCATCAGGCTATCACGGCAAGCTAATTGCGCTTTGCCGGCAGCCTGTAATGCAGCAAGGCTATCAGTCATGTTGTTGGCATGCAAATAATGTTTGTTCACTAAGACATTACCCACCTCGGTAAAGGCTAAATAATGCAAGCAAAGATTACGTAAGGCACGTTTTGCAATGTCTTGCGTATTAATTTGATAATCCTCTAAACGAATTTGATTATAGGTATCTAGCCATTGCGCTTTGAGGCTTTCTGCTAAAGTGCGTTGCAGAAAATCACATACAATGGCAATGCCTTCTGGATCAATCACTTTAAATTGCTCTGCAAATTCCGTTTCTTTTGGCAACGTTAATATCAAGGTGGTTAACTCAATATTGCTTTGATAGTTGCTTAATACTTGAGAAAGTGCGGTTAACATTTCTGGAGAAAATTCAAGTGGTAGACCATTTTTATAGGCTTCTAATAAACGGCGTAATTCTAAGCTGAATAACATTTGCACCGCATCCCAACGCACAAATTCATTTTGCGCAGATTTTAATAAGATCACTAACTGTTCAGGGCTGTAATCATAATCTAATTTCACGGGGGCAGAGAAATCACACAATAATGCTGGCACGGGGCGGCTCGTAATATCATGGAATTCAAATACCTGATCATTTTCCGTGACATTCAAGACGTCATCCACCAATTCGCCATTTTTCAATAAGGTAAATGGAATGCCTTTTTGGTTATACAAGGCAATTTTAAGCGGAATATGTAAATTCACTTTATTCATTTGATCCGCTGTCGGCGGCGTCATTTGGGACACAATCAATTTATAGCTGTGTTTTTTCTCATCATAGCTGTCAGTCACAGTTAATTCTGGCGTGCCAGATTGGCTATACCAACGGCGGAATTGGGTTAAATCCACACCAGAGGCACGTTCCATGGCAGACACAAAATCTTCACAAGTGGCTGCTTTACCATCATTTTCGGCAATATACAGTTGTATGCCTTTTTGAAAACGTTTTTCGCCCAATAAAGTGTGCATCATGCGAATTACTTCTGCCCCTTTTTCATACACAGTCACCGTATAGAAGTTATTCATTTCTAATACTTTTTCTGGACGGATAGGGTGCGACATTGGGCTTGCATCTTCGGCAAATTGCAGGGTACGCAAGTATTGTACATTTTGAATACGATTTACTGCACGTGATCCCGTATCGGAAGAAAATTCCTGATCACGGAAAACAGTCAAGCCCTCTTTTAAGCTTAATTGGAACCAATCACGGCAAGTCACACGGTTTCCTGTCCAGTTATGAAAATATTCGTGGGCAATCACCCGTTCTACATCCAAATAATCGGTGTCAGTGGCGGTTTGTGGGTTGGCTAACACAAATTTCGAGTTGAATACATTCAAGCCTTTATTTTCCATGGCACCCATATTAAAGAAATCCACCGCCACAATCATGTAAATATCTAAATCATATTCTAACCCAAAGCGATCTTCATCCCATTTCATGGATTTTTTCAGGCTTTGCATGGCCCACTCGGCACGATTTAAATTGCCACGGTCCACATACAATTCAAGCAACACATCACGGCCACTTTTGGTGACAAAATGGTCTTGTAATAAATCAAAATCTCCCGCTACTAAGGCAAATAAATAACAAGGTTTCGGGAAGGGATCTTGCCATTGCACCCAATGACGACCATCATCTAAATCCCCTTGTGCAATGCGGTTACCATTAGATAATAAATACGGATATTTGCTTTTATCTGCGGTGATGGTGACATCATAACGAGCTAAGACATCAGGACGATCAAGCATATAGGTTATTTGACGGAACCCCTCTGCTTCACATTGTGTACAAATGCCATCCCCCGATTGATACAAGCCTTGTAATGAGGTATTTTCTGATGGCACCAAATACGTCACAATTTCTAGCGTAAATTGATCCGCACTTTCAGCACTTAGTTCGCTTAAATCTAAGGTTAGACTTTCTTTATCTTGTTGATAGGCGGTAAAATCAGTGCCATTTAATTTAATACTGGCAAATTGAAAGCTATGTCCGTCTAAACGTAAGCTGGTGGATTCTGGATTTAAACGCACCACTTGGCTAACCGCCGTGACCACGGTATGAACGGGATCTAATTGAAAATCAAGAGAAATGTGTTGAATAGTAAAATCGGGAGTACGATAATTTTTTCTGTATTTAGCTTGCATAAGAATGTCCAAATAAAGCAAATGTAATAATAAATGACAATGACGTCAAAATTTAGGAAATATCACGAATAACGTTATCCCTTAAATTCGGCGAGCTTGCCAAAATACCTTGGTCCAATAAGGGCTGTTTAATGAGGAATAAATCACCCCACCTTTGGTTGACGCATGTAAAAATTTATCTTCTTTCACGTAAATGCCCACGTGATAGCCGAAAGGCCCTCGCCCTGTTTTAAAGAACACTAAATCGCCTGTTTGAATTTGTGAACGAGGCACTTTTTTCCCATAATGAGATTGTTCTTTTGTTGTTCGAGGAAGCTGAATGTTAAAACGGTCTTTAAACGTCGTGCGGGTAAATCCTGAGCAATCCACACCCGATCGGGTATTTCCACCTAATAAATAAGGTACTCCCGCCCATTCTCGCTGTTGTTCGCTTAATAAGGTGATCACCATGATCGGGTCATTTAACTGACCTTTATAATTAATCCCGTCATAATCTTCTTTATCGGCAGAAGAAAATGGCGAAGATGAAGAACACCCTGTTAAAAATAAGGGGATTAATAAGAATAGAAAACCTAATCGCTGAGAATAGTTCATCGATCTTCCTTTTTATTATTTTGCGTTAACGTTGTGTTAAAGCCATTCATCAGCAAAATGAACGGCTTTTCGCATAAAGTTTAACCTTTTGGTTTTGCTTTTTCTACTCGAGCACGTAGTTTTTGACCCGGTCTAAACACCACCACACGACGTGCTGAAACCGGTACGCTTTCGCCGGTTTTAGGATTACGTCCTGGGCGAGTGGATTTATCACGTAATTCAAAATTACCAAAACCCGATAATTTTACATCTTCGCCGCTTTCTAAGAAAACACGAATTTGCTCAAAAAAACCTTCTACAAATTCTTTTGCTTCGGGTTTGGTTAATCCACATTTGTCAATGAGGTTTTCTGCAATTTCAATTTTTGTCAATGTCATAATTAATCTCTCAAGTAAGCATTAAAACGTTGTTTTAATTCGGTTAATACAACAGAAATCACCGCATTAATATCATCTTCTTCCAAGGTTTTTTCAGTGTCTTGAATGGTTAAGCTAATCGCCAGACTCTTATACCCCTCTGGCACCCCTTGACCTTGGTAAACATCAAATAAATTCACGCCAGTCAGTTTTTCACCCGCTACCGTGCGACACACCTCAAGCACATCACTGGCAGCCACATGATTTTCCACCACTAAGGCTAAATCACGACGGTTGGCTGGGAATTTTGAAATCTCTTTCGCCACGGCCACTTTACGTTGTGCAATTTTATCCACCAAAATTTCACAAGCAAAGGCTTTACCATTTAAGCCAATTTTTTGTGCAATACTTGGGTGAATTTGCCCGATAAAGCCGATTTCTTCACCATGCAATACAATCGCTGCCGATTGGCCAGGGTGAAATGCTGGGAAAGCTTTAGCGATAAATTTAACCTCATTTGCATAAGCCGTCAAGGATAAAAGATTTTCTAAATACCCTTTTAGATCAAAGAAATCCGCAGTTTCTGCTTTACTCGCCCAATGTTCATTTAAACGCGCCCCCGTCATCACGGCACTAAATACACGTTCTTGACGCACACCAAATTCGGCTTTTTCATCTGGAATAAAACGTAAACCTAATTCAAATAAACGAATGCGGTTTTGTTGACGGTTTTGATTATACAATACCGCCCCGAGCAAGCCTGTTAATAAGGAAACACGCATGGCCGACATTTCCACCGAAATCGGATTCGGTAGAATCAACGCTGGTTGATCGGGGTGTAATAATTGCTGAATTTTCGGATCCACAAAGCTGTATGTAATCGCCTCATAGAAATCATTTCCCACTAACGCGGTTTTTAAGCGAGATACATCCACCTCTGCCTCATGATGTTCACGCATTTTTAAATGGGCTAACGGTGAATTATTCGGAATTTCATTATAGCCGTAAATACGTGCCACTTCTTCCACTAAATCTTCTTCAATTTCAATATCAAAACGCCAGCTGGTTGAGGTGACCGTCCAAACATCATTGGCAAAACTCACCGCAAAACCTAAACGTTGGAAAATATCAGTAACCGTATCATTATCAATATAATGCCCCAATAAGCTGTCTAATTTCTCACGACGTAATTGAACCTGTTTGACTTTCGGCAAATCTGCCTCACTTGCCACTTCGCAAATTTCACCCGCTTGACCGCCACAAATTTCAATCAATAAGGCTGTGGCTCGTTCCATGGCTTGACGAGCTAACTCAAAATCAACGCCACGTTCAAAACGGTGTGAGCTGTCGGTGTGTAAGCCATATTGTCTAGCACGTCCAGTAATCGCTAAAGGATTAAAGAAAGCCGCCTCTAAAATCACATCTTTTGTATTTTCCGCATCTACGCCACTGGTTTGACCACCAAAAATCCCCGCCATGGCTAAAGGACCGGTTTGATCGGCAATCACTAACGTATTGGGTTGTAAGGTTGCTGTTGAACCATCTAATAAGACTAATTGCTCCCCCTCTTTGGCCATACGCACATCAAATGGTTGCGTCACTTTTTCCGCATCAAAAGCGTGCATAGGTTGACCAAGTTCAAGTAGGATGTAGTTTGTAATGTCTACAATCGGATCGATAGAACGAATATCACAACGGCGTAACTTTTCTTTTAACCACATTGGTGTAGCGGCTTTGACATTGACATTCTTCACGGCACGCAATAAATAACGAGGGCAAGCCTCGGGGGCGGATACCTTAATTTCAACTTTATCGCTGATCGTCACTGGCACTTTAGCAAACTGCGGTGCATTTACCGCCAGTTTATTGACCACACCAAGCTCACGAGCAATCCCCGCAATACTCAAACAATCTGCACGGTTTGGGGTTAAACTAATTTCAATCGCTTGATCATTTAATTGTAAATAATCACGTAAATCAGTCCCTATTGGTGCATCAGCCGGCAATTCAATAATGCCACTATGATCTTCTGTAATACCAAGTTCACTGAAAGAACATAACATCCCCTCGGAGGGTTGACCACGTAATTTGGTTTTCTTAATTTTAAAACCACCGGGTAATACCGCCCCCTCTGTTGCACAGGCGACTTTTAAGCCTTGACGACAGTTTGGCGCCCCGCAAACAATATCTAATAGACGTTCGCCGCCCACATTGACTTTGGTCACACGTAATTTATCTGCGTCAGGATGTTGTGCGCATTCAACCACTTCCCCAACAACTACACCGCTAAATTCGCCCGCAACACTTTCCACGCCATCCACTTCTAAACCTAGCATGGTAATCTGGTCGCATAATTGTTCGGTGGTAATGGCAGGATTTACCCATTCTCTGACCCATTGTTCACTAAATTTCATCTATTCTTCTCTCTTATTTCAATACTTCAAAGGATAAGCCTTTAAATACAGTGTCATTAAACTGAATTTCAAAATTATATTTCCCCACAGGGTCACTGGTATCAAAAATCCAACAACGCACATATTCATTATTGTTAAATTCCGCTTGTTTCACTGGCGTAAAAATCAAGAAATGCGTTTGGCTATCATCTTCTGCTTTAACTTGTGAGCTAGGCAAGGTTTTTACCTTTATCGGTGCAGGTGAACCCAAATATTCCACCAAACGATTTTCTGCCTGCGGATTAACATTGGTCAAGGAAAAACACAGTTTGCGTGGTTTATGGCGTGACAACTGAGTACCTTCCATTAATTTAGGGGTTTTCTCAGAAGTGTCCAATACAAACAACGCAGCCATGGGTTCTTTTTGCGGATGCGCTGGCAAATGAGAGACTTTTGGCGAGTCGCCCTTATTAACCGCGAAAAGTGCGGTGGAAAATAGGCTTAAAACACCTAATGTGACTAATTTATTTATCTTCATTTAATTGTTTTCCTATTTAAACTGTTTCAAGAAACGCAGATCGTTTTCAAAGAATGAACGTAAATCCGTCACGTTGTAGCGCAACATGGTTAAACGCTCTACACCCATCCCCACCGCGAAACCGCTGTATTCATTTGGGTCAATCCCCACATTACGCAAGACATTTGGATGTACCATGCCGCAACCTAAGACTTCTAACCATTTGCCATTTTGGCGCATAATATCCACTTCAATAGATGGCTCGGTAAACGGGAAATAAGAGGGACGGAAACGCACTTGTAGATCTTCTTCGAAAAATGCCCGTAAGAAATCATGTAATAAGCCTTTTAATTCGGTGAAATTGGCTTTTTTATCCACATACAATAATTCAATCTGATGGAACATTGGCGTATGGGTTTGGTCGTAGTCATTACGATAAACCCGACCTGGCGCCATAATTCGAATTGGTGGTTGCATTTTCTCCATGGTGCGAATTTGCACGCCAGAAGTTTGGGTACGTAATAACAATTCGGGATTGAACCAGAACGTATCATGATCGGCGCGTGCGGGGTGATGTTTTGGAATATTCAAGGCGTCAAAGTTATAATAATCGCTTTCCACTTCTGGTCCACTTTCCACGGAGAAACCTAATTCAGAGAAAAACTTCACTACACGCTCAATGGTAATCGCCACAGGATGCAAGCCACCCGTTTCAACTTTGCGACCCGGTAAACTGACATCCACACGTTCTTGTTCTAATTTGGCATTTAATACGGCTTGTTCCAACTGCTCTTTTTTCGCATTTAAATGATCTAAAATAGCCTGTTTGGCTTCATTAATTTTCGCCCCCACGGCAGGACGTTCTTCAGCGGCCACATCACGCAACCCTTGCATTAACTGAGTAAAATGTCCTTTTTTACCAAAATATTCTACACGGAAATTTTCTAATGCCTCTAAGCCTTTATCCTGTAATTCATCCAAGGCTACCCGAGCCTGTTCCGTAATCTCTTTAAGGTTTTGCATACCTACCCTTCTTAAATTTAATGTGTTTTTCAAAAATACGCTTAATGATAATATTAACTTATTAAAAAATCACGTGATTTTTAATAGAATTTGTCATTTTTCTGTATATTTTATAGCGATAAACAAAAAAGAGAGCAAATTTGCTCTCTTTAACAATCAACAAGCCCTAAATTAATCCTTACCTTTTAGTAAACGATTAAGCGTCGGAACCAATAATAACAAGATGACGGCAGTCACTAATCCAATCCCGCCAATCATTTCATAGAAACTCGTCGGATCGTTTTCATCAAAGCCATTTTTAAAGATCACACCGCTTAAAGTAAAACCTAGCGAATAAGATAAAAAGGTCAAGGCGACCATGGAGGCTTGGAAATTTTTCGGTGCAATTTTGGTGGCCAAAGATAAAGAGACTGGGCTTAACAACAACTCGCTGATAGTAATCAATAAAATAAAGAAAAAGAACAACAAGAAACTCGTACCTTGCGCTGACACCATAAAAGAAAAAGCAAAATACGTGATACCAAGTGATAACATGGAAATCACAAATTTCATTGGCGTTTTCGGCTGTTTATCGCCCAATTTTGTCCAAAGTGTCGCGAGTAAACCGGCTAACATGATCACCCATAGACCTTGTAATGAACCTAACCATGCAATAGGCATGGAAAAACCGAAAATATTGCGATCGATTGTTTGTTCAAAATACAAAATCATAGCCGTATCAAACTGTGCCCATAAAGACCAGAAAATGCTAATGATGATAAATAACGGAATAAACGCCACAATATTGCCTTTATTTTCCACATCACGACTGATGAGCAAACGGACAAAATAACCGATAGTTAAGCAAATCACACAAATTAACAATATTTGGGGGAAATTTTGCAAAGTGAGGAAACCAGAAAAAATAGCGGCAGCGACAATGGCAACCAGACCGAGCCAAGATAAACCCGCTTGTTTTTTCTCTTTTTGATTTAACGGATTAGGTACGGGACGTTGTGGTAGATTTTTACGTCCCCGAGAATATATAATCAATCCCAAAGCCATCCCCACGGCGGCGACGCCAAAACCATAATGGAAACCCCAGAATTCTTGCAATACGCCTGTAAACAACGGACCTAATAACGCGCCAATATTAATCGCAATATAGAAAATGGAAAAGCCCGCATCTCGCATATGACGTGTATCATCCGTTTCATATAAAGATCCCAAGGTTGCACTGGCTGTGGTTTTCACGCCACCACTACCTAATGCAATCAAAATCATTCCGACTATCAGCCCTTCTAATCCAGAAACAAGGGCTAATATAAGATGCCCTAGCATCACCACAATACCCGAATAGAACAAGGTTCTTTCTGCGCCTAGCACACGGTCAGCCACCCAACCACCGACTAAACAAGAAAGATAAACACTTCCGCCATAGGCACCCACAATCCCGCCCGCAATATTTTTATCTATTCCTAAACCACCTTGACTGTATTCATAATACAAATACAGGAATAAAATGGCTTTCATCCCATAGAATGAAAAACGTTCCCATAATTCAACATGGAACAAGCTAGACAACGCATAAGGATGCCCAAAAAAAGTTTTTTGTTGCATAAAGCATTCCTCTCAATATGATTAGTTTCTTTTTTCAAAGTATAGCATAACAATTTATTAACAAAGCACGAAATATCAGAATTTAAGTCGTGATCAGTGAAATTTTTGCAATTTAACACGACAAATAAAAAACCGACAGCATAAATCGCTATCGGTTGAGTATATTATCAGTTGAGTATATTATCGGAAAATGAGAAATTATCTCACCCATTCTGTTTTAAAATAAGTTAAACGCTCAATATTGGTCATATATTTTCCCACATCTTGGGTTTCGGGCTTATAAATATAGGGAATTTCCCCTAATAACGGCGCCTCAATTTTTTCACACAAGGTATCAATCATTTCCGCATAATGCCCCAAACACGGGTTAATCCGATTGGCAATCCAACCAATTAACGGCACGCCGAGATTCATCAGCGATTGCACCGTTAACAAGGTATGGTTAATGCACCCTTCTTTAATCCCCACCACCAATACCACAGGCATTTGATGTGTCACTACCCAATCGGCAAAGCTAAAATGCTTATTAATCGGTGACAACCAACCAAAACAGCCCTCCACCACCACGGTTTGATAGCGTTGATTTAAGCGATCTAAATCTTGGTTAATTTTTTCCAGTTGGATTTGCTCCCCCTGATCCGTAAACAACGGCATGGTATGCCCAAAGGTATAACTATTAATATCTCGATAGCTCACCGCTTGCTGCGTGGTTTTCATCAAGGTTAATACATCCGCATTGTCCTCTGCGCCATAATCCCCCTCTTGTACCACATCATTTTCTACGACTTCATCATCTTGCGTACAAGCAATCGGTTTATAGCCCACAACTTCAATATTTTGCGCTTGTAACGCCTGAATAATTGCCCGCGTTGCCACGGTTTTTCCCACATTGGTGTCTGTACCTGTTACAAAAAAACTACTCATAACTACATCCTTTTCCGATAAAACGGAAACGATTGTAAGGCAACTTACCCAAAGCGTTATTGCGCTAACGCAAGTTTTTGGCGGTTTTTACCGATTTTATTACAATTTATTGATCCAAAACAAATTTTAAACCCGATTGGCGCTTGCTTTTTCGCTGTACTGCTGTTTGCCACACGGCTTTACTAGAAAATACCGTAAATTCTTTTTTGGCTCGAGTAATGGCAGTGTAAATCAATTCTTTGCTTAATACTGGCGTATTATTCGGCGGTAACACCAACAAGGTATGATTAAATTCAGATCCCTGTGATTTATGTACCGTCATCACATAAGCTGGCTCATATTGCACGGGGATTCGATGGCGAGAAATCAAACGGTATTTTCCTTGCTTATCCAAACTATCAAAACAGACCTGATTATTCCCCACATAAATGCCAATATCGCCATTAGCTAAATTCACATTACGATCATTTTGCGTAATCATTATCGGTTTACCCAAATACCAATCTCGTTCATTTTTAAAACTCACTAGCCCAGCTTGTTGTAAGGCATAGGCAATCCGCTGATTCAGTTTTTCCACACCCAATTCACCGCCTCGCAAAGCCGTTAAAAGACGCACGGCATTAAATTTCTCAAATAAAACTTGATAATCTGAATTCTCTAATGGTGACGAATGTTGCTGTAAATATGCTAAATAATCTCGATAATTTTGCACCGCACTTTGCACTACAGGTCGCACACAATCTTGCATAAAGGCCTTTTCATCCGTTGCTATTGAAGATGAAAATTCCACCACATGTAGTTGACCTTCGTCAAACTCTTGTTGAAATAACGCCCAACTTTTTTCACCACAAGTGGGCGCAATATTATTCACGGCGGTGGCTAAATGGCCAATGCCCGAATGCTCATCAAAACGACGGCTGTCTGGCAAATAACATAGACAACGGGAAATCGGTGATAATGGCGTTTTACTGACGACTAATTTTTCCCCTGTCACCTCGGTTAAATAATCGGTAAAATCTTGATCGTAACAAGCGATCTTTTTTTGTCGTTGCGGATCAAAATACAGCCCTAAAAATTCCCCTAGTTCCCCTAAAATCGCACCGGCTTCCACGGAAGAAAGCTGATCCTTGTCGCCTAATAAAATCAATTTACAATGCGGCGCAAGAGCAGATCTCAGTTTATTCATCAAAGATAAATCAATCATTGAGGCTTCATCAATAATTAAAACATCATAAGGCAAGGGCTGTTGCGCATGATATTTTGTCTGCTCTGTAAAAGGTCGTACGCCCAGTAAGCTATGTAAGGTTTGTGCTGAGGTTGGCATTTTTTCAAATAAGCCATCTTGTTTTAACAACGTGGGGAAAATGCCTTTCTCCTTATCTTCCTTTTTCGGATTAAATTCCGCCGAAATACTCTCACTTAATCGTGCCGCTGCTTTCCCCGTGGGCGCAGCTAAACCAATTTTTAATTGGCCTTGATGTAATTGTTGCAGTACCGCCAATAAACGTGCCACCGTATAGGTTTTGCCGGTACCCGGCCCGCCAGAAATCACACAAAAAGATTGTCGTAACGCCACCGCTACAGCGATTTTTTGCCAATTCGTATTCGCCCCAACGTCACCAAAATAACGTTGTAGACTCTGCTTAATTTTTGCAGTATCAAGATCTGCGGTATTTTTCACCGCACTTTTTATATAGTCGGCTAAACGATATTCATCTTGCCAAGTGCGGTAAAAATAAAGCGCATTATGTTGCAACACAAGCGGTGCGATTTTTTCCGTTGGATTGAGCGTAAAAGCCACATGATCTTGCAATACTTCGGCCCATTGTGATAACGGCAAATGGTCAATTTTTTGCTCAATTTGAGCGATATAATCCACATGATGTTCATCTTTAACCGAACGCAAACCAAAATAATGATGGGCTAAATCCTGATCTAAAAACAAACAAGTATTCCCTTGCGATAAGCTATGTTGGCAAAGTGCTGCCAATAAAATAGCCAATTGCTGTTGGGGGTCTGAATAACCCAAACCTTGCTGTTTATCGGCAATCAATTTAGCAAAATAATAATCCGCTTGGCTAATATGTTGCTGTTGGCAAAGGGTAAATAATAAATTAAGCATGGAATAAGGCCTCCAATGTTGAAATTAAGTCTGCCTTTGGTCGATCAAAAAAGACACCAGAGGTGGTTTCGCCGTTCATTCCCCGTAAGAAAGTATAGATCACTCCACCGAAATGGGTTTCATAATCATAATCCGGATCACGTAAACGTAAATAACGATTTAAGGCCAACACATAAAGCACATATTGCAGATCATAATGTTCTTGCTGCATGATCTTAACTAACTGATCAGGTTGATAATCTTGTGGTGATTTACCCAATAAATTGGATTTATAATCCACAATATAGTATTTGCCTTGATAACGAAAAACCAAGTCAATAAAGCCACGTAACATGCCTTGAATTTCATCAAATTGCCATGGGTTTTGCCAATATGGGTGATGTTTTTCTAACGCATGATTAAAAGCCTTAACATCAAAAGTGCGGTGCAAATTAAAATAGAATTGCAGTTCTTTTAAGCCATCTTTCGGGGCTAATTGCGCCAATGAAAAACCGTCCGCTAACAATGGCGTCTGTAATATGCGTGATATCCATTGCATAAATGGCGCTTGCCAACTTTCATCTAATCCCAAGCGTTGACAATATTTTGCTGCCAGTTCAGGTGATACGGCTTGGTTAAAATTGATTTTCTCCAAAAAGCTATGTAACACCGTCCCTACTTTTGCCCCATAGGGAAAATCTACCGGCGCGCGTTGAGCAGGATAATCTTGCCAAACCGTTGTTCTATCCAAGGTTGCTAACTCATGCGCTTGCACCAACTGATCATTATCTTTCACACCATCAAAAAGGAAATTATTTTTCACCGCACTTTCTGTATGTATCCCTGAAGATAATGGCGTTTTCACGGAAGATCCTGCATTTTGTTGATGATTTCTCAATAACCCCGTAAAACTTTCCACGCGCCAATTGCGTTCAATCTCCGTCTCAAAGGTTGCTGGCGTTAAATGATCAGATGGCGATATTGCTGTCAATTCAGTTTTTTCAGATAATTCCAATTCGCCAATCGGGGTAATTTGTAACTTATCCTGTCCCCATTTTTGTTGTAAATCCGTTAATAACATTTGGCTATCATAGGCAGTATTTATTTTTTCATTTAAGCCCATCTCACCTTGAGTTAACGCATAGCCAATCGCACACCAATCCTCTCGCAAAGTCAAAGGTAACGCAATGTTGACCTGATATTTCGCCCGCGTTAATGCCACGTACAACAAACGCATTTTTTCAGCCATTTGTTCTTGACGTGTTTGCGCCGTTTGCTGTTCTTGTATATCCCAATATTCCTGTTTATCTTGTTCATCATGATATGTCTTTATCTGATCCGCTTTAATCGCCGAAAACGCGATAAACGGCAACCACACCAAGCCATATTCCAAGCCTTTGGATTTATGAATGGTGACAATTTTCACCAACTGATTTTCACTTTCGAGCCGTAATTGTTGTTCATCATCACGATCTTGTTTATTTTGAATTTGTAACTCAAACCAACGTAATAAACTGGCCTCGCTTTCTTGTTTTGGCGTGGCTTGTTGTAACAATTCGCTCAAATGCAATAAATTCGTCACCCGACGTTCACCATTTGGCATGGCCTTAATTTTTTCTAACAGGCTAGGCTGATTTTCATCGCTATACAAAAAGAGCTGATACAGCATGGCCAATACGCCCTGATGTAACCAACTGCGACGATAAAGCTCAAACCGATTTGCCCACTGCTCCAATAAGCGATCTTGCTGTTTGATTTGATTGATTTCAGAGGCACTAAAGGCAAACAAACTGGTCGACAAGGCATTTAAAATCCTTTGGGTATGTTGCGGATGTAAACAAGCCTGTAAAATTCGGCTTAATTCCACCGCCTCATCACTGTCAAATACGTTGGTTTTATCTGACAAATACACAGACGCAATGCCACGTTTGCGTAAACTTTGTTGAATTAATTCCGCCTCTCGCCAATTTTCTACTAACACTGCAATATCATTATCCTGCACCTTGCTTTGTTGCGCTTCTTTCACAAAAACTGCGGTATTTTTATCCGCACTTTTTAGCCATTGCGCAATGGCATTGGCACAGGTTTCAGCAAATAATATTTGGCTTTCGTCTTTGTTATCATTTTGCATAGCCCCTAAATAAAACGCAAAAGGGGCTTGTTTTTCACCTTGGAAAAGAAAATCCGCTTGACGACTTCCCTCGCCCACCGGATGAAAAGCAATGTCTTGATAAATAAACGGATTTGGGAAATCAAACAGTTGATTAATGGCTTCTATTAATGCACCATTGGAACGATAATTTTTTTCGAGTGTAAAACGTTGTTGTGCTTGCTGACTAGCTTGTAAATAAGTAAAAATATCCGCGCCACGGAATTTATAAATGGCCTGTTTCGGATCGCCAATCATAATAAAACCGCAATCGGCTTGGCTTTGGTAAATCTTCGCAAAAATTTGATATTGCTGATTATCGGTATCTTGAAATTCATCAATCATAGCAAAAGGATATTGTTGACGAATGCACTGCGCCAATTCCTCCCCTTGTTCACCACGTAACGCATCACGCAACAATCGTAATAAATCATTAAACCCTTTTTCTGTATGATCTAACTTATACGCGGTTATTTTTTGGTTTAACGCTTGCAAAAAATGATACAAAATGAGGTTCTGCTCCTGAGTGAAGTCAAGATTATTGATCTCATCTACTCGACTAAAAAGAGGATGTGATATAGGTTCTGCGCCCTCTTCTACATAAATCGTATTTAAATTTTGTTGTGAAAAATATTTCACACAATCTGGAAAATCCAACTGATAATCATCATTCGCCCAACTTTCCATTTGATTTAACCAATTTGGCACATGATTAGATTTAAAATTCGCGCGTTTTAACCGTTTGTTCTCACCCTTGCCATATTTTTTCGCTAACTCATCCTCAATTAATCGACGAATTTCCACCGCACTTTTTTGCCATTGTTCTTTTAATTGCTGAATTTGCTGTAACTTAGGATAGAGCTGCTGCTCAAGAAAATCAGCAAGCGAAAGACGCAACAAGGCTGGAGGAATGTGCTTAACCGCTAAGCTATCTCGCCCCACATACCGACTTAAATTAAACCCTGAACGTTTCCCATTTTCCTCCGTAAACATCACAAAATGAGGCGATATGAAGTGTTGCTGAATAAAAAGAGTGGACACCAGAGGCAAAGAATAAAAATTTTCACGCCACACTTCATTGGCAAAACGCTTTAATAATAGGGTTTCGTCTTTAACCAATTCTAATTCAAACTGAATCCCCGAATGAAAGGCATATTGCATTAACATACGGCGACAAAAACCATGAATCGTATAAATCGACGCCAAGTCCATATTTTGTTCCGCTAAACGCAAGCGTTGGATGGCAAGATCCATATCATCAATATAGTCAACCACTTCCGCTAATGCTTGATTATCCTTAAACACGGCCTTATCCGGCGTGACTTGATAGGCCATTAGCTGTTTTCTGGATAAATGAATTCGCTGACGAATACGTTCTTTTAACTCTTGCGTCGAGGCTTCGGTAAAGGTCACGACTAAGATTTCTTCCACTGACAATGGACGAGAAAAATTATGTTCACCCACTTGCAATAGCAAACGAATATACAAGCTCGCCATGGTGTAGGTCTTGCCGGTTCCGGCGGAGGCCTCAATCAGCGTGGTTTTGGTTAAAGGGGTGGATTTAAGGGTAAGTGCGGTGGTATTTAGCATGTTTTTTCCCAAAATAAAAGGCTAACTACTGTTAGCCTAGTTATATCATAAAATCAATCATTATACTAGTTGGGGGAGCATTGGCATTTTCCAAGCCAGCCCGAATTTTGCTGTCGAACATATCATAATCCACTAAAAACGCATCATGCCCATAATCCGAAGCAAATTCAAAATATTGCAAATTTACCTGTGCTTGTTCTAATAAGGCTTTGCTTTTATGTAAATCATTTATTTTAAATAACTGATCATTGGTCACCGCCACCAAAGTATAACGAGCCTTAATCCGTGCTAAGGCGGTTTTAATATTGTCAAAACCTACAGCGGGATCGTATAAATCCAAGGCCCGCAATAAATGCAAATAACTATTGGCGTCAAAGCGCTCAAGGAATTTTTTCCCTTGATAAGTCAAATAGCTTTCCACTTGAAACCAATCGCCCCAATATTGCCCCTCGGCTTTGGTGGCGCGTCCAAAGGCTTTGGCTAACTGTACATCGGTACGATAGGTTAGCATGCCCAACATCCGTGCAATGGCTAATCCTTTAGCGGGCGGTTCGCTGTCATAATAATCCCCGCCCTTAAAATTAGGATCATTCAAAATCGCTTGGCGCATGACATGATTAAAGCCAATGGCCTCCGCACTAAAGGTTAAAGAGGAACAAAGATTCACCACATTATCCACAAAATCAGGATAATACACTGCCCATTGTGTGGCTTGCATACCGCCAAAAGATCCGCCGACCACCGCATGTAAATGCGTAATCCCGAGATAATCAAGTAAGGCTTTTTGTACTCGCACAATGTCTTGTACAATCACATTGGGAAATTGGCTACCATAAGGCTTACCCGTTTGCGGATTGATTGACGCAGGCCCTGTTGTGCCTTTACAGCCACCCAACACATTGGAACAAATAAAGAAATATTTCTCTGTATCAAAGGCCAACCCTTTCCCCATAAAACTCTGCCACCAACCCGCAGCATGAGGGTCCATAGAATAGGGTTCCGCATCTCCAGTTAAAGCATGACATAACAAAATCGCATTACTCTTATCGGCATTTAATTTACCGTAAGTTTGGTAAGCAACTTCAATCTGCTCAAGCTGTCCACCAAACACGAGTTTTAACGGCTCTTGCTCAAACAAGGTAACTTTTTGTACAGCCATGAATACCTTAGAGATAATATTGAATAAAGTGGTTATAAACTACCGATTATGGGGGGAATTGTCAAGAATTTTTAGACGTTTAGATGGCTAAAGGGTTGAATTTCGCCCTTGGGGCGACTTACTTTTTCTTTGCTTGTGCAAAGCAAAAGTAATCAAAAAGAAAGCACACCCCCGATTTTGCCTTGTTTCCTGAAAATAAAAACACAGGGCTAATTTTATCACCACTTATCCACCGCAACTAGATCACTTTCACGCCCCTCAATCCACCGTTCCCCTTGTTCCGTCTGCTCTTTTTTCCAAAAAGGCGCTTTGGTTTTCAGGTAATCCATTATAAATTCATTCGCCGCATAAGCATCACTACGGTGAGCGGTACTCACGCCAACTAGCACGATTTCATCTCCTGTATGCAGCAAGCCTACACGGTGAATCACGGCGATCCGTTGCAAATTCCAACGTTGTTTGGCGGCTAGTACGATTTCATGTAGCGCTTTTTCAGTCATGGCGGGGTAATGTTCTAAATATAAACTCGACACCTTGTCACCCAAATTCATTTCCCGCACTTTGCCCACAAAAATCGTGGTTGCACCGACGCTATGTTGTTCCGATAACCAACGATACACCGCATTTTGATCAAAGGGTTGTTCTTGTACTGTAATTAAAATATCGTCCATCGCTTACCCCCCCGTCACTGGCGGAAAAAACGCAATTTCATCGCCTGATTTAACCGCACTTTCTAACGGTAGCAAGGTTTGATTAATCGCCACCAGTAACTTGCCCTTTTGTAACGCCAATGCCCATTTATCGCCTTGTTGAGCCAAATGCTGGCGCACGCTTTCTGCAGTGTCAAATTCGGCGTTCAGTTCCAACTGATCCACACCCACCAGTTCTCGAGTTTGAGCAAAAAATAAAATCTTTAGCATTATTCCGCCTTAAAATTCCCCGATTTTCCACCGCACTTTTCCAATAAACGCACGCCTGAAATAATCATATCTTTTTGCACTGCTTTGCACATATCGTAAATCGTCAACGCCGCCACACTTGCAGCGGTTAAGGCTTCCATTTCCACGCCTGTTTTGCCCGTGAGTTTACATAGGCTTTCAATCCGCACCTGATTTTGCTCGGGAAGTGCGGTTAAATTCACTTCGACTTTTGACAGCAATAACGGATGACATAAAGGAATCAATTCCCACGTCCGTTTGGCGGCTTGAATCCCTGCAATTCTAGCGGTGGCAAACACATCCCCTTTGTGGTGATTACCATTAACAATCATTGCCAAGGTTTCAGGTGACATTGTCACAAAGGCTTCTGCTCGTGCTTCTCGTACCGTATCTTGTTTCGCCGACACGTCCACCATATTGGCTTCACCGTTTTGATTGATATGAGTTAATTTTGTCATTCTGTTATCTCTTTTCTGGCTATGTTCGAATTTTATATTAATATTGTAGCAACCGTGTTAACTCACTAATTGCTCATTTTTTAAGCTGTTAATAAATAACGTTCAGCGTCCCATTTTTGCCCTGTTTTCAACAGGGTATTGATGATGACGATCATTTTACGAATACAGGCAACTAAACTACATTTTTTGGATTTGCCTTTTTCTAGCAGTCGTTCGTAAAAATGTTTGAACGCGGGTTCGTGTCGCACGGCACAAAGTGTTGCCATATAAAGCGTACTGCGTGGTAACGCTCGACCACCACGGCAATGACGTTTGCCTTGTAGGTTTCCACTATCTTTAGGATAGGGAGCAACGCCCGCCAAGGCAGCTATAGCTTTGTTTGACACCTTTCCTAGCTCTGGCAAACACGCCATCAGCACGGCAACGGTTTTGCGTCCGACACCTTTGATGTTGATAAATTTTTCGGTTTGATCGTTAAAATGATCGTTCATCTTATCAATATCTTTTTCTAACGCACGAATTTGTTCGTCAAGATAATCGATGACATTTTGTACGTTATGCCGTTGGCTTTTATGCACTGTGTGGAGACGGTTTTTCTCCATAACACGCATTTCAACCAACTGCTGATGGCGAGTAACCAAGGCTTGAAGCTCAATTTCTTCAGGCGATAAAATGCGGTGCAAATACACTTCGCTTTCGCCTTGAGAGTCTAGCATACAAGCGTAAGCCGCAAGACGTTGAGCGTCTTTCGGGTCGGTTTTACCCGAGCTT